>NZ_JAHZSO010000156.1:0-133473 GCF_028421345.1 Escherichia sp. S10b
AAATTACGTGAAGGTATTACCGCCACAGACCTGGTTCTCACTGTTACCCAAATGCTGCGCAAACATGGCGTGGTGGGGAAATTCGTCGAATTTTATGGTGATGGTCTGGATTCACTACCGCTGGCGGATCGCGCCACCATTGCCAATATGTCGCCAGAATATGGTGCCACCTGTGGCTTCTTCCCAATCGATGCTGTAACCCTCGATTACATGCGTTTAAGCGGGCGCAGCGAAGATCAGGTTGAGTTGGTCGAAAAATATGCCAAAGCGCAGGGCATGTGGCGTAACCCGGGCGATGAACCGATTTTTACCAGTACGTTAGAACTGGATATGAATGACGTTGAAGCGAGCCTGGCAGGGCCAAAACGCCCACAGGATCGCGTTGCACTGCCCGATGTACCTAAAGCATTTGCCGCCAGTAACGAACTGGAAGTGAATGCCACGCATAAAGATCGCCAGCCGGTCGATTATGTTATGAACGGACATCAGTATCAGTTACCTGATGGCGCTGTGGTCATTGCTGCGATAACCTCGTGCACCAACACCTCTAACCCAAGTGTGCTGATGGCTGCAGGCTTGCTGGCGAAAAAAGCCGTAACTCTTGGCCTCAAGCGGCAACCGTGGGTCAAAGCGTCGCTGGCACCAGGCTCGAAAGTTGTTTCTGATTATCTGGCAAAAGCGAAATTGACACCGTATCTCGACGAACTGGGGTTTAACCTTGTGGGATACGGTTGTACCACCTGTATTGGTAACTCTGGGCCGCTGCCCGATCCTATCGAAACGGCAATCAAAAAAGGCGATTTAACCGTCGGTGCAGTGCTGTCCGGCAACCGTAACTTTGAAGGCCGTATCCATCCGCTGGTTAAAACCAACTGGCTGGCCTCGCCGCCGCTGGTGGTTGCCTATGCGCTGGCGGGAAATATGAATATCAACCTGGCTTCTGAGCCTATCGGCCATGATCGTAAAGGCGATCCGGTATATCTGAAAGATATCTGGCCATCGGCACAAGAAATTGCCCGTGCGGTAGAACAAGTCTCCACAGAAATGTTCCGCAAAGAGTACGCAGAAGTTTTTGAAGGCACAGCAGAGTGGAAGGAAATTAACGTCACACGATCCGATACCTACGGTTGGCAGGAGGACTCAACCTATATTCGCTTATCGCCTTTCTTTGATGAAATGCAGGCAACACCAGCACCAGTGGAAGATATTCACGGTGCGCGGATCCTCGCAATGCTGGGGGATTCAGTCACCACTGACCATATCTCTCCGGCGGGCAGTATTAAGCCCGACAGCCCAGCGGGTCGATATCTACAAGGTCGGGGTGTTGAGCGAAAAGACTTTAACTCCTACGGTTCGCGGCGTGGTAACCATGAAGTGATGATGCGCGGCACCTTCGCCAATATTCGCATCCGTAATGAAATGGTGCCTGGCGTTGAAGGGGGGATGACGCGGCATTTACCTGACAGCGACGTAGTCTCTATTTATGATGCTGCGATGCGCTATAAGCAGGAACAAACGCCGCTGGCGGTGATTGCCGGGAAAGAGTATGGTTCAGGCTCAAGCCGTGACTGGGCGGCAAAAGGTCCTCGTCTGCTTGGAATTCGTGTGGTGATTGCCGAATCGTTTGAACGAATTCACCGTTCGAATTTAATTGGCATGGGCATCCTGCCGCTGGAATTTCCGCAAGGCGTAACGCGTAAAACGTTAGGACTAACCGGGGAAGAGAAGATTGATATTGGCGATCTGCAAAATCTACAACCCGGTGCGACGGTTCCGGTGACGCTTACGCGCGCGGATGGTAGCCAGGAGGTCGTACCCTGCCGTTGTCGTATCGACACCGCGACGGAGTTGACCTACTACCAGAACGACGGCATTTTGCATTATGTCATTCGTAATATGTTGAAGTAACAAGTATTTGCTTGCCGGTTATTTTGCTTCCGGCAAGCAAACTAATTACACAATGCAAGAGGGTTATTTGTTCAGCAAATGGCCCATTTTCTCGGCTTTGGTATCGAGATAATGTTCGTTATTGGGGTTACGACCTACAATCAATGGTACGCGTTCAACAATATTAATCCCTGCTTCGGTCAGAATTTCGACTTTTTTCGGGTTATTGGTTAACAAGCGGACTTCATTGACGCCAAGGAGTTTGAACATATCAGCGCAAAGAGTGAAGTCGCGCTCATCAGCGGCGAAGCCTAACTGGTGGTTAGCCTCTACGGTATCGTAACCTTGATCCTGCAGTGCGTAAGCGCGGATTTTATTCAGCAGACCAATGTTACGACCTTCCTGACGGTGATACAGCAAAATACCACGGCCTTCCTCGGCAATTTGCGTCAATGCCGCTTCGAGCTGGAAGCCACAATCGCAGCGCAAGCTGAACAGGGCGTCACCGGTCAGACATTCGGAATGGACGCGCGCAAGTACCGGGGTATGCCCGGAAATATCGCCATAGACTAGCGCGACATGATCGTGTCCGGTTGCCAGTTCTTCAAATCCCACCATCAGGAAATCGCCCCATGGGGTTGGCAGTTTGGCTTCTGCCACACGTTTAAGCTGCATGAAATTCTCCAGATAATGCTGGTTCTGTATTGGCTTATTTTGCCATAACGAGAAGGGGTTCACCTAATCACGACGCGTCGATCGTTCACGGAATGGCACAAATCTGTCAATTTTTCCTGGAACTGGCGTTTTCAGTTATGATTGTGGGACTTATCAAAAAGGAGAGGCCATGCGTTCGATTGCCAGACGTACCGCAGTGGGAGCTGCACTATTGCTTGTCATGCCAGTAGCCGTATGGATTTCTGGCTGGCGTTGGCAACCTGGAGAACAAAGTTGGCTACTAAAAGCGGCTTTTTGGGTTACTGAAACTGTCACCCAGCCCTGGGGCGTCATTACACATTTGATTTTATTCGGCTGGTTTCTCTGGTGTCTGCGTTTTCGCATTAAGGCTGCCTTTGTATTATTTGCCATTCTGGCGGCCGCAATCCTTGTGGGACAAGGCGTTAAATCCTGGATCAAAGACAAAGTCCAGGAACCACGACCTTTTGTTATCTGGCTGGAAAAAACACATCATATTCCGGTTGATGAGTTCTACACTTTAAAGCGAGCAGAACGCGGAAATCTAGTGAAAGAACAGTTGGCTGAAGAGAAAAATATCCCACAATATTTGCGTTCACACTGGCAGAAAGAGACGGGGTTTGCCTTTCCTTCCGGTCACACGATGTTTGCTGCCAGTTGGGCACTGCTGGCCGTTGGTTTGCTGTGGCCGCGTCGGCGAACGTTAACCATTGCTATCTTGCTGGTCTGGGCAACGGGAGTCATGGGAAGCCGCCTGCTGCTCGGGATGCATTGGCCACGCGATCTGGTAGTAGCTACGTTGATTTCGTGGGCGCTGGTGGCGGTGGCAACGTGGCTTGCGCAACGAATTTGTGGGCCATTAACACCACCTGCGGAAGAAAATCGCGAAATAGCGCAACGAGAACAAGAAAGTTAACGCTGGTTGATTTTCCGAATTTAGCCCTTAAATCATCAACAATGCGCGTGGATGCCATTTCGCAGACGGCGCGAAAATGGTACTTTAAAGGGCTATTGCGGTAAGTTGACCATAATTTATTCGCTCTAACCACATAACGGGAAGTAATGTGAAATATTTACTCATTTTCTTACTGGTGTTAGCGATCTTCGTGATTTCGGTCACGTTGGGTGCGCAGAACGATCAACAGGTGACGTTTAATTATCTGTTAGCGCAAGGGGAGTACCGTATTTCCACATTGCTGGCGGTATTGTTTGCTGCGGGGTTTGCTATCGGTTGGTTGATTTGTGGCCTGTTCTGGCTGCGAGTTCGTGTTTCCCTGGCGCGCGCTGAACGTAAAATAAAGCGACTGGAAAACCAGCTTTCACCCGCGACTGACGTGGCTGTAGTGCCGCACTCGTCAGCGGCGAAGGAATAACTTTCTATGCTGGAGTTGTTGTTTCTGCTTTTGCCTGTAGCCGCTGCCTATGGCTGGTATATGGGCCGCAGAAGTGCGCAACAAAACAAGCAAGATGAAGCCAACCGCTTGTCGCGTGATTACGTAGCGGGGGTTAACTTCCTGCTTAGTAATCAACAGGATAAAGCGGTAGACCTGTTTCTCGATATGCTTAAAGAGGATACAGGCACCGTTGAAGCCCACCTTACGCTCGGAAACCTGTTCCGTTCGCGTGGCGAAGTTGATCGCGCTATTCGCATCCATCAGACCCTAATGGAAAGCGCCTCGCTGACCTATGAACAGCGTCTGTTGGCGATTCAACAACTAGGGCGTGATTACATGGCCGCCGGGTTATACGACCGCGCGGAAGACATGTTCAATCAGCTGACCGATGAAACTGACTTCCGCATTGGCGCTCTGCAACAGTTGCTACAAATCTACCAGGCTACCAGTGAGTGGCAGAAAGCAATTGATGTTGCCGAACGCCTGGTGAAGCTGGGTAAAGATAAACAGCGCGTCGAAATTGCCCATTTCTACTGTGAGTTAGCCCTGCAGCATATGGCCAGCGACGATCTCGATCGTGCCATGACCTTGCTAAAAAAAGGGGCGGCGGCAGATAAAAACAGCGCCCGCGTATCCATCATGATGGGACGCGTGTTTATGGCGAAAGGAGAATACGCCAAAGCCGTCGAAAGTTTGCAACGCGTGATATCCCAGGACAGAGAACTGGTCAGCGAAACGCTGGAAATGTTGCAAACCTGCTATCAGCAGTTGGGTAAAACTGCCGAATGGGCAGAATTCCTGCAACGCGCGGTGGAAGAGAACACCGGTGCCGATGCTGAATTGATGCTTGCTGATATCATCGAAGCGCGCGACGGTAGTGAGGCCGCACAGGTCTATATTACGCGCCAGCTTCAGCGTCATCCGACCATGCGTGTGTTCCATAAGTTAATGGATTACCACTTAAATGAAGCGGAAGAAGGGCGTGCCAAAGAGAGCCTGATGGTGCTGCGTGACATGGTTGGCGAAAAGGTACGTAGTAAGCCTCGTTATCGCTGCCAGAAATGTGGTTTTACCGCATACACCCTCTACTGGCATTGTCCGTCTTGTCGGGCCTGGTCAACCATTAAACCGATTCGCGGTCTTGATGGCCTGTAATTTTTAAAAAAATCCTACTTTAGTTACAACATACTAGTTATTGATGTTCCATTGTGCTCCGGCAACGACGGCGCAGAAAAAGCCTGCCAGGGGAAAAATCGCAACTGTTAATTTTTTATTTCCACGGGTAGAATGCTCGCCGTTTACCTGTTTCGCGCCACTTCCGGTGCCCATCATCAAGAAGGTCTGGTCATGACGTTAACTGCTTCATCTTCTTCCCGCGCTGTTACGAATTCTCCTGTGGTTGTTGCCCTTGATTATCATAATCGTGATGACGCGCTGTCCTTTGTCGACAAGATCGACCCACGCGATTGTCGTCTGAAGGTCGGCAAAGAGATGTTTACATTGTTTGGGCCACAGTTTGTGCGCGAACTTCAACAGCGTGGTTTTGATATCTTTCTTGACCTGAAATTCCACGATATTCCTAACACTGCAGCGCACGCTGTCGCTGCTGCAGCTGACTTAGGCGTGTGGATGGTGAATGTTCATGCCTCTGGTGGGGCGCGTATGATGACCGCCGCGCGTGAGGCACTGGTTCCGTTTGGCAAAGATGCACCGCTTTTGATTGCTGTGACAGTGTTGACCAGCATGGAAGCCAGCGACCTGGTCGATCTTGGCATGACACTGTCACCTGCAGATTATGCAGAACGTCTGGCGGCACTGACGCAAAAATGTGGCCTTGATGGTGTGGTGTGTTCTGCTCAGGAAGCTGTGCGCTTTAAACAGGTATTCGGTCAGGAGTTCAAACTGGTTACGCCGGGCATTCGTCCGCAGGGGAGTGAAGCTGGTGACCAGCGCCGCATTATGACGCCAGAACAGGCGTTGTCGGCTGGTGTTGATTATATGGTGATTGGTCGCCCGGTAACGCAATCGGTAGATCCAGCGCAGACGCTGAAAGCGATCAACGCCTCTTTACAGCGGAGTGCATGATGAGTGATTCCAACAGCCGTCTGGTCTACTCAACGGAAACCGGACGTATTGATGAGCCCAAAGCGGCCCCTGTACGCCCTAAAGGCGACGGTGTGGTGCGTATTCAGCGTCAGACCAGTGGACGTAAAGGTAAGGGCGTTTGCCTGATTACCGGTGTCGATCTCGATGATGCCGAACTGACAAAACTTGCAGCGGAACTGAAGAAAAAATGCGGCTGCGGCGGAGCAGTTAAAGATGGAGTTATTGAAATCCAGGGCGATAAGCGTGATTTATTAAAATCACTACTTGAAGCGAAAGGGATGAAGGTAAAACTCGCAGGCGGTTAACATAAAAAGCCACGGATATATCCGTGGCTTTCGAATATTTTACTGTGCGTATTATTCAGTTATTTCGTACTGAACAGAATCAAGCGTATTATAATTGCGAGTCGATAATCGACATTTATTTACGATTATTTACCGACCTGGTGACCAATAACACCACCGACAGCTGCACCACCTAATGTACCCAACGTACTGCCATCGGTCAGTACTGCACCGCCTAATGCCCCTGCACCCGCGCCGATTGCGGTGTTGCGGTCCCGTTTAGACCAGTTAGAACAGGCACTCAGAGACATTGCCAAAGTAATTGCCAGAACAGCCGCGGTCATTTTTTTGCTCGTTACAAACATAATACTCTCTCCTGAATTTATGATTCACGGAAGTAAGCTCTCTATAACTATAATAGCTAAGAATAAGCCTGGTGAAATTATTCCGTGAAATCTGCTCGCGCGCAGGGTTATATCACGCAGGTGATAATGACTTCCTGTTATATCGCTGATAATAATTTTATATCTTGAGAGTGTTAATAACAGGTAAATAGTCTTAATTATCAACCAGGAATCATCTTAGAGCGGATGATTTGCCAAACTGCAAATCATCCGTAGAGAAGGGAAATGGTTAAATGTCAACGACGTGAACGGTGAGTTTACTGTGCTCAAGATGCATCAGATCGCTGGCGCGTATTTTCGAATCGGTAATCACGCGATTGAATCGCTCAACGGGACCGATGGAGTATGAATGTACAGCACCAAATTTCGAGCTGTCAGTCAGGACTATCGCTTCGCACTCTTTTTCCAGCACGGCATTGACCACATCGGTACGCATCATATCGCGACCGGTGAATCCAGTTTCAGGTTGCCAGCCATCAATACCAATAAATGCTTTGCTGAAATGCACCTGCTGGATGCACTGGCGTGTCAACGGGCCAACCATACTTTCGCTTTTTTTCTGGTACACGCCACCGAGCAAAATGACTTCACAAGGCGCGTCTTTCAGCAAATGCGCGATGTAGCTGCTGACCGTGATGATAGTGACATTTTTCTTCTGCTCCCCCAGAGTCCGGGCGAGCAGGGCATTGCTGCTACCATTTTCGATAAAGATGGTTTCGCCCGGTTGAACCAGTGACGCGGCAAACTCGGCGAGTTCACGCTTCAGCGTATAGTTGCTCATCATACGGGTTTCGACGTCATCACTATCAAGCGAAACTGCAAAGCCATGTGCACGGCGGAGGTAACTCAGTTTTTCGAGGGTGTTGAGATCCTGGCGAATGGTAACTTCAGAAACTCCAGTGGCTTTTGCCAGATCGGTTACGCTAACCTGACCCTGGTCAATGACCATCTGTAGAATAGTTTGTTGTCGGGAATTCATCGCTGTAATTCTTATAACGTTATAATACTAAATAAAAAAATACTGACGCGCCGGGCATCCTCAAATAGGAAAACCTGAAGGCACGATTGTTAAATCTCCCACGGTGCCTTCGGGATGTCTGGCGTAGATTCAGCAACCTGGCGCAAGAGTTCTGCTTTAAGTATCTCGAGATTATGGATCGCAGAGTGGTAATCGCCTGCTACAAGGATATCTAACACAATATCAATACGTTCGGCAACGCGCTGGGCATCAAATTCAGACATCAAGGACATCCTTATAGTAAAAGTGGAAAATGAATAATGCAAAAATTGCCGCTAAAAGAGAAGTGTTTAACAGCAACGGCTAATTATCATCCAGGAATACGATATATAATGACGGGATATAGCGCTAAGTATATATATTCATCTACTTATGCGCGCTTCAGATAGCGTTTATACCAGCGTTCGAAGGCGACGGCGGGCATCGGTTTGGCAAACAAAAATCCTTGCCGCTCATTGATCCCGTTCTTGGTTAAAAAAGCATCTTCCTTTGCACTCTCTACACCTTCGGCGATCACCTGAAGATTCAATGCCTGGGCCACAGCGACGATCGCCCGGACCAGTGACTGCGAGACAGGTTGTTTGTGAATATCTCGAACAAAAACCTGGTCAAGTTTGATGGCATCGATCGGAAAGCGCGCCAGTTGCGAAAGTGAAGAGTAGCCGGTACCAAAATCATCCAGATGCACTTGCGCACCTAGTTGGCTAAATTGTTGAATAACAGACAGTGCCAGTTCATCATTCTCAATCAGACAACTCTCTGTCAGTTCAACATCTATAGGGCAGTATTCAAAATTGAGTTCCTGGAGAACCTGTTTCAGGGCGGTGAAAATGGTTTGATCGGCGAGCTGACGTGCAGAAATATTTACCGCCACTCGCAGGTTTATGCCTTTATCCCGCCACTTTGCCACCTGGCGTACGACATCGAGAATCACCCAACGGCCTAAAGGCACAATTAGCCCTGACTCTTCGGCGTAGGAAATGAAGTCCAACGGTGGAATCAACCCACGTTCAGGTGACTGCCAACGTACTAGTGCTTCCAGACTGCGCACTTCGCCACGCCAGGTGATTTTCGGTTGATAGTGAATAACCAACTGATCGTTTTCCAGTGCTTTACGCAAGTTGGTATCCAGCCAGAGATATTCAAATACCCGTTGATTCATTTCTGGGGTAAAAACGCAAAATTGTCCTCGTCCGCCTTCCTTCGCTGTGTACATTGCTGTGTCGGCGTGACGAATAATAGCCGTGCTGTCTGAACCATGTTCGGGAGAGAGTGCAATACCTACTGAACAGCTGGTATAAACTTCAATTAAACCAATGCGAAAGGGGAGCCGTAAGCGGGTCAAAATTCGTGATGCCATTGCTTCCAGCGCGCTTTGTGAGGTGTTGGATGCCAGTACCAGAAACTCATCCCCACCTGGACGCGCCAACACCTGGTCATGTTCGAGACAGCTTAAAATAGCCAATGACACGTCGCGTAATAACTGGTCACCAAACAAATGCCCATAGGCGTCGTTGACCTTTTTGAAATTATCCAAATCAAGATACACAACCCCAACTTTATTGTTATCTGCATGATTAATAGCGTGATCGATTAAATCCTGCATTGCGTTACGATTCGGCAGTCCAGTGATACTGTCGGTATTTGCCAGAATACGCAGTCGCTCCTGAGCGCGGCGCTCTTCGGTAATGTCGGTGCCGGAACAGATTAAAAAAATCTCGTTTTTGCCACTGCCGCTGTGGACAAATTTATTGCGAAACAGAAACAGCCGCTGGCCTTTACATGTTGGTATCCACAGTTCGACTTCATATGCATTGCCGCTTCGAAAAAATACACGGTTATTGCGCCTGGATGCCGCAGCTTCACGACGGCTCATAAACAGTTTAAACACGCTTTGCCCAATGACGTCGTGTTCTTTCAACCCTGTGTAATCTTCACATAACCGATTGAAGCGTTGGATATTCCCCCGGCTGTCGAGAATCACTATTGCGGAATGTGCTTCAGAAACTACCTGCTCAGCAAAGGAAAGCCCGTGTGATAAATCACGAGCAACCGCCGGTGTGTCATGCCATGCAGACGCGTTGCCAGCCCATTCCCGTTTATTGATTTTTCGTCCTACCAGATGCACAGAAAGATCGCTTTCATCGACGGTCAGACTCATCATCAGGCTGGAGGTGATGACCGTCATTTCCCTGATGCGAGCAGCCTGTTCGGCAGATAACTGCAATGTACGATCAGGTTCTGTGGTTTCGGTGGTAGAAAAGCGCAAAACATCGCTGCTTTCCGTCAACCGCCAGTATGGATTGTGCGATCCGAGAAAGTTGTACAACGTTGTGGACTCCCTAACGGTTTTCATGATGCATATCCTCCGGTTAACAGCGGAGTCCGCGGTTAAATAAAAGGAACAACATGACTTACATGAAATTAACGGCGGCTAAACGCATTGTTTTTTTTATATATTTATTTGTAATCCAGTTTTGGAAAAACGCCAGTTTTCAAACGAAAGTCAGTTAAAAAATCTGCCTGGATATAACGAAGGTAGAGCGGGGAAATAAACGGCCCATCCATGAGGAATGGGCCGTGAAAGGAGATTACGCGACCGGGCGCGCAATAATGCTGCGGGTTTCCATGCGGACTTCGGCAATGGTGACGTCAATAACGTCAGTTACTTTGTAAACCGTTTCACCTTTAATTTGTACAGTGCCGTTTTCCTGGCTGCAAACCAGTTCATCGCGCATAGCGTGTAAGAAAGGTGCCGGAATAAAGGCGATAGCGCCGTTATCAACCAAACGCACACGCATGCCGCCACGGCTGATATCGACAATTTCCGCCGCGAAACGGGTGTCGGTCCCGGCTTTGTCTTTCAGGAAGCGTGCGTATAACCAGTCGCCAACATCACGTTCTGCCATCCGGTTGAGACGGCGACGCTCGGCCATTTGGACAGTGATTTCATCCTGTGGGCGCGTCGCAGTTTCGCCTTTGATAACCGCTTTCAGCAGACGGTGGTTGATCATGTCGCCATATTTACGGATCGGCGAAGTCCAGGTGGCGTATGCTTCCAGACCGAGGCCAAAGTGAGGACCGGGTTCAGTGCTAATTTCAGCAAATGACTGGAAGCGACGAATGCGGCTGTCGAGGAAACCAGTTGGTTGCGCATCCAGTTCACGACGCAGTTTGCAGAAACCGTCCAGCGTGAGCACTTCTTCGGCATCGACATGCAGACCGTGCGTTTTCAGCAACGCTGCCAGCGCGTCGGCATTCGCCGGATCAAAGCCCATATGCACGTTATAGATGCCAAAACCGAGCTTATCGCGCAGTACGCGGGCCGCACAAATGTTAGCGGCAATCATCGCTTCTTCGACGATACGGTTGGCAATGCGACGAGGCTCGGCGACGATATCCAGCACTTCACCTTTTTCACCGAGAATAAAGCGGTAATCCGGGCGATCTTTAAACACCAGTGCGTGGTTATGACGCCACTCGCCGCGGCGTTGGCAAATTTGCGCTAGCAAACGGACTTGTTCGGCAATTGCTTCACTTTCAGGCTGCCAGTCACCGGTATTTTCCAGCCAGTCAGAAACCTGGTCATACACCAGCTTTGCTTTGGATTCGATGGTGGCGGCAAAGAATTCGATATTATCTTCAATGGTGCCATCAGCGGAGAGCGTCATGCGGCATGCCAGTACCGGGCGGACTTCATTGGCGCGCAGTGAGCAGAGATCGTCAGAAAGCTCGCGAGGCAGCATAGGGATGTTGAAGCCAGGCAGATAGTTGGTGAATGCGCGAATTTTCGCGGCTTTGTCCAGCTTGCTGCCTTCAGCAATCCACGCGGTTGGATCGGCAATCGCCACAATCAGCTGAAGTTTGTCATCCGGCAACGCCTTAGCGAAAAGGGCGTCATCCATATCTTCTGTGCTGGCACTGTCGATGGTGACAAAATCCAGCGCGGTCAGATCTTCACGAACCAGACCTTCATCGAGCATTTCGGTAGCGACGCCGTCTGGTGCTTCTTTTTCCAGATTATGGCGCGCAAGGGTAACCCACCACGGTACAAAGTGGTCGTCACCAAAAGTGATGTATTGTGTCAGTTCAGCATAGAAAGAACGATCGCCTTTCAGCGGATGACGGCGCATTTCGGCAACCGCCCAGTCGCCTTCTTTAAACTCGTGGTTCAGGCCACGGGCTGCGCGGCAAGGAATGGCGTCTTTTAAGAGTGGATGATCAGGAACGATGGCCAGACGGTCATTTTTGCCCTGAACTTTACCCACGAAACGAGTCAGGAACGGTTCAACCAGTTCTTCTGGCTCTGCGGATTCACGTTCTTTTTCACTGTGGATCACCGCGATAATTCGGTCGCCATGCATGACTTTTTTCATCTGCGGCGGCGGAATGAAATAACTTTTTTGCGCGTCGACTTCCAGGAAGCCAAAGCCTTTTTCTGTGGCTTTTACCACCCCTTCAGCGCGTGGCGTCTGGGAATGCAGTTGCTGTTTAAGCTGCGCTAGCAGCGGGTTGTCCTGAAACATAATTGTCTATTTTGGTGGCCATTAGAGCGGCTGACAGTTTTACGCGAATCTGTCTGACGCGGCAAGGTTAATATGTCTCACCCAACGCGATTTTTAAGCGATTTATCCAGCCACACAGCCCGCTCCATACCAGCAGATTAATAATCTGCGTTGATGATTTTTCGTGTTCGAGTAAAGGGCTGAACTGGGCGGCGCTAAAGCGATCGGGTGCTCGGGTCAGCCATTGTATCGCCTGAACGGTAGCGTGCTCAACAGAATGACGGTCAGCCCATTGGTTAATTTCATTTTCGCCCTTGCGCAGAAGGGGGCTGATTTTTTTATATTCATTTGATGAATCCATACAGGCGGCAAAACAAGCAGGACTGCCATTTATCCGCGCGCATAACAACGCCGCAAGCTTATTATCCGGCTGTGTATTAACCCGTGTACTGTTTAACAACCTTTCGAGAAGGGAAAGTGAAATAGGGTGGAGAGAGAGTGTTTCGGCCAGTTGGCAAAGTTCTGCTGTTGAACTTTTTGTGTACTCTTCAGGTAGTTTTTCCACCTCATAGCTGCTTCGCCAGCGTATTGATTCATCAGCAAACAGTGACGCGTCGGCGTAGTTTTGTATTTCCAGACCGGGTAACCAGCGTACCGGGTGCCCGAGATAAGCCTGAAATGTCGCAATGGTCCGCGCCTGAAAGCCAATAAAACCAATGATTTGGTTAATGATCACACAGTCCCCGGCAGTAAGACCGACGTCATTCAGATGCTGGCGCGATCGGTTGTCGATAATAGAAGGCGAGCTAGCCAGTTGGCGGGCATATTGCGTGATTTGTGCCAACCTATGATTGCTTTCCCTGGAGGAATCAGGCCCGGGGAGCGGCGTAAGTCGCGCCGAATAGTAGTTACATAACCGCTGGACGCCGCAAACCTGAGCAACCGTCAGGGCCGTAGACAAGCGTTCATAAGCGGTGAAGGTCTGTGAACGGGTCACGGTAAGCTGGTCAGGGAACAATTCCACTGCAAGAACGCGCGCAGGGACCAGCCATGAAAGGAAGGGAGCCAGCGTTTCTTCATCAAGGATCACGTCGAGCAGAAAGGGATCGCTGACCTTTGCGGCTTCCGGGACCAGAGGCAGAACGTCATACTCCGCAGTACTGGATTGCGTTTCATGATACCAGTGGCTTTTGCCGGTGATGTGGCGTTGTTCCATGGGCGCTCCTTGGTCGTAAAGGAAATCGTTATCCTGACGCAAGGCGGGAAGGGGAGAAAGACGGATCGGCGATAACAAATATCAGAAAGGTATAACAGAGATAACGGGCGGCAGAACGCCGCCCAATATTTACCAACAGAATGATTATTTCAATTCGAGTTCGTTCATTGCAGCGATGCTGAAACCGCCGTCAACGTGGACCACTTCACCGGAGATACCGGCAGAGAGATCGGAGCACAGGAATGCCGCGGAGTTACCCACATCTTCAATAGTAACGGTACGGCGAATCGGGGTAACGGCTTCGCAATGAGCCAGCATTTTGCGGAAGTCTTTGATACCGGAGGCCGCCAGAGTACGGATCGGACCAGCAGAGATGGCGTTAACACGCACACCTTCCGGACCCATCGCGTTCGCCATATAGCGCACGTTCGCTTCCAGAGACGCTTTTGCCAGACCCATAACGTTGTAGTTCGGGATAGCGCGCTCAGCGCCAAGGTAGGAAAGGGTCAGCAGGGCAGAACCCGGATTCAGCATGGAGCGGCAAGCTTTTGCCATTGCAACGAAGCTGTAGGAGCTGATGTCGTGGGCAATTTTGAAGCCTTCACGGGTAACGGCGTTAACATAGTCACCATCCAGCTGATCGCCAGGTGCAAAACCAATAGAGTGTACGAAACCGTCAAATTTCGGCCAAACTTTCCCCAGTTCAGCGAACATGGTGTCGATGCTGGCATCTTCTGCAACATCGCACTGCAGAACGATGTCAGAACCCAATTGAGCGGCAAATTCTTCTACGCGGCCTTTCAGTTTGTCGTTCTGGTAGGTGAATGCCAGTTCAGCTCCTTCGCGGTGCATCGCCTGAGCGATACCGTAGGCGATGGATAGTTTGCTGGCAACACCGGTTACCAGAATGCGCTTACCGGAAAGAAAACCCATAGCTTTAATCCTTATTGTTGATGCTTGTTGTGCCTGAAAATCAGGCGATTCGTCGTTTTAGTAAACAGTACGAACAGATAAACGGTTATTATAATCAACCTGGCTGTGAGTAGCTATAGTTGCCAGGTCCGACCGGAGCAGGCTGCGGCAGGGTGGGCGCTTTTCCCCTTACCCTAACCCTCTCCCCAGAGGGGCGAGGGGACCATATTGTGCAAATATTGTTACCCCAGCAACAAACAGGCTCATACAGCCCCTAACCCTTTTATGGCGATGGCTGGGATGGTTCAGACCTTGCCGAATATTCTCCAGCACTGTCTCCATGTTTTCACCACAACAGCTATTCGGCTCGGTCGGCCCCCTCGCCCTTTCAGGGTGAGGGTGACCGGCGGTTCAGTTCCTGCAGAATAATCTCCAGCACCGCCTCCTCATTACAATCAATCTCGTTATGCCAGAAACGCAGCACGGTCCAGCTCTGCGACTCAAGCCAGCTAGTGCGCCTGGTATCATAGGCAACTGCCAAATCATGCTGCCCACCATCCAGCTCAACGACTACGCGCGCCGAGCAGCAAGCAAAATCGAGAATGTAGCTCCCCACCGGATGTTGACGGCGAAATTTGAAATCACCAAAACGTCGGCTGCGAAGATATCGCCAGAGCTTTCGTTCCTGCAAAGTGAGATTGCGTCTTAAATCACGCGCATTTGATTTTATTTTATCCATCACCTCATTCTGACAAGATTTAATCTCTTGTCAGAATGAGGTGGATAATCTGGAAGGAGGATTCAGAAAATTAGCGATCTTTACGCCACGCATCCGCTGTCAATGCTTCGCCAAAGTGCCCGGCAATCAGCCGTTTGGTGAGTTCATGCAGCGGCGATGCCAGCACATCCGCGGTGCTCCCTCGTTCGACAACCTCGCCCTGATGCATCACCAGCACCTGGTCGCTAATGTGCTTCATCATTCCGATATGCTGGGTAACATAAATATACGAAATGCCCTGTTTTTCCTGTAATTCCAGCATCAGATTAATCAACTGCGAACGCATCGACATATCCAGTGAAGCGAGGGCTTCATCGGCAATAATGACTTTTGGGCGCAATATCAGCGCGCGCGCCAGACCCAGACGCTGTTTTTGTCCGGGTGCCAACATATGCGGATAGTAACTGACGTGATCCGGTAGCAGCCCAACCATACGCATCGTTTCAATAATCTGTTTGCGACGCTGTTCCGGTTCCAGGTCGGTGTTCAGGCGCAGTGGAAAATCCAGAATTTGCGAGATACGTTGACGGGGATTCAACGAGGTCGAAGGATCCTGAAAAATCATGCGAATACGCTGACTGCGGAAGGAATAATCGCCAAAATGCAGTGGATGATCGTCAATCAATAACTCGCCGCTGGTAGGCTCTATCATTCCCGCCAGCATTTTTGCCAGCGTGGATTTACCCGAACCATTCTCGCCAATAATCGCCAGTGTCTGGCCTTCACGTAGCGTAAAGCTCAAGGGTTTAACCGCTTCTACGGTCTGACGACGAAACCAGCCGGTCCGGTAGCGGAACGTTTTACTTAAATTACGCACTTCAAGCAGCGTTTCGATCATCTCACTCTTTCTCCATGTTCAGCGGGAAATGACAGGCATAGAGATGATTTTTCGCCCCCGTCAAACGTGGCGTCACAATGCATTCTCGTTGTGCATACGGGCAACGTGGCCCCAGACGACAACCAATCGGTAACTGTTCCAGCAGTGGGATAGCGCCGGGCAGCGTATTGAGGCGACTTTTATGCGGCATCGCGCTGCCGAAGTCTGGTATCGCGCGGATCAGCGCCTGGGTATAAGGATGATGTGGCATCGTCACCAACTCCTTACTCGGCGCGGTTTCCACTGTTTGACCGCAGTAAAGCACGTTAATTTTATCCGCCCATTGGCTAAGCATTTGTAAGTCATGGCTGATAAGCAAAATAGTGGTATTGCTGTTTTGGTTGAGACGCGTCAGCAGGCGAAAGATTTGCGCCTGGGTTGTTGGCTCCATTGAGTTGGTCGGTTCGTCAGCAATCAGCAGACGCGGTTGATTCGCCAGTGCAATGGCTATCATCACTTTCTGACATTCACCTTCGGTCAACTCATAGGGAAAACTGCGCATCGCATCTTTGTGATCTTTAATCCCCACGCGGTGCAGCAGTTCAATGGCACGGCGTTTGCGCCAGCCAAAACGCTGCCACCAACGGCCTTTATAGGTCCAGGCTGGGATGTTTTGCATCAACTGGCGACCCACACGTTCTGAAGGGTCAAGACACGACTGCGGTTCCTGGAAAATCATCGACACGTTATGGCCAACCAGTTTGCGCCGTTCGCGTGCGGAGAGACGCAGCAAATCGATATCATCAAAACGCATACGGTCAGCAGTAACACGCCAGTTATCTTTATTCACCCCACAAATCGCTTTCGCAATCAAACTCTTGCCGGAACCGGATTCACCAACAAGACCGCGGATTTCACCTTCGGTTAAGGTCATACTTACCCGGTCGACGGCTTTAACCCACTCATCACCGGTTTTAAATTCAATGGTCAGGTTACGAATATCGAGTAATGGCATTATTCCACCCCCGCAATAATCGCACGACGAACGCCATCGCCAAGGAGGTTAACCAACAACACGCTAATCATAATTGCCGCACCTGGCAGCATGACAGTCCACGGGGCGACATAAATCAGTTCCAGCGCATCACCGAGCATCGCTCCCCATTCAGGCGAGGGGAGTTGTGCGCCGAGATCGAGAAAGCCCAGCGCGGCGATATCGAGAATTGCCATCGACAGTGCGCGGGTGATCTCGGTGATCAGCCCGGCGGTGATGTTTGGCATCACAGCAAACCAGAGAATATTCAGCGTTGATGCGCCATCCAGACGGGCGGCGATAACGTACTCTTTTTCCAGTTCGTCATGCACCATGCTGTAAATCGAACGTACCATACGCGGCAGCAATGCCAGCCAGACAGCAAACATAGCGTGGGACAAACTCGGTCCGGCAAACGCTACAACGATAATTGCCAGCAGCAGCGAAGGGATCGCCAGTAAGGTATCCAGAATATGGTTAAGCACCGCTGAGCGTAGGCCGTGCGTCGCCCCGGCGAAGGTGCCCAGTACCAGGCCACAGATCGTCGCGGCAAGCGTCACCACAAATGCGCCACCCACGGTTGGCGCAGCTCCGCTCAGTAAACGGCTTAAAACATCGCGTCCGAGGTCGTCAGTCCCCAGGAAGAAAGAAACTTCGCCATAGCGCGACCATGACGGCGGCAATAATTGGTAACCGAGAAATTGCTGGTCGATGCCGTAAGGCGCAAACCAGCCGCCAAAAATACACAGTACAGCCAGCCCCGCGCAGCCGTACAGGCCGACCATCGCAGAGGCGTCACTATAAAATTTGCGCCAGGCGGTACGCAGCGTGCCCGGCGGGCGCTTTTCGCTGTATACGCTATCGTAAGGCATACCATTCCTTATGTTTCAGAGGGTTAGCCATGGCACCCAAAATATCAGAAATCACGTTAACAATAATGACCAGTGAGCCACACACCATCACTCCGGCGGAAATGGCTGCGTAATCCTGCTGGCGGATGGCGTTAATTAACCAGCGCCCTAAACCCGGCCAGCTAAAAACCATTTCGGTGATCATTGCCAGCGTCAGCATGGTGGAAAACTGTAAGCCCAGGCGAGGAATAACCGGCGGTAACGCGTTATGCAGAACGTGGCGACGCAAAATAGTAAAGCGCGACAAACCGCGGGTAGCCGCCGCTTTAACATAGTTCTGGTCATACACTTCGATAGTGCTGATACGCATCAGTCGGATCACTTCAGTTGTTGGCGCAACCGACAGGGTGATCACGGGCAATATCATATGGCGGATTGCGCTCATGATCATTTCAGCCCGCCATGGTGAGTCCGAAAGCCAGGCATCAATCAACGCAAACCCGGTAATCGGTTTCACTTCGTACAGCAGATCGAAACGCCCTGAAACGGGCAACCAACCTAGCGTGAGTGAACAAAACAGCGTCAACAGAAGCGCCAGCCAGAACACCGGGATTGAAAAGCCCAGCAAGGCGATGGCGTTGATCAAGTTATCCTGCCACTTATGGCGCGTAATCCCGGCAATCATCCCCACGGGGATGCCAACAATCAGCGCAAAACCGAAGGCGAGGATGCACAGTTCCATCGTCGCAGGGAAGACCTCTTTTAACTGTTCGGCAATCGGTTGACCGTTAATGCTGGAAACACCAAAATCCCAGTGGATCAGGCCGTTAAACCAGAACACCCAGGCATTCCACAGTGACGCGCCTTGTAACGGCGCGTGTGGAGTGAAATAGCTCAAACTGAAGCCAACGAAGGTCAGCAGGAACAAGGTGACAATCAATAACAAAATGCGGCGTAAGGTGAAGATAATCATGGTTTTTTCACCTCATCCTGTTTCTCGCGATACACCCCAGCAAAGGAGGCGTTACCAAACGGGCTAAGTACCAGACCTTTGATATCGTACCGATAGGCCTGCAAACGCAATGACGACGCCAGCGGCAGAATAGGTAATTCCTGCGCCAGAATACTCTGCGCTTCGTCATAGGCTTCAATACGCGCTGCCAGCTGCTGCGAGGAGAGCGCCTTACGCAACACGCTGTCGAATTTCGGATCGCACCAGTGGGCGAGGTTGGTCTGTGAATGAATTGCCGCGCAGCTCAGTAACGGACGGAAGAAACTGTCCGGGTCGTTACTGTCCGTCGCCCAACCGGATAACGTCAGATCATGGCTCATATCCATCAACCGCGCCTCCTGAAAGCGACCTTCTACCGGCACAATCACCACTTTTACGCCAACCTGCGCCATATCCGCCTGAATCAGTTCGGCAGTTTTCAGTGGACTGGGGTTCCACGCCTGCGAACGTGTGGGCACCCACAGTTTCAGCGTTAAGTTTTCCAGCCCCAACGCCTTCAACTGTTCGCGCGATTTCGCCGGATTGTATTCAGTAATTTTAGCCTCGTTGTCATAGGCCCACGAGGCGCGCGGTAAAATAGAGGCCGCCGTTTCAGCCGTACCATAATAGATGGATTGCATCAGGCGCTGGTTATTAATCGCCAGTGCCAGTGCATGGCGGACAGCGGGATTATTTAGCGGCGGTTTGGCGGTGTTAAATGCCAGATAGGCGACGTTCATCCCAGGACGCAGCGTTAAACGCAAGCGCGGGTCGTCACGCAAAATGGATAGCTGGCTGGCAGCAGGCCAGGCCAGAACGTCGCATTCCCCGGTCAGGAGTTTCGACAGACGTCCGGTGCCGCCGGAGCCTAAATCCACCACTACCTGCGGCATTAACGGTTTACCGCGCCAGAAGTCATCATGACGTTGTAGGCGAATAAATTGCCCGGCGCGGTATTCCGACAACTGATACGGACCGGTGCCGACCGGTTGACGGTCGAGTTGCTCCTGGCGATCTTCTTTCTCTAACTTCCGGGCATATTCTGCCGACATGACCGAAGCATAATGGGTTGCGAGGTGCCACAAAAAAGAAGCATCCGGCTGGGCGAGTCGGAACTCAACGGTATGATTATCCAGTTTGCGGACGCTTTTCACGTTATCGGCAAATTGCAGGCTGTCGAAGTAGGGGAAGTTGCTGCCGTTGACGTTATGCCACGGGTTGTTGCGGTCAAAAATTCGCTGGAAGGTAAACACCACATCGTCGGCATTCATTTTACGAGTGGGAGTAAACCAGTCGGTTTTTTGAAACGGAACATCGCGACGCAGGTGGAAGCGATAGGTCGCGCCGTTGTCGAGTACTTCCCAGCTTTCGGCAAGTTCCGGCATCAGGCGATAGGTATAGGGATCGACATCCAGCAGTCGATCATAAAACTGGGCGGCAAGGGTATCAACAATTAACCCACTGCTCGCTTTGGATGGGTTAAAGGTGTTGACTTGCCCGCTGACGCAATAGACAAAACCGCTGTCGCGGATATCAGCATGCGGGGGGGATTCAGGCGCGGCGATTGCCTGACCACTCACAAGTCCAGCAATCACCAAAAGAGACGATAATACCTGGCGCATAATATTAAGGGATTTTATGTAAAGAGGCTATCTTACTAATATTTAATGACATTTGCCATTACCGTTTGTGTTCAGGGGGCGTAATGAGGGCCGTGTGGTTGGTCGTTGAACAGGTGGCGTCGCCATCTGTTCAACATTCGTACCCGTGATTTCTCTATAACTATAACTCACAGAACAACTTAGCGAGGAGCAGAGCGGTACGATCGTGAGAAACCCATTAAAGCACGCTGCAGTGCGTGTCATTGTTAGCCGGATGCGGCGTGAACGCTTTATCCGGACAACGATACTGACCGATCGTCTGCAATTAAATAATTACTCATTACCCCATTGATTCAAAAACTCTGCGATCTCATCAATGCGTACGGGATTAATCCCCGCTTCAGCAGCCATTTCATGTTGGGCTTCTTCGCTGATCTCTTCATTGTTCATCAAACGGGTGAGCAGTAACTGGAAGTAGTGGGCCAGCGGTGTGCGTTCAGCGTCTGCGACAGGCTCTGCGCATTCGGTCGCGTACTCATCGGCAATATCAAAATATTTTAGCGGGATATCGTGGTTCATTATTTGCCCCTGGGGTTAATGCGCTAAGCATAAGGGCGGATGATAGCACTCGTGATCCGGGTCATACATCTTTTTATAGTTAATGGCGCGGCGCATTACCCTCAGGCTGGATAATGCGGCGCGCATCCGACTATTACGTTTCGCTCACTGGCGTTCTGTCACCTTCGTACAGCGGCACTTTGCGATAGCGGCGGATCAGATACCACAAATATGCGCCGCCTAACGAAGCCCATACCAGACCCAGCGTCAGCGAGGTGGCTTCGAGGTTAATCCACAGCACGCCCACCGTCAGCGCGCCAACCAGCGGCATTAATAAATAGTGGAAGTGTTCCTTCCAGCTTTTATTCATTCCTTTGCGCCGCCAGAAGTGGTTGAACACCGACAGGTTAACGAAGGTAAACGCTACCAACGCGCCGAAGTTAATTAACGCTGTGGCGGTAACTAAATCGAAGAACAGCGCCGACATCGCGACAATCCCGACCATAATGACGTTCAGTGCCGGAGTCCGCCATTTCGGATGCACATAGCCAAACACGCGCTCCGGAAACACATTGTCGCGCCCCATCACATACAGCAGACGTGACACGCTGGCATGTGAGGCCAGGCCAGACGCTAACGTGTTCACAAACGTGGTGCAAAGGAAAATCGACTGGAACAGCTTACCGCCGACGTACAGCGCAATTTCAGGCAGTGCGGCGTCCGGGTCTTTAAAGCGGCTGATATCGGGAAAGAACAGCTGCATAAAGAACGACGCCGCGATAAAGATAACGCCGCCGTATACCGCCGTCAGGAAGATGGCTTTCGGGATCACGCGTGCGGCGTCCGGCGTCTCTTCCGAAAGCGTGGTCACCGCATCGAAACCGAGGAACGAGAAACAGACAATCGTCGCACCGGTAATAATCGGGATCAGGTGCGCGTTCTCGCTGATAAACGGCTGAAGTGACCAGACGGTGCCAACGCCTTCTCCTTTATGCAGTCCCTGAACCACCAGGAAGATAAACACCACCATGATGGAGATTTGCACCAGTACAAACAGGGTATTGAAGTTAGCGACCAGGTTGACGCTCTTCAGATTCGCGGCGGTTAAAATGGCGACGAAGGTTACCACCCACACCCACGGCGGCACTTCCGGGAAGAGGGCGGAGAGATAGATTTTCGCCAACAAAACGTTGATCATTGGCAAAAAGAGATAATCCAGCAGTGATGACCAGCCGACCATAAATCCGACGTGCGGATTAATCGACTTTTGCGCGTAGGTATAGGCCGAACCGGCCTCCGGAAACTGGCGAACCAGTTTGCCGTAGCTGATAGCGGTAAACAGCACGCCCGCCAGCGCCAGCAAATAGGACGCCGGAACGTGACCGTCGCTAATGCCGGAGACAATACCAAAAGTATCAAATACGGTCATCGGCGTGAGATAGGCCAGACCCATCATTACCACCTGCCACAATTTCAGTGATTTTCGCAGACGGGTTTTGCCGGGTTGCGCAGCAATATTCAGTGGTGAATTAATAGCCATAATTGCTGCCTCCCCTGCGTAATAAGGTTTGCGGTCGTGTCAACCTGAAATCAAACCTGTTTAGCAAGGGAAGCAAAGGGGGCGGAGTCCAGTCAGTAGCAGGAGGGGCGCATACGCAGCCACCCTCGCCATGCGGGGATTTAATCATCGGCATCATCTCATTTCCTCGTCACAGTCTTAATCGTTAACGGAAGCCCGTTGCCGCCTGCGCTCCATAACGCGACATCCGGGAAATGTCTGGATTACCAGCAAATGTCAGGCCTGGCTCCGCTCAGGCCGATGAAACAACCCCGCATGGGGAATTACGCGTTTTTCAACATCCACTCAATTTCTGTTTCTGTGATGAGGCGCTCAAACTGCAACAGCTCATCATTTTTACAGGCGTGATACACATGGCAAAACCGTTCGCCTAAATAGCGGCGCAGGTGATCATTCTCGATAAACTCACCCAGGGCATCGCTCTGGCGAATCGGGAAGGGTAAGCCTTCCTGTTCCAGCCCGTTGCCTTCGACTTCTTCCTGCAACGGCAGCTCGTTATCAAGGCCATGCAAAATACCGGCAAAAATCGCTGCCATCACCAGATATGGGTTGGCATCGGCACCCGCCACGCGATATTCCACGCGGTGATTATGACGGTCGCCGCACGGAATACGCAGGGCGACGGTGCGGTTGTTATGGCCCCACGACGCCTGCGTCGGCACATACATTCCCGGCTGGAAGCGGCGATACGAGTTCACGTTTGGTGCCAGCAACGCCATTGATGACGGCATCAGGTCAATCATCCCGGCGAGCATCTTTTTCAGCAGCGGCGAATCTTCGCCTTCCGCGTCAGAAAGCACGTTCTCGCCACGGTTATTTTGCATACTGATATGGATATGCATTCCGCTGCCCGCGTGCTCTTCATACGGCTTCGCCATAAAAGTGGCGTGCATCTTATGCTTTTCTGCCATCAGACGCACCAGGCGTTTTAGCGCCAGCGCATCATCGCAGGCTTCCAGCACGTTATCGGTATGGTAAAGGTTGATTTCAAACTGACCCGGCGAGGCTTCGGCGACCGCACCGTCGGCGGGAATTAACTGTAACTGCGCCAGTTCATCAATATCATTGAGCACATCGGCGAAGTGGTTGAGGTTATCAACGGAGTAAACCTGGCTTTGTGTATTGCGGTCATCGGTGCCGGGCGCGCAGGGCGGTTGCAGATACCCTTCAGCGTCGCGCTGACGATCCAGTAAATAGAACTCCAGCTCTACCGCTACAACCGGGAACAATCCGCGCTGGCGTAGCTGCTGCCACAGGCGGTTAAGAACGTTCCGCGGCTCAACGTCAAAGGGAGCGCCATCTTCATCGACCATGGTCAGGAGCATCTGACCGATAAACTCTGGATCGGCGGCAGAAGGGGTTAAGGAACCGAGAACAGGAACACAAGTACGATCCGGCTCGCCCATTTCCTGACCCAGACCCGCTTCTTCTACTACGTTGCCCAGAATATCCATTGCAAACACCGAGGCCGGGAAATAACACCCTTTCTCCAACTTCTTCAGGCTTGAAACAGGGATACGTTTTCCACGGAAGCAACCATTCAAATCAGTAAGTAAAACATCAACATATTGCGTATTCGGGTAGCGCTCCAGGTAGCGTTTCACTTCCTGCGTAAAGGCGCTACCCCGCCTCTCTTCTGACTGCTGAACAAAGTTCTCTACTTCAACGATATTGGTTTCCATGATTCTTCGCCTTTGGTTTGTTTTCCGCTCGTTATCAAAGCGTAAAATATAATGACCACCATTCGAATCTGTATGCAAACTAAATGTTTGTCAAATGTTAAATTGAGTTTGCAAAAATGAAAACCCACTGCTAGATTGAAAAAATATTGAACATAAAGGTCATTTAAACCGCAGTAATGGCGATAATTTAGTCCACTTTGTGAGATTGAGCATGGAAAATATAATGAACAATCCGGTTATCGGTGTCGTAATGTGCAGGAACAGGCTTAAGGGTCATGCGACCCAGACTCTGCAAGAAAAGTACCTGAATGCCATCATCCACGCAGGCGGCTTGCCAATTGCGCTACCACATGCGCTGGCGGAACCGTCATTACTTGAACAACTTTTGCCGAAACTCGATGGCATTTATCTTCCTGGTAGTCCCAGCAATGTGCAGCCGCACCTATATGGTGAAAACGGCGATGAGCCTGACGCCGATCCCGGGCGTGATCTTCTGAGCATGGCGTTAATTAATGCCGCACTCGAAAGGCGCATCCCCATTTTCGCCATCTGCCGGGGTTTACAGGAACTGGTGGTGGCAACCGGTGGTTCGTTGCATCGCAAGCTGTGCGAACAGCCTGAATTGCTGGAACATCGGGAAGATCCCGAACTGCCGGTGGAACAGCAATATGCACCGTCGCATGAAGTTCAGGTTGAAGAGGGGGGATTACTGTCTGCGTTGTTACCTGAATGTAGCAACTTTTGGGTAAACTCTCTGCATGGGCAAGGGGCGAAGGTCGTTAGCCCACGGTTGCGTGTTGAAGCTCGCTCGCCGGATGGCTTAGTTGAGGCGGTTAGCGTCATCAATCATCCTTTTGCGCTGGGCGTACAGTGGCACCCGGAATGGAACAGTAGCGAGTACGCGCTTTCGCGTATATTGTTCGAGGGCTTTATCACCGCTTGTCAGCACCATATCGCTGAAAAACAGCGACTCTGACCACTACAGTTTAAGGAAATGCAAATATGAGTGATGAGGGACTGGCGCCAGGAAAACGCTTGTCGGAAATCCGCCAGCAGCAGGGGCTTTCACAACGTCGTGCCGCCGAACTCTCCGGGCTGACTCACAGTGCTATCAGTACGATAGAACAAGATAAAGTCAGCCCTGCCATCAGTACGCTGCAAAAGCTGCTGAAGGTGTATGGTCTGTCACTCTCGGAATTCTTTTCCGAGCCGGAAAAACCTGATGAGCCGCAGGTCGTCATTAATCAGGACGACTTAATTGAGATGGGCAGTCAGGGTGTGTCAATGAAGCTGGTTCATAACGGTAACCCGAATCGCACGCTGGCGATGATCTTTGAAACGTACCAGCCGGGCACAACCACTGGGGAAAGAATTAAGCATCAGGGTGAGGAAATAGGCACAGTACTGGAAGGTGAAATTGTTCTGACGATTAATGGTCAGGATTACCACCTCGTCGCGGGGCAAAGTTATGCCATTAATACCGGCATCCCGCACAGTTTCAGTAATACGTCGGCAGGTATTTGCCGAATTATCAGCGCCCATACGCCCACCACGTTTTAATCTTTTTGTTCTGTAAGCCGGGTAAGCGCAATGCGCCCGGCAATCTATACACAAAATCATTCAAGTTGCATCAAGGCGGCAAGTGAGCGAATCCCGATGAGTTTACTCAGGTAAGTGATTCGGGGGAGCGAACGCAGCCAAGGCAGAGGCGGCTTGAAGGATGAAGTGTATATAAAGAATGTCGCCAGAAATAAACGGGCATACGGCCCGGGGATCTCTGCGCCCTGACGTTCACAAACTGCATATATCTGATAGACGTGAAACAGGAGTCATAATGAATTTTCATCATCTGGCTTACTGGCAGGATAAAGCGTTAAGTCTCGCCATTGAAACCCGCTTATTTATTAACGGTGAATATACTGCTGCGGCGGAAAATGAAACCTTTGAAACCGTTGATCCGGTCACCCAGGCACCGCTGGCGAAAATTGCCCGCGGCAAGAGCGTCGATATCGACCGTGCGGTGAGCGCAGCACGCGGCGTATTTGAACGCGGCGACTGGTCACTCTCTTCTCCGGCTAAACGTAAAGCGGTGCTGAATAAACTCGCCGATTTAATGGAAGCCCACGCCGAAGAACTGGCGCTGCTGGAAACCCTCGACACCGGTAAACCGATTCGACACAGCCTGCGTGATGATATTCCCGGCGCGGCGCGCGCCATTCGCTGGTACGCCGAAGCAATCGACAAAGTGTATGGCGAAGTGGCGACCACCAGTAGCCATGAGCTGGCGATGATCGTGCGTGAACCGGTCGGTGTGATTGCCGCCATTGTACCGTGGAACTTCCCGCTGCTGCTGACCTGCTGGAAGCTTGGCCCGGCGCTGGCAGCAGGGAACAGCGTTGTTCTGAAACCGTCTGAAAAATCACCGCTCAGTGCGATTCGTCTCGCCGGGTTGGCGAAAGAAGCAGGCTTGCCGGATGGTGTGTTGAACGTGGTGACGGGTTTTGGTCATGAAGCGGGGCAGGCGCTGTCACGCCATGACGATATCGACGCCATCGCCTTCACCGGCTCGACCCGTACCGGGAAACAGCTGCTGAAAGATGCGGGCGACAGCAACATGAAACGCGTCTGGCTGGAAGCGGGCGGCAAAAGCGCCAACATCGTTTTCGCCGATTGTCCGGATCTGCAAAAAGCGGCGAGCGCCACCGCTGCGGGCATTTTCTACAACCAGGGGCAGGTGTGTATCGCCGGAACGCGCCTGTTGCTGGAAGAGAGCATCGCCGATGAATTCTTAGCCCTGTTAAAACAGCAGGCGCAAAACTGGCAGCCGGGCCATCCGCTTGACCCCGCAACTACCATGGGCACCTTAATCGACAGCGCTCACGCTGACTCGGTGCATGGCTTTATTCGTGAAGGCGAAGGCAAAGGGCAACTACTGCTGGATGGTCGTAACGCAAAGCTGGCTGCGGCCATCGGCCCGACCATCTTTGTGGATGTGGACCCCAATGCGTCCTTAAGCCGCGAAGAGATTTTCGGCCCGGTGCTGGTGGTCACCCGTTTCACATCAGAAGATCAGGCGCTACAGCTTGCCAATGACAGCCAGTATGGCCTCGGCGCGGCGGTGTGGACGCGCGATCTCTCCCGCGCCCACCGTATGAGCCGTCGCCTGAAAGCCGGTTCCGTCTTCGTCAATAACTATAACGATGGCGATATGACCGTGCCGTTTGGCGGCTATAAGCAGAGCGGCAACGGTCGAGACAAATCCCTGCATGCCCTTGAAAAATTCACTGAACTGAAAACCATCTGGATAAGCCTGGAGGCCTGAAATGACCGAACATACCAGCAGTTACTACGCCGCCAGTGCGAATAAATATGCGCCTTTCGACACGCTGAATGAGTCGATTTCCTGCGACGTTTGCGTGGTCGGCGGCGGCTATACCGGGCTTTCCTCCGCGTTGCATCTGGCGGAAGCGGGCTTTGACGTAGTGGTTCTCGAAGCCTCACGCATCGGCTTTGGTGCCAGCGGGCGCAACGGCGGGCAGCTTGTGAACTCCTACAGCCGCGACATCGACGTTATCGAAAAAAGCTACGGCATGGATACCGCCCGTATGCTCGGCAGCATGATGTTTGAAGGCGGCGAGATCATCCGCGAACGTATCAAACGTTATCAGATTGACTGCGACTACCGCCCCGGCGGCCTGTTTGTGGCGATGAATGATAAACAACTCGCCACACTTGAAGAGCAGAAAGAGAACTGGGAACGCTACGGCAATAAACAGCTGGAACTGCTGGACGCCAACGCCATTCGCCGCGAGGTCGCCAGCGATCGCTATACCGGCGCGCTGCTTGATCACAGCGGCGGGCATATTCACCCGTTGAACCTCGCCATTGGTGAAGCCGACGCCATCCGCCTCAACGGCGGGCGCGTGTATGAACTTTCTGCCGTGACGCAGATCCAGCACACCACGCCAGCCGTTGTGCGAACTGCCAAAGGTCAGGTGACGGCGAAGTATGTGATTGTCGCCGGGAATGCGTATCTGGGCGATAAAGTAGAGCCGGAACTGGCGAAACGCAGCATGCCGTGCGGCACGCAGGTGATCACCACCGAACGGCTGTCGGAAGATTTAGCCCGTTCGCTGATCCCGAAAAACTACTGTGTGGAAGACTGTAACTATCTGCTTGATTACTACCGTCTTACCGCCGACAACCGCCTGCTGTACGGCGGCGGCGTGGTCTACGGCGCGCGCGACCCGGATGACGTTGAGCGCCTTGTGGTGCCGAAACTGCTGAAAACTTTCCCGCAGCTGAAGGGCGTGAAAATTGATTACCGCTGGACGGGCAACTTCCTGCTGACCTTGTCGCGCATGCCGCAGTTCGGTCGCCTTGATACCAACATCTATTACATGCAGGGCTACAGCGGCCACGGCGTCACCTGTACCCATCTTGCCGGGCGTCTGATTGCCGAACTGCTGCGCGGCGACGCCGAACGTTTCGATGCCTTCGCCAATCTGCCGCATTACCCGTTCCCCGGCGGGCGCACGCTGCGCGTGCCATTTACCGCGATGGGCGCGGCTTATTACAGCCTGCGCGATCGTCTGGGCGTTTAATTTCCGATTAACAGTGAAGAGTCAAAAGGTGTGAAACATGAGTAACAATGAATTCCATCAGCGTCGTCTTTCTGCTACCCCACGCGGGGTTGGCGTGATGTGTAACTTCTTCGCCCAGTCGGCAGAAAACGCTACGCTGAAGGACGTAGAGGGCAACGAATACATCGATTTCGCCGCAGGCATTGCGGTGCTGAATACCGGGCATCGCCACCCTGATCTGGTCGCGGCGGTGGAGCAGCAATTGCAACAGTTTACCCACACGGCGTATCAGATTGTGCCGTACGAAAGCTACGTCACGCTGGCGGAGAAAATTAACGCCCTTGCCCCAGTGAGCGGGCAGGCTAAAACCGCATTCTTCACTACCGGTGCGGAAGCGGTGGAAAACGCGGTGAAAATTGCTCGCGCCCATACCGGACGACCTGGCGTGATTGCGTTTAGCGGTGGCTTCCACGGTCGTACATATATGACCATGGCGCTGACCGGAAAAGTTGCGCCGTACAAAATCGGCTTCGGCCCGTTCCCTGGTTCGGTGTATCACGTACCTTATCCGTCAGATTTACACGGCATTTCAACACAGGACTCCCTCGACGCCATCGAACGCTTGTTTAAATCAGACATCGAAGCGAAGCAGGTCGCGGCCATTATTTTCGAACCGGTGCAGGGCGAGGGCGGTTTCAACGTTGCGCCAAAAGAGCTGGTTGCCGCCATTCGCCGCCTGTGCGACGAGCACGGTATTGTGATGATTGCCGATGAAGTGCAAAGCGGCTTTGCGCGTACCGGTAAACTGTTTGCCATGGATCATTACGCCGATAAGCCGGACTTAATGACGATGGCGAAAAGCCTCGCGGGCGGGATGCCGCTTTCGGGCGTGGTCGGTAACGCGAATATTATGGACGCGCCCGCGCCGGGCGGGTTGGGTGGCACCTACGCCGGGAACCCGCTGGCGGTGGCTGCCGCGCACGCGGTGCTCAATATTATCGACAAAGAATCACTCTGCGAACGCGCGAATCAACTGGGCCAGCGTCTCAAAAACACGTTGATTGATGCCAAAGAAAGCGTTCCGGCCATTGCTGCGGTACGCGGCCTGGGGTCGATGATTGCGGCAGAGTTTAACGATCCGCAAACGGGCAAGCCGTCAGCGGCGATTGCACAGAAAATCCAGCAACGCGCGCTGGCGCAGGGGCTGCTCCTGCTGACCTGTGGCGCATACGGCAACGTGATTCGCTTCCTGTATCCGCTGACCATCCCGGATGTGCAATTCGATGCGGCAATGAAAATTTTGCAGGATGCGCTGAGCGATTAATAGCCCAACGCAATAATGTCTGATGCGCTGCGCTTATCAGGCCTGCAAACGACGTATTGATTATGTATGCCGAATAAAGCATTCACGCCGCATCCTGCAAGTTGTATTGCTCAACTTCGCTAAATCTGGTGCTTTTTCAACAACGCGCGGAACTGATGATAAGTTAACCCCAGTAATTCAGCCGCGCGCTTCTGGTTATATTTCCCTTGTTGCAAACTGAGTTGCAGCAACTCTTTTTCCTGCTGCATCTGAAACTCACGTAAATCCAGCGGCAGTGTTGGAAGCGAGGTGGTTTCTGAAACGGCGATAGCGTCTTCAGGCGGACGCCGTTTAAAGGGATCAATAATGATGTCATCAAGCGGATAATCGCTGGTGCCGTGGCGATACACTGAACGTTCCACCACGTTTTTCAATTCACGAATATTTCCCGGCCAACGATAATTCAGCAATGTTTCTCTGGCGCGCTCCGTAAACCCCGGGAACAGAGGCAGCTTGATTTCCCGACACATCTGGATGGCAAAGTGTTCTGCCATCAACATTATGTCGCTTTCGCGCTCGCGCAGTGGTGGCAGTTGTACAACATCAAAAGCCAGTCGGTCGAGCAGGTCAGCGCGAAAAGTGCCTTCATTGACCATCGCCGGGAGATCGGCATTCGTCGCGCATACCAACCGCACATTCACCTGCAATGGCTGGCTGCCGCCAACGCGCTCCAGTTCACCGTACTCAATCACGCGCAATAATTTCTCCTGCACCATCATCGGTGCCGTAGCGAGTTCATCAAGAAATAGCGTACCGCCGTCGGCACGTTCAAATCTCCCTGGATGACGTTTTTGCGCACCGGTAAACGCCCCCGCTTCGTGACCAAACAGTTCGGAATCCAGCAGATTTTCATTTAACGCCGCGCAGTTAAGGGAAATAAACGGCCCTTGCCAACGGGAGGAGAGATAATGCAGGCGGCTGGCAATCAGCTCTTTACCGGTGCCGCGTTCGCCGATGATGAGCACCGGTTTGTCCAGCGGTGCGAGATGCGAAACCTGTTCCAGCACTTCGAGAAAGCTGTTCGCCTCACCAAGTAAATTATCTTTGTATTCTGCCATGATGAAATTCGCCACTTGTTAGTGTAATTCGCTAACTCATCCTGGCATGTTGCTGTTGATTCTTCAATCAGATCTTTATAAATCAAAAAGATAAAAAATTGGCACGCAAATTGTATTAACAGTTCAGCAGGACAATCCTGAACGCAGAAATCAAGAGGACAACATTATGGGTATTTTTTCTCGCTTTGCCGACATCGTGAATGCCAACATCAACGCTCTGTTAGAGAAAGCGGAAGATCCACAGAAACTGGTTCGTCTGATGATCCAGGAGATGGAAGATACACTGGTTGAAGTACGTTCTACTTCGGCGCGCGCGTTGGCAGAAAAGAAACAGCTGACTCGCCGTATTGAACAAGCGTCGGCGCGTGAAGTTGAATGGCAGGAAAAAGCCGAACTGGCGCTGCTGAAAGAGAGAGAGGATCTGGCACGTGCAGCGTTAATTGAAAAACAGAAACTGACCGATCTGATTAAGTCCCTGGAACATGAAGTGACGCTGGTGGACGATACGCTGGCACGCATGAAGAAAGAGATTGGCGAGCTGGAAAACAAATTGAGCGAAACACGCGCTCGCCAGCAGGCATTGATGTTACGTCATCAGGCGGCAAACTCGTCGCGCGATGTGCGTCGTCAGCTGGACAGTGGCAAACTGGATGAAGCAATGGCTCGTTTCGAATCTTTCGAACGTCGTATTGACCAGATGGAAGCGGAAGCAGAAAGCCACAGCTTCGGTAAACAAAAATCGCTGGACGATCAGTTTGCCGAACTGAAAGCCGATGATGCAATCAGCGAACAACTGGCACAATTAAAAGCCAAAATGAAGCAAGACAATCAATAATAACATCCAGGCGGCGTCCGAACGCGCCGCCGCTCATCGTCTAAGGAGTACTTATGAGCGCGCTATTTCTGGCTATTCCGTTAACCATTTTTGTGCTGTTTGTTTTACCGATCTGGTTATGGCTGCATTACAGCAATCGTTCTGGTCGCAGTGAATTGTTGCAAAGTGAGCAGCAGCGATTAGCGCAACTGGCTGATGAAGCAAAACGGATGCGCGAACGTATTCAGGCGCTGGAATCTATTCTTGATGCAGAACATCCGAACTGGAGGGATCGCTAATGGCGGGCATTAATCTCAATAAAAAATTATGGCGTATTCCACAGCAGGGCATGGTCCGCGGCGTCTGCGCCGGGATTGCCAACTATTTTGATGTACCGGTAAAACTGGTGCGTATCCTGGTGGTGCTGTCGATTTTCTTCGGTCTGGCGCTGTTTACCCTGGTTGCTTACATCATTTTGTCATTTGCGCTTGATCCAATGCCGGACAACATGGCCTTTGGTGAGCAGCTACCTTCCAGCAGCGAATTGCTGGATGAAGTCGACCGTGAACTGGCGGCAAGTGAAACGCGTTTACGCGAGATGGAACGTTATGTCACTTCCGATACTTTCACGTTACGTAGCCGTTTCCGTCAACTGTGAGGAAAGTTATGAATACTCGCTGGCAACAGGCCGGGCAAAAGGTAAAGCCTGGTTTCAAATTAGCAGGCAAGCTGGTACTTCTTACCGCACTGCGCTATGGCCCGGCGGGTGTGGCGGGCTGGGCGATAAAATCAGTTGCTCGCCGACCGCTGAAAATGTTGCTGGCTGTGGCGCTGGAACCGCTGTTAAGTCGGGCTGCTAATAAACTGGCACAGCGTTATAAAAGGTGAGGGGAGTTTCGCAAAAATTGTTAAATCTCAGGCGTATAATGGATGGCAATTTTCATCCATAGAAGGACGCTTACATGTTTAAAAAAGGCTTACTTGCTCTGGCACTGGTGTTTTCACTGCCCGTTTTCGCCGCTGAACACTGGATCGATGTTCGTGTTCCAGAGCAGTATCAGCAAGAGCACGTTCAGGGGGCCATCAATATTCCCCTGAAGGAAGTGAAAGAGCGCATTGCCACCGCCGTTCCGGATAAAAACGACACCGTGAAAGTGTATTGCAATGCCGGACGCCAGTCAGGGCAAGCAAAAGAGATCCTTAGCGAGATGGGATATACCCACGTTGAGAACGCCGGTGGCCTGAAAGACATCGCAATGCCGAAGGTCAAAGGTTAAAAGAATTCACCATGAGCGGCGCTTATGCGCCGTTTTTTTTTCTGTCACACCTTATTTACATCCCCATAGATTATTTGCGTCAGCTCACAAATACGCTTTTTCCCTGGTAAAAAATGTTTTTCTGCGTGACTAAAACCCTTGTGCTCAATTGACAGTTTATTTTCTGCGGAGTAGTCTCTCGTTTCATGGGACCGCTACCACGGAAAGGCAACATGAAACAGAAAATTACGGATTACCTGGACGAAATCTACGGTGGAACATTTACCGCAACTCATTTACAGAAACTTGTAACGCGTCTTGAGAGTGCGAAACGATTAATTACACAGCGACGTAAAAAACACTGGGATGAAAGTGATGTCGTGTTAATTACCTATGCCGATCAATTTCACAGCAATGATTTAAAACCATTACCCACATTTAATCAGTTTTACCATCAATGGCTGCAAAGCATTTTTTCACATGTTCATTTGTTGCCGTTTTATCCATGGTCATCTGATGATGGCTTTTCGGTAATTGATTATCATCAGGTCGCCAGTGAAGCGGGGGAGTGGCAGGATATTCAGCAACTCGGTGAATGCAGTCATTTAATGTTTGATTTTGTCTGCAACCATATGTCGGCAAAAAGTGAATGGTTTAAAAACTATTTACAACAGCATCCAGGTTTTGAAGATTTTTTTATTGCCGTTGACCCGCAAACCGATCTCAGCGCCGTCACTCGCCCGCGTGCGTTACCGTTATTAACGCCATTCCAGATGCGCGATCATTCAACGCGCCATTTATGGACCACCTTTAGTGACGATCAAATTGACCTGAATTACCGTAGCCCTGAAGTGTTGCTGGCGATGGTGGATGTTTTACTCTGTTACCTTGCGAAAGGTGCTGAGTATGTCCGCCTGGATGCCGTTGGCTTTATGTGGAAAGAGCCGGGAACAAGCTGCATCCATCTGGAAAAACACATCTGATTATCAAACTGTTACGGTCGATTATTGATAACGTTGCGCCAGGTACAGTGATCATTACCGAGACCAATGTTCCGCATAAAGACAACATTGCTTACTTTGGCGCAGGCGATGACGAAGCACATATGGTGTACCAGTTCTCGCTGCCGCCACTGGTGCTGCATGCGGTGCAAAAACAGAACGTTGAGGCGCTTTGTGCGTGGGCGCAAAACCTGACACTACCTTCCAGCAACACCACCTGGTTTAACTTCCTCGCCTCTCACGATGGCATCGGGCTAAACCCGCTACGGGGCTTGTTGCCTGAAAGCGAAATATTAGAGCTGGTCGAGGCGTTACAGCAGGAAGGTGCATTAGTAAACTGGAAAAATAATCCCGACGGTACACGCAGTCCGTATGAAATAAATGTGACCTATATGGATGCGTTAAGCCGCCGTGAGAGTAGCGATGAAGAACGTTGCGCCAGGTTTATTCTCGCCCATGCGATTTTGTTAAGTTTCCCCGGTGTGCCAGCGATATATATTCAAAGTATTCTTGGCTCGCGTAATGATTACGCAGGTGTCGAAAAACTCGGATATAACCGTGCGATTAACCGTAAAAAATATCACAGTAAAGAGATAACCCGAGAACTGAACGATGAAGCTACATTAAGGCATGCGGTATATCATGAGTTGTCGCGTTTAATTACACTTCGTCGCAGCCATAACGAGTTTCATCCGGATAATAATTTTACCATTGATACGATTAATTCATCCGTAATGCGTATTCAAAGAAGTAACGCTGATGGTAATTGTCTGACTGGATTGTTTAATGTCAGTAAAAATATTCAGCATGTAAATATTACTAATCTGCATGGTCGGGATCTGATTAGTGAAGTTGATATATTGGGTAATGAAATAACGCTGCGCCCCTGGCAGGTTATGTGGATTAAATAAAAAGGAACATCTCATGATTAAATCAAAAATCGTGCTGTTATCAGCACTGGTTTCCTGCGCCCTGATTTCAGGCTGTAAAGAAGAAAATAAAACGAATGTATCCATCGAATTTATGCATTCTTCGGTGGAGCAGGAGCGCCAGGCCGTTATCAGTAAATTGATTGCCCGTTTTGAAAAAGAAAACCCTGGCATCACCGTTAAGCAAGTGCCCGTGGAAGAAGATGCCTATAACACTAAAGTCATTACTCTTTCACGTAGCGGTTCGCTGCCGGAAGTGATCGAAACCAGCCATGACTACGCCAAAGTGATGGACAAAGAGCAGCTTATTGATCGCAAAGCGGTTGCCACAGTCATCAGCAACGTTGGTGAAGGCGCGTTTTACGATGGCGTACTGCGTATTGTGCGTACCGAAGATGGTAGCGCATGGACCGGTGTTCCTGTCAGCGCCTGGATTGGCGGTATCTGGTATCGCAAAGATGTGCTGGCAAAAGCGGGGCTTGAGGAGCCGAAAAACTGGCAACAGCTGCTGGACGTTGCACAGAAACTGAATGACCCGGCGAATAAAAAATACGGCATTGCGCTGCCTACAGCAGAAAGCGTGTTGACGGAACAATCCTTCTCCCAGTTTGCGTTATCCAACCAGGCTAACGTCTTTAACGCCGAAGGCAACATCACCCTTGATACACCAGAGATGATGCAGGCACTGACCTATTACCGCGACCTTGCTGCCAACACTATGCCGGGTTCTAACGACATCATGGAAGTGAAAGACGCCTTTATGAACGGCACCGCGCCGATGGCGATTTACTCCACCTATATCCTTCCGGCTGTGATTAAAGAAGGCGACCCGAAAAACGTCGGTTTCGTGGTGCCAACCGAGAAAAACTCTGCGGTCTACGGCATGTTGACCTCGCTGACCATTACCGCCGGGCAAAAGACCGAAGAGACGGAAGCAGCTGAAAAATTTGTCACCTTTATGGAGCAGGCAGACAACATTGCCGACTGGGTGATGATGTCGCCAGGTGCTGCGCTGCCGGTGAATAAAGCGGTTGTCACTACCGCCACCTGGAAAGACAACGACGTTATTAAGGCGCTGGGTGAACTACCGAATCAGCTAATCGGTGAACTGCCAAATATTCAGGTCTTTGGTGCAGTAGGGGATAAAAACTTTACCCGCATGGGTGATGTGACGGGTTCTGGCGTGGTGAGCTCCATGGTGCATAACGTCACCGTGGGTAAAGCCGATCTCCCTGGCACGCTGCAAGCGAGCCAGAAAAAGCTGGATGAACTGATCGAACAGCACTAAACCCAGGACAGGAATCCGCAATGAACAGGCTTTTTTCAGGTCGTTCCGATATGCCCTTTGCGCTGCTGCTTCTCGCGCCCAGCTTATTACTGCTGGGTGGTCTGGTGGCCTGGCCAATGGTGTCGAATATCGAAATCAGTTTTTTACGTCTGCCGCTCAATCCCAACATCGAGTCAACCTTTGTTGGGGTGAGTAACTATGTGCGTATCCTCTCCGATCCCGGCTTCTGGCACTCGCTGTGGATGACGGTCTGGTATACCGCGCTGGTGGTGGCGGGCAGCACCGTGCTCGGGCTGGCAGTGGCGATGTTTTTCAACCGCGAGTTCCGCCTGCGCAAAACCGCGCGTTCGCTGGTGATCCTCTCCTACGTAACGCCGTCCATTTCGCTGGTGTTTGCCTGGAAATACATGTTCAACAACGGCTACGGCATTGTGAACTACCTCGGCGTCGATCTTCTGCATCTCTATGAGCAGGCACCGCTGTGGTTCGATAATCCGGGCAGTAGCTTTGTGCTGGTGGTGCTGTTCGCCATCTGGCGCTACTTCCCGTATGCCTTTATCTCGTTTCTGGCGATTTTGCAGACCATCGACAAATCGCTGTACGAAGCGGCAGAGATGGATGGCGCTAATGCCTGGCAACGGTTTCGTATCGTCACGCTGCCCGCGATTATGCCGGTCCTGGCGACGGTGGTGACCCTGCGCACCATCTGGATGTTCTACATGTTCGCGGATGTTTATTTGCTGACGACCAAGGTCGATATTCTCGGTGTATATCTCTACAAAACCGCCTTTGCCTTTAATGATTTAGGAAAAGCGGCGGCGATCTCGGTGGTGCTCTTCATCATTATTTTCGCTGTCATTCTGCTGACCAGGAAACGGGTGAACCTCAATGGCAACAAATAAACGCACACTCAGTCGCATCGGTTTTTACTGCGGGCTGGCGCTGTTTCTCATCATCACGCTGTTTCCATTTTTTGTGATGCTGATGACCTCGTTCAAGGGCGCGAAAGAGGCGATCTCACTGCATCCTACGCTGCTGCCGCAGCAGTGGACGCTGAAGCATTACGTCGACATTTTTAACCCGATGATTTTCCCGTTTGTCGACTACTTCCGTAACAGTCTGGTGGTGTCTGTGGTTTCATCCGTGGTGGCGGTATTCCTCGGCATTCTTGGGGCTTACGCGCTTTCCCGCCTGCGCTTTAAAGGTCGGATGACCATCAACGCCAGCTTTTACACGGTGTATATGTTCTCTGGCATTTTGCTGGTGGTGCCGCTGTTCAAAATCATCACCGCGCTGGGCATTTACGACACTGAGATGGCGCTGATCATCACCATGGTGACGCAAACTCTGCCCACCGCCGTGTTTATGCTGAAAAGCTACTTCGACACCATCCCCGATGAGATCGAAGAAGCGGCGATGATGGATGGCCTCAACCGTCTGCAAATTATCTTCCGCATCACCGTGCCGTTGGCGATGTCCGGGCTGATATCCGTGTTCGTCTACTGCTTTATGGTGGCGTGGAACGACTATCTGTTTGCGTCGATCTTCCTCTCCAGCGCCAGCAATTTCACCTTACCGGTGGGCCTGAACGCGCTGTTCAGTACGCCAGATTACATCTGGGGACGGATGATGGCGGCCTCACTGGTGACCGCATTGCCGGTGGTGATTATGTATGCGCTTTCGGAACGTTTTATTAAGAGTGGTTTGACCGCCGGTGGCGTGAAGGGCTAAAGCGGCCAGTTTCTTTACAAGGAGTTTTAAATGAAAAAGTTAGTAGCCACAGCACCGCGTGTTGCTGCGCTGGTTGAGTATGAAGATCGGGCGATTTTAGCCAATGAAGTGAAAATCCGCGTGCGTTTCGGCGCACCGAAACACGGAACGGAAGTGGTCGACTTCCGCGCCGCCAGCCCGTTTATCGATGAAGACTTTAACGGCGAATGGCAGATGTTCACTCCGCGTCCGGCAGATGCGCCGCGCGGCATTGAGTTTGGCAAATTCCAGCTTGGCAACATGGTGGTTGGCGACATTATCGAGTGCGGCAGCGACGTTACCGACTACGCGGTGGGCGACAGCGTATGCGGCTACGGCCCGCTCTCCGAGACGGTCATCATTAACGCGGTGAATAACTACAAGCTGCGCAAAATGCCGCAAGGCAGCTCGTGGAAAAACGCCGTTTGTTACGACCCGGCGCAGTTTGCCATGAGCGGCGTGCGCGATGCCAACGTGCGCGTGGGTGATTTTGTGGTGGTGGTAGGGCTTGGCGCGATTGGTCAAATAGCCATCCAACTGGCGAAACGCGCTGGCGCGTCGGTGGTGATTGGCGTCGATCCTATCGCCTATCGCTGTGATATTGCCCGTCGCCACGGTGCTGATTTCTGCCTTAACCCCATTGGCACTGACGTAGGAAAAGAGATCAAAACGCTGACCGGCAAGCAGGGTGCCGATGTGATTATCGAAACCAGCGGTTACGCCGACGCGCTGCAATCGGCGCTGCGTGGCCTTGCTTATGGCGGCACCATCTCTTATGTCGCGTTTGCCAAACCATTTGCTGAAGGTTTTAACCTCGGACGCGAAGCGCATTTCAATAACGCCAAAATTGTTTTCTCCCGCGCGTGCAGCGAACCGAACCCGGATTATCCGCGCTGGAGCCGTAAGCGTATTGAAGAAACCTGCTGGGAACTGCTGATGAACGGTTATCTCAATTGCGAAGATTTAATCGACCCGGTAGTGACCTTTGCCAATAGCCCGGAAAGCTACATGCAGTATGTCGATCAGCATCCGGAACAGAGCATCAAAATGGGCGTTACGTTTTAATTCAAAGGAATGAAAAAATGAAAATAGGCACACAGAATCAGGCATTCTTTCCGGAAAACATTCTGGAGAAATTTCGTTATATCAAAGAGATGGGCTTCGATGGTTTTGAGATTGACGGCAAACTGCTGGTCAACAATCTCGAAGAAGTCAAAGCAGCAATCAAAGAAACCGGTTTACCGGTGACCACCGCCTGCGGTGGCTATGACGGTTGGATTGGCGACTTTATCGAAGAGCGTCGTCTTAATGGCTTAAAGCAGATCGAACGCATTCTCGAAGCGCTGGCAGAAGTGGGGGGTAAAGGTATCGTCGTTCCGGCAGCGTGGGGCATGTTTACCTTCCGCTTACCGCCGATGACCTCGCCGCGTAGCCTGGACGGCGACCGCAAAATGGTGAGTGATTCCCTGCGCGTACTGGAACAGGTCGCCGCGCGTACCGGAACCGTGGTGTATCTCGAACCGTTAAACCGCTATCAGGATCATATGATCAACACCCTCGCCGATGCCCGCCGTTACATCGTCGAAAACGATCTTAAACATGTACAGATTATCGGCGATTTCTATCACATGAATATCGAAGAAGATAACCTGGCGCAGGCGCTGCATGACAACCGCGACCTGCTCGGTCATGTGCATATTGCGGATAACCATCGCTACCAGCCGGGCAGCGGCACCCTGGATTTCCACGCGCTGTTTGAACAGCTGCGCGCGGATAACTATCAGGGCTATGTAGTGTACGAAGGGCGTATCCGGGCGGAAGATCCTGCCCAGGCGTACCGTGATTCGTTGGCCTGGTTGCGTACCTGCTAAGAGGTCTTTGTGAAAAGTGCAATGACAAGCTCTCCGCTGCGGGTCGCGATAATAGGCGCAGGCCAGGTGGCGGATAAGGTTCATGCTTCGTACTACTGCACCCGCAACGATCTGGAACTGGTGGCTGTCTGTGACAGCCGCCTTTCCCAGGCGCAGGCGCTGGCAGAAAAATACGGGAATGCATCCGTGTGGGACGATCCGCAGGCCATGCTGCTGGCGGTGAAACCTGATGTGGTTAGCGTCTGCTCACCTAACCGTTTTCATTACGAACATACCCTGATGGCACTGGAAGCGGGCTGCCATGTGATGTGCGAAAAACCGCCCGCCATGACGCCAGAACAGGCGCGGGAAATGTGCGATACCGCGCGCAAACTGGGCAAGGTGCTGGCCTACGACTTTCACCATCGTTTTGCGCTCGATACGCAACAGCTGCGTGACCAGGTGACCAACGGCGTTTTGGGAGAGATTTACGTTACCACCGCCCGCGCCCTGCGTCGCTGCGGCGTTCCTGGCTGGGGCGTCTTTACCAATAAAGAACTGCAGGGTGGTGGCCCGCTGATCGACATCGGCATTCATATGCTGGATGCTGCGATGTATGTGCTGGGCTTTCCGGCGGTGAAAAGCGTGAATGCGCATAGCTTTCAAAAGATCGGCACGCAAAAGAGCTGTGGTCAATTTGGCGAGTGGGATCCGGCAACTTATAGCGTCGAAGATTCGCTGTTTGGCACCATTGAATTTCATAACGGCGGCATTCTGTGGCTGGAAACGTCATTTGCACTCAACATCCGCGAACAGTCGATTATGAACGTCAGCTTTTGTGGTGATAAAGCCGGTGCGACGCTGTTTCCAGCACATATCTACACCGATAACAACGGTGAATTAATGACGCTGATGCAACGGGAACTGGCAGACGACAACCGCCATTTGCGCAGCATGGAAGCCTTTATCAATCACGTACAGGGCAAGCCCGTGATGATAGCCGACGCCGAGCAGGGGTACATCATCCAGCAACTGGTGGCGGCGTTGTATCAATCCGCAGAAACAGGGACGCGTGTGGAATTATGACCAGGCCAGTAACGTTATCAGAACCCCATTTCAGCCAGCATACCCTGAACAAGTATGCATCGCTGATGGCGCAGGGGAACGGCTATCTTGGGCTTCGCGCCAGCCATGAAGAAGATTACACGCGCCAGACGCGAGGGATGTATCTGGCGGGGCTGTATCATCGGGCGGGAAAAGGTGAAATCAACGAACTGGTGAACCTGCCTGATATCTTGGGGATGGAGATTGCCATAAATGGTGAGGTTTTCTCGTTATCCCGCGAAGCCTGGCAGCGTGAACTTGACTTTGCCAGTGGAGAATTACGCCGTAGCGTTGTCTGGCGTACCAGCAACGGCACAGGTTACACCATCGCCAGCCGTCGCTTTGTTTCGGCAGACCAACTGCCGCTCATTGTGCTGGAAATCACTATTACGCCACTGGACGCCGACGCGTCAGTGCTGATTTCAACAGGTATCGACGCCACGCAAACCAACCACGGTCGCCAACATCTCGACGAAACCCAGGTGCGGGTGTTTGGTCAGCATCTGATGCAGGGGATCTACACCACCCAGGATGGACGCAGTGATGTGGCCATCAGCTGTTGCTGTATGGTGAGCGGTGATGTGCAGCAATGCTATACCGCCAAAGAGCGCCGTTTGCAGCAACATACCAGTGCGCAGCTTCATGCAGGCGAGACAGTGACGTTGCAAAAACTGGTGTGGATCGACTGGCGGGATGACAGGCAAGCCGTTTTAGACGAGTGGGGCAGCGCGTCGCTTCGCCAGCTTGAAATGTGCGCGCAGCAGAGTTACGACCAACTTCTTGCAGTATCAACAGAAAACTGGCGTCAATGGTGGCAGAAACGTCGTATCACGGTAAATGGCGGCGAAGCGCACGATCAGCAAGCGTTAGATTATGCGCTTTATCATCTGCGCATCATGACGCCTGCCCACGACGAGCGCAGCAGCATTGCGGCAAAAGGCTTAACCGGCGAAGGCTACAAAGGCCACGTTTTCTGGGATACAGAAGTATTTTTGTTACCGTTTCATCTGTTTAGCGATCCGACGGTTGCCCGAAGTTTACTGCGTTATCGCTGGCACAACTTGCCAGGCGCGCAGGAGAAAGCGCGACGCAACGGCTGGCAGGGCGCGCTATTTCCGTGGGAAAGCGCGCGCAGCGGCGAAGAAGAGACGCCGGAATTTGCCGCCATTAACATTCGCACCGGGCTGCGGCAAAAAGTGGCCTCGGCGCAGGCGGAACATCATCTGGTGGCCGATATCGCCTGGGCGGTTATTCAATACTGGCAGACCACGGGGGATGAAAGTTTCATTGCGCATGAAGGCATGGCGCTACTTCTGGAAACTGCAAAGTTCTGGATTAGCCGCGCGGTGAGGGTTAACGACCGTCTGGAAATTCATGATGTTATTGGGCCTGACGAATATACCGAACATGTCAATAATAACGCCTTCACCAGCTATATGGCGTATTACAACGTCCAGCAGGCGCTGAGTATTGCCCGCCAGTTTGGCTGTAGCGACGACGCGTTTATTCATCGCGCCGAAATGTTCCTCAAAGAACTGTGGCTACCAGAAACTCAGCCCGACGGCGTTTTGCCGCAGGATGATTCGTTTATGGCGAAACCAGCGATTAATCTGGCGAAATACAAAGCGGCGGCGGGGAAGCAAACCATTTTGCTGGATTATTCACGCGCAGAAGTGAACGAAATGCAGATCCTCAAGCAGGCAGATGTGGTGATGCTCAATTACATGCTGCCGGAGCAGTTCTCAGCGGCATCGTGTCTCGCCAATCTGCAATTTTATGAACCGCGTACCATTCACGACTCGTCATTAAGTAAAGCAATCCACGGCATTGTTGCCGCACGTTGTGGCCTGTTGGCGCAGGGATATCACTTCTGGCGGGAGGGGACTGAAATCGATCTTGGTGCTGATCCGCATAGTTGTGATGATGGTATCCATGCTGCCGCAACTGGCGCTATCTGGCTGGGGGCGATTCAGGGTTTTGCCGGGGTGAGCGTGCGTGACGGTGAATTGCATCTCAATCCGGCGTTACCTGAGCAGTGGCAACAGTTGTCTTTCCCTCTGTTCTGGCAGGGCTGCGAATTACAGGTCACGCTCGACGCGCAGCGTATTGCGATTCGAACTTCTGCGCCCGTTTCACTGCGTTTGAACGGTCAGCTTATATCCGTGGCTGAAGAATCTGTTTTCTGTTTGGGTGATTTTATTTTGCCCTTCAATGGGACCGCTACCACACATCAGGAGGATGAATGAAACTGCAAGGGGTAATTTTCGATCTGGATGGTGTAATCACCGATACCGCGCATCTGCATTTCCAGGCGTGGCAGCAGATTGCCGCTGAAATTGGCATCAGCATTGATGCGCAGTTTAACGAATCCCTAAAAGGGATCAGCCGCGATGAGTCTCTGCGGCGCATTCTGCAACACGGGGGCAAAGAGGGCGACTTTAACTCGCAGGAGAGGGCGCAACTGGCGTATCGCAAAAATCTGCTCTATGTCCACTCACTGCGCGAGTTGACGGTCAACGCTGTTCTACCCGGCATTCGCTCTTTGCTGGCAGCTCTCCGTGCACAGCAGATCCCGGTTGGGCTGGCTTCTGTCTCCCTGAATGCGCCGACGATTTTAGCGGCGCTGGAGCTGCGCGAGTTTTTCACCTTCTACGCGGATGCTTCCCAACTTAAAAACTCGAAACCGGACCCGGAAATCTTTCTCGCCGCCTGTGCAGGGCTGGGCGTGCCGCCGCAGGCATGTATCGGCATTGAAGATGCGCAGGCGGGCATTGACGCCATTAACGCCAGCGGTATGCGCTCGGTGGGGATCGGCGCGGGCTTAACCGGGGCGCAATTACTGTTGCCTTCAACGGAATCACTCACCTGGCCGCGGTTATCGGCCTTCTGGCAAAACGTATAGCAAAGGAATCAACATGGCTCAGCTTTCGTTACAACATATTCAAAAAATCTACGATAACCAGGTGCATGTGGTGAAGGACTTCAACCTGGAAATTGCCGATAAAGAGTTCATCGTGTTTGTCGGCCCGTCGGGCTGCGGTAAGTCGACCACCCTGCGCATGATTGCCGGGCTTGAGGAGATCAGCGGCGGCGATCTGTTGATCGACGGCAAACGAATGAATGACGTTCCAGCCAAAGCACGCAATATAGCGATGGTGTTCCAGAACTACGCGTTGTATCCGCATATGACGGTTTACGACAACATGGCGTTTGGCCTGAAGATGCAAAAAATCGCCAAAGAGGTGATTGATGAGCGGGTGAACTGGGCGGCGCAAATTCTCGGCCTGCGTGAGTACCTGAAACGCAAGCCGGGCGCGCTTTCCGGCGGGCAACGCCAGCGTGTGGCGCTCGGGCGGGCGATTGTGCGCGAAGCGGGCGTGTTTTTAATGGATGAACCGCTCTCTAACCTTGATGCCAAGCTGCGCGTGCAAATGCGCGCAGAGATCAGCAAGCTGCACCAGAAGCTGAATACCACCATGATCTACGTGACCCACGATCAGACCGAAGCGATGACCATGGCGACGCGGATTGTGATTATGAAGGATGGGATTGTTCAGCAAGTTGGTGCGCCGAAAACGGTTTATAACCAACCAGCGAATATGTTTGTTGCCGGATTTATTGGATCACCGGCGATGAATTTTATTCGTGGCACGATCGATGGCGATAAATTCGTTACGGAAACGCTTAAATTAACCATTCCCGAAGAGAAATTAGCGGTTCTGAAAACACAGGGAAGTTTGCATAAGCCCATCGTGATGGGAATACGTCCGGAAGATATTCATCCGGACGCGCAAGAGGAAAATAACATTTCCGCCAAAATTAGCGTGGCAGAATTAACCGGTGCGGAATTTATGCTCTACACCACGGTTGGGGGGCACGAGTTAGTGGTCCGTGCTGGTGCGTTAAATGATTATCATGCAGGAGAAAATATCACTATTCATTTTGATATGACGAAATGTCATTTCTTTGATGCAGAAACGGAAATAGCACTTCGCTAAATACAGGGGGAAGGCATTCCCCCAGGATAATACAAGGAACAATAATGAAAAAGTTATTACCCTGTACCGCACTGGTGATGTGTGCGGGAATGGCCTGCGCACAGGCCGAGGAAAAGAACGACTGGCACTTTAATATCGGCGCGATGTACGAAATAGAAAACGTCGAGGGTTATGGCGAAGATATGGATGGGCTGGCGGAGCCTTCAGTCTATTTTAATGCCGCCAACGGGCCGTGGAGAATTGCTCTGGCCTATTATCAGGAAGGGCCGGTAGATTATAGCGCGGGTAAACGTGGAACGTGGTTTGATCGCCCGGAGCTGGAGGTGCATTATCAGTTCCTCGAAAACGATGATTTCAGTTTCGGCCTGACCGGTGGTTTCCGTAATTATGGTTATCACTACGTTGATGAACCGGGTAAAGACACGGCGAATATGCAGCGCTGGAAAATCGCGCCAGACTGGGATGTGAAACTGACGGACGATTTACGTTTCAACGGTTGGTTATCGATGTATAAATTTGCCAACGATCTGAACACGACCGGTTACGCTGATACCCGAGTCGAAACGGAAACAGGCCTGCAATATACCTTCAACGAAACGGTTGCCTTGCGAGTGAACTATTATCTCGAGCGCGGCTTTAATATGGACGACAGCCGCAATAACGGTGAGTTTTCTACGCAAGAAATTCGCGCCTATTTGCCGCTGACGCTCGGCAACCACTCGGTGACGCCGTATACGCGCATTGGGCTGGATCGCTGGAGTAACTGGGACTGGCAGGATGATATTGAACGTGAAGGCCATGATTTTAACCGTGTAGGTTTATTTTACGGTTATGATTTCCAGAACGGGCTTTCCGTTTCGCTGGAATACGCGTTTGAGTGGCAGGATCACGACGAAGGCGACAGCGATAAATTCCATTATGCAGGTGTCGGCGTAAATTACTCGTTCTGATAATGGGCTAAATTGCCGGATGCGGCACGAGTACTTTATCCGAACTATAAATGTAGGCCGGATAAGATGCGCTAGCATCGCATCCGGCATTCAGGCAAGGTAGCTGGTATTTATTTCAGCGTCATATGCGTGGCAACGGTAATATTCTGTGGTGACGGTTTTCCAGAAATTAAGCGGAATAATAACTCACAGCTTTGTTGACCTAACTCCTGTGTTGGGATATCAATACCGCCTGGCGCAGGCGTTAAAATAAACGACAGCGTTTCATTACTATAACCCACCACCGCTAACTGCTGCGGAATAGCAATATTTTTCTCTGCCGCCGCACGATAAATGCTCATTAATTTCAGGCTGTCAGTGGCAAACACTGCCTCAGGCAACGGTGACTGGCTTAATAATTCCCGCGCGGCTTGCAGTGCTGTTTCATGGGTATAACCGCCGTCAACAATCCATTCATCACGCACTGCAATATTATGCGCAGCCAGGCTCTGCTTATAACCATTTACCCGATCCACTGAAACATGGACATCAAGCGGAGCATGCAGGCAGGCAATATTTTGATGCCCACTTTCAATTAATGCATCGGTCAACGCAATGCTGTCGCCAAAATTATCGGTATCGACAGAATAAACATGGGCATATTGACCTTCAACTTTGCCAATCACCACGACAGGAATATCGTATTTATCAAGTTGGGCAAAAAATGACTCATCCGCTGGCGAACTTAGCATAATAATGCCTTTAATCATTTTCTGCTTAATTTTGCTTTCACATTTTTGTAAGTCTTCTGCCGGATTGTGCGACGTCTGCAAGATCACGTCGAAACCTTCCTCTTCAGCTTTGGCGGTGATGGCATGCAAAACTTCAGAGAAAAACGGATTACCCGCCGTAGTTTTGGTCGAACGGGTAGAAATCACCATAATGGCATCAAAACCCGAAGAGGTCAGCGCGCGGGCCAGCTTGTTTGGCTGATACTGTAATTCTTCAATGGCCCGTAACACTTTTTCGCGCGCTTCCGGGGAGATATTAGTTTGCTTATTCAGCACGCGTGATACGGTGGATTTTGATACGCCTGCAACCCTGGCAATATCATAAATAGTAGGGGACATAGGTCAGGAACTCCGTCCGAACGTGAATGCTGCACATCTTATGGAGTTCGCCCGTCGATGACAACACGGGCAGTTGATAATCAATGGCCTGGCCCCCACATTCATATCCTTACGAATGATTTTTTTCTGGTCTTCAGAGCAGCACAGGACAGCAATGAAGCGACTTAAAAATGAACTTAATGCGCTGGTGAATCGGGGTGTCGACAGACATCTGCGCCTCGCCGTAACCGGACTAAGCCGCAGCGGCAAAACAGCGTTTATCACTGCGATGGTCAATCAGTTGCTCAATATTCACGCCGGAGCACGCTTGCCGCTGTTAAGCGCGGTGCGTGAAGAGCGCCTGCTGGGCGTAAAACGCATTCCTCAGCGTGACTTTGGCATTCCGCGCTTCACATATGATGAAGGACTGGCGCAGTTATATGGCGATCCTCCCGCCTGGCCGACGCCAACGCGCGGCGTCAGTGAAATCCGCCTGGCGCTACGTTTTAAATCGAACGATTCGCTGCTACGCCACTTCAAGGACACCTCCACGCTGTATCTGGAGATTGTGGATTATCCCGGCGAATGGTTGCTCGACCTGCCGATGCTGGCGCAGGACTATTTAAGCTGGTCACGCCAGATGACGGGCTTACTCAATGGTCAGCGCGGCGAATGGTCGGTCAAATGGCGAATGATGTGCGAAGGGCTGGACCCGCTAGCGCCTGCCGACGAAAACCGGCTGGCAGACATTGCCGCCGCGTGGACCGATTATCTCCACCACTGTAAACAGCAGGGGCTGCACTTTATTCAGCCTGGGCGCTTTGTCTTGCCGGGAGATATGGCAGGTGCGCCCGCGCTGCAATTCTTCCCGTGGCCGGATGTCGATGCCTGGGGCGAGTCCAAACTGGCGCAGGCCGATAAGCACACCAATGCCGGAATGCTGCGCGAGCGGTTTAATTATTACTGCGAGAAGGTGGTGAAGGGGTTCTATAAGAATCATTTTCTGCGCTTTGACCGCCAGATTGTGCTGGTTGATTGCCTGCAACCTCTCAACAGTGGGCCACAGGCATTTAATGATATGCGTCTGGCACTGACGCAGCTGATGCAAAGTTTCCACTACGGGCAGCGTACCTTGTTCCGGCGTTTGTTTTCGCCGGTTATCGATAAGCTATTGTTTGCTGCCACTAAAGCGGACCATGTGACCATCGATCAGCACGCCAATATGGTTTCATTACTGCAACAACTGATTCAGGATGCCTGGCAAAATGCGGCGTTTGAAGGGATTAGTATGGATTGCCTGGGGCTGGCCTCGGTGCAGGCGACCACCAGCGGCATTATTGACGTCAACGGCGAGAAAATTCCGGCATTGCGCGGTAACCGGCTCAGCGATGGTGCGCCACTCACCGTTTATCCCGGTGAAGTTCCTGCGCGTTTGCCCGGTCAGGCGTTCTGGGACAAGCAAGGGTTCCAGTTTGAAGCGTTTCGCCCGCAGGTGATGGATGTCGACAAACCGCTGCCGCATATTCGTCTTGATGCCGCGCTTGAATTTTTAATAGGAGATAAATTGCGATGACCGAACCGTTAAAACCACGTATTGATTTCGACGGTCCGCTGGAGGTCGATCAGAATCCAAAATTCAGGGCGCAGCAGACCTTTGACGAAAATCAGGCGCAAAATTTTGCCCCGGCCACGCTCGATGAAGCGCCTGAAGAAGAGGGGCAAGTTGAAGCGGTAATGGATGCAGCGTTACGTCCGAAACGCAGCCTGTGGCGCAAAATGGTGATGGGCGGGCTGGCTCTGTTTGGCGCAAGCGTTGTCGGGCAGGGTGTACAGTGGACAATGAATGCCTGGCAAACTCAGGACTGGGTGGCGCTGGGTGGATGTGCCGCTGGGGCATTGATTATCGGCGCTGGCGTAGGTTCTGTGGTAACAGAGTGGCGGCGCTTATGGCGCTTGCGACAGCGCGCCCATGAACGCGACGAAGCGCGCGATTTGTTGCACAGCCACGGCACGGGCAAAGGCCGCGCATTTTGCGAAAAACTGGCGCAGCAGGCGGGTATTGATCAGTCTCATCCAGCGCTGCAACGCTGGTATGCCTCAATCCATGAAACGCAAAACGACCGTGAAGTGGTCAGTTTGTATGCGCATTTGGTCCAGCCAGTTTTAGATGCCCAGGCGCGGCGCGAAATCAGCCGTTCGGCGGCGGAATCAACGTTGATGATTGCGGTCAGCCCGCTGGCGTTGGTCGATATGGCGTTTATCGCCTGGCGCAATCTGCGTTTAATTAATCGCATCGCCACGCTGTATGGCATTGAACTAGGGTATTACAGCCGTTTGCGTCTGTTTAAGCTGGTATTGCTGAATATCGCTTTTGCCGGAGCCAGCGAACTGGTGCGCGAAGTGGGGATGGACTGGATGTCGCAAGATCTCGCTGCTCGTTTGTCTACCCGCGCAGCTCAGGGAATTGGTGCTGGACTTCTGACGGCACGACTCGGGATTAAAGCTATGGAGCTTTGCCGCCCGCTGCCGTGGATTGACGATGACAAACCTCGCCTCGGGGATTTCCGTCGTCAGCTTATCGGTCAGGTGAAAGAAACGCTGCAAAAAGGCAAAACGCCCAGCGAAAAATAATGCAATATCGGGTGCTGACCGGATATCTTTACGCCGAAGTGCCCGTTTTTCCGTCTTTGTGTCAATGATTGTTGACAGAAACCTTCCTGCTATCCAAATAGTGTCATATCATCATATTAATTGTTCTTTTTTCAGGTGAAGGTTCCCATGCGTCTGGAAGTCTTTTGTGAAGACCGACTCGGTCTGACCCGCGAATTACTCGATCTACTCGTGCTAAGAGGCATTGATTTACGCGGTATTGAGATTGATCCCATTGGGCGAATCTACCTCAATTTTGCTGAACTGGAGTTTGAGAGTTTCAGCAGTCTGATGGCCGAAATACGCCGTATTGCAGGTGTTACCGATGTGCGTACTGTCCCGTGGATGCCTTCCGAACGTGAGCATCTGGCGTTGAGCGCGTTACTGGAGGCGTTGCCCGAACCTGTGCTCTCTGTCGATATGAAAAGCAAAGTGGATATGGCGAACCCGGCGAGCTGTCAGCTTTTTGCGCAAAAATTGGATCGCCTGCGCAACCATACCGCCGCACAATTGATTAACGGCTTTAATTTTTTACGTTGGCTGGAAAGCGAACCGCAAGATTCCCATAACGAGCATGTCGTTATTAATGGGCAGAATTTCCTGATGGAGATTACGCCTGTTTATCTTCAGGATGAAAATGATCAACACGTCCTGACCGGTGCGGTGGTGATGTTGCGATCAACGATTCGTATGGGCCGCCAGTTGCAAAATGTCGCCGCCCAGGACGTCAGCGCCTTCAGTCAAATTGTCGCCGTCAGCCCGAAAATGAAGCATGTTGTCGAACAGGCGCAGAAACTGGCGATGCTAAGCGCGCCGCTGCTGATTACGGGTGACACAGGTACAGGTAAAGATCTCTTTGCCTACGCCTGCCATCAGGCAAGCCCCAGAGCGGGCAAACCTTACCTGGCGCTGAACTGTGCGTCTATACCGGAAGATGCGGTCGAGAGTGAACTGTTTGGTCATGCTCCGGAAGGGAAGAAAGGATTCTTTGAGCAGGCGAACGGTGGTTCGGTGCTGTTGGATGAAATAGGGGAAATGTCACCACGGATGCAGGCGAAATTACTGCGTTTCCTTAATGATGGCACTTTCCGTCGGGTTGGCGAAGACCATGAGGTGCATGTCGATGTGCGGGTGATTTGCGCTACGCAGAAGAATCTGGTCGAACTGGTGCAAAAAGGCATGTTCCGTGAAGATCTCTATTATCGTCTGAACGTGTTGACGCTCAATCTGCCGCCGCTACGTGACTGTCCGCAGGACATCATGCCGTTAACTGAGCTGTTCGTCGCCCGCTTTGCCGACGAGCAGGGCGTGCCGCGTCCGAAACTGGCCGCTGACCTGAATACTGTACTTACGCGTTATGCGTGGCCGGGAAATGTGCGGCAGTTAAAGAACGCTATCTATCGCGCACTGACACAACTGGACGGTTATGAGCTGCGTCCACAGGATATTTTGTTGCCAGATTATGACGCCGCAACGGTAGCCGTGGGCGAAGATGCGATGGAAGGTTCGCTGGACGAAATCACCAGCCGTTTTGAACGCTCGGTATTAACCCAGCTTTATCGCAATTATCCCAGCACGCGCAAACTGGCAAAACGTCTCGGCGTTTCACATACCGCGATTGCCAATAAGTTGCGGGAATATGGTCTGAGTCAGAAGAAGAACGAAGAGTAAGCGCGAATATGCCTGATGGTGCAACACCATCAGGCATATTAAATTATGCTTTCAGTACAGCCAGAGCTGCTTCGTAATCCGGCTCGGTGGTGATTTCATCCACCAGCTGGCTGAAAATCACATTGTCATTTTCGTCAATAACCACAACGGCACGTGCTGCCAGACCTTTCAGTGGGCCATCAGCAATTGCCACACCGTAGGCTTGCAGGAATTCAGCGTTACGGAAAGTGGAGAGGGTGATAACGTTGTTCAGACCTTCTGCGCCGCAGAAACGAGACTGGGCGAACGGCAGATCGGCAGAAATACACAGCACAACGGTGTTGTCGATCTCGGTTGCCAGTTGGTTAAACTTACGTACTGATGCGGCGCAAACTCCGGTATCAATACTCGGGAAAATGTTCAGCACTTTGCGTTTACCCGCAAACTGACCGAGGGTGACGTCAGACAGATCTTTTGCCACGAGAGTAAAAGTCTGCGCTTTGCTACCCGCCTGCGGGATGGAATTGGCGACTGTAACCGGGTTGCCCTGGAAATGAACGGTTTGTGACATGATTATCTTTCCTGTTTACATATAGTTAACGTCACACCTAGTTTATGCTAACTGTCAATAACACAGCAAACGCTATTTGCGCTTAATCCGCAGACCACCGCGACAACAAGGAGTAAAGATGAGAACCGTTAAGGTATTTGAGGAAGCCTGGCCCTTACATACCCCGTTTGTGATTGCCCGGGGAAGTCGCAGTGAAGCGCGCGTGGTGGTGGTTGAACTGGAAGAAGAGGGTATTAAAGGCACCGGCGAATGCACGCCGTATCCGCGTTATGGGGAAAGTGATGCCTCGGTAATGGCGCAAATTATGAGCGTCGTACCGCAATTAGAGAAAGGGCTGACACGGGAGGAGTTGCAAAAAATTCTCCCTGCCGGCGCAGCACGTAATGCGCTGGATTGTGCATTGTGGGATCTGGCGGCGCGAAAACAGCAGCAATCGCTGGCTGATTTGATCGGCATAACGCTTCCTGGGACAGTTATCACTGCACAGACGGTTGTCATCGGTACGCCTGATCAGATGGCCAATAGTGCATCAACACTCTGGCAGGCAGGCGCGAAATTACTGAAAGTGAAGCTGGATAACCATCTTATCAGTGAGCGGATGGTGGCAATTCGCACAGCTGTGCCCGATGCGACGCTGATCGTTGACGCAAATGAATCCTGGCGTGCAGAAGGGTTGGCGGCGCGTTGCCAGCTATTGGCGGATTTAGGCGTTGCGATGCTTGAACAACCGCTTCCTGCGCAGGACGATGCGGCGCTGGAGAATTTTATTCATCCGTTACCGATTTGTGCAGATGAAAGTTGTCATACACGTAGCAATCTGAAGGCGCTGAAAGGGCGCTATGAGATGGTTAACATTAAGCTTGATAAAACCGGTGGTCTGACGGAAGCGCTGGCGCTGGCGACTGAAGCGCGTGCACAAGGTTTCAGTCTGATGCTGGGCTGCATGTTGTGTACCTCTCGTGCCATTAGCGCCGCTTTACCGCTGGTGCCGCAGGTCAGTTTCGCCGATCTTGACGGACCGACCTGGCTGGCGGTAGATGTGGAACCGGCGCTTCAGTTCACGACGGGCGAATTGCATCTTTAGGATGCCAGCGCAGCAAGTTTGCCATCGCAAAGAGATATTTTTCGCTGGCTTCGTCGGAGGAGATGGGCGGAAACTCTGCGGTGATGCAATGCAAGTTGAGATCTGCACACCAACTGCCGAAAGAGCCAGGCGTTTCATAACCGACGCTGGTTACCAGAGGCAATTCAAACGCCTGGGCCAGCCATTCGCCTAATTCGCTGTGTCTGGGATCTTCAATACAGGCCAGTGGATCGTGGAATGAGACCACCCAGGCAGGTTGAATGCGGTGTATAAGCTGGCACAGCGCCTGGGTTTCAGGTTCTGAGCCAGGTTTGTCACCTGTCAGTAATACGACATCACGTTCTTCAGCGGCGCTGTTCCAGCGATAAACCGTTTCACCTTCCTTCCAGTTCGCCGCCGGAAAGTTTCTGTTTAAATCCACACCATTAGCATTGGCCCGTAACCCCAGCTGGCAGCCGTCAGGATTCACACACAGCACCACATGATGGCGGCGCAAAGAAGGTGTCAAAGTCCGCAGAGCACAGGAGAGCGTGACGACCGAAGAGTTTTCATCACCGTGAGTGCCAGCCAGAATCAAACCACTTTCGCGACTGGCTGCAGTGGCCGGAAACCAGATTAACGGCGCGCCCAATAATGAACGTCCGTAATGTTCTGTTCCGGGCGGAAATGCGCCGCGTTCGGCGCGTGGGCGGTTTACGGTCATGATCGTCTCTGGTTCAGGAAGTATTACAGGCAGTGTTGTGCAAATTTTGCGGATTATCAAATCCTTTTCTTCAACGCTATGTCATCGATCTTGTATCACTTTTTTGCCGGAAGTTGTTTGCATTTTATTAGTTGGATAGGGTTTGTGGATTTTTGCTGGCTGACGGGCAAATAAAGTTTGTTTAATGGTTTGCTTATCTGCCAGTTGATTAATCACATGGCGGGCTATCTGACCGCCAGCACCAAGAATCAGTACATTTTTCATGAAAATTATCCCAGATTATTGGCAGCAATATGCCAGGCCATATCACTATTGCGGATTTGAATATGTTTCATTACAGAGTTTCCTCAAAGAACGGAGCTAATACTGAAATTGCTTCAGCCACATAGGCTTTGCCGTCATAAAGATCCATATGGTTTGCGCCTTCAACAATGTGATAGCGTTTATCCTGGCTTGATGCCCGATCGTACAGGTCGTCACTCATCCATTTGCTCCCTGCCTGGCTGCCCGCCACAATCTGCATCGGCTGAGTCAGGTACACTTCCGCCATATGGTAAGCATCATAGGTAATAATCTGGTTAAGGCTGCGCAAAGTAGCGTAACCCGGTGCTGTTGGATACTGCGCGCGAGGGGTGTGGTAATACTCCCAGGCCTGACGCAGTTCTTCGTTCGGCGCATCGGACTCCTTCATTGGTGCCAGTGGCATAATGGCGTATTCTCCGCTGCTAATATCGCTGGTTCTGGCGTTTGAACCCGCTTCAACGTATGGCAGGGCATCAATAGATTTCACATTGTTTTCCCAACCATTACGGAACATCGAACCAATATTGACCGCACTAACGGTACCGATGGCCTTGATGCGGCGATCCTGAATTGCAGCATTGGCTGTATATCCTGCACCGGCACAAATTCCCATCGCACCAATTCGGGTATTGTCGACATAAGAAAGCGTTGTCAGGTAATCAATCACGGCACTGATGTCTTCAGTACGAATGTATGGGTTTTCTAACTGACGCGGCTCGCCGCCACTTTCACCTTGATAAGATGCGTCATAAGCAATAGTGACAAATCCCTTTTCCGCCAGTTTTTTGGCATAGGTTCCGGCCGTTTGTTCTTTAACGCCCCCACCTGGGTGAGATACCACAATTGCCTGATACTGACGGGTTTCATCAAATTTTGGAGGGAAATAGATCACTGCAGACAAAGAGATGGTTGGATTATTGCTGTTAGTGAAGCTGACTTTATTATTCATCATTCCGTTCCTCATGGAGTTGTCGGTTCGTTTTAACGGTTGGTGATATCACTATAGATATTGATCATTAAGTTGATTAGACCCAAAATCATGATTAGACCTATCATTTAAATGATTAATAGATTGCATGGAGATACTGAATGAAGCGTGAAGAAATCGCTGATCTGATGGCGTTTGTCGTCGTTGCAGAGGAGCGTAGCTTCACTCGTGCAGCAGCCCGCCTGAGCATGGCGCAGTCAGCTTTAAGCCAGATAGTGCGTCGTATAGAAGAACGATTGGGATTGCGGCTTCTGACGCGAACCACGCGCAGCGTTGTTCCAACTGAAGCGGGCGAGCATCTTTTGTCTGTTCTTGGCCCTATGTTGCATGACATAGATTCAGCCCTGGCATCCCTGAGCGAGCTGCAGAACCGCCCATCCGGGACAATACGTATTACTACTGTAGAACATGCAGCAAAAACGATATTGTTACCAGCAATGCGCACATTCCTGAAATCGCATCCTGAAATTGATATTCAGCTCACCATTGATTATGGTTTGACCGATGTCGTTTCTGAACGTTTTGATGCAGGCGTCCGTCTGGGTGGGGAGATGGATAAAGATATGATCGCCATTCGAATCGGGCCAGATATACCAATGGCTATTGTTGGCTCACCGGATTATTTTTCTCGCCGAAGTGTTCCAACGTCAGTGTCACAATTAATAGATCATCAGGCAATTAATTTGTATCTTCCCACATCGGGTACAGCAAATCGCTGGAGATTAATACGCGGTGGACGTGAAGTTCGTGTTCGCATGGAAGGTCAGCTTTTACTGAATACGATAGACCTGATCATTGATGCTGCAATTGATGGGCATGGATTGGCGTATCTACCTTATGATCAGGTTGAGCGGGCTATTAAAGAAAAAAAACTGATACGTGTTTTGGATAAATTCACACCAGATTTACCCGGTTATCACCTGTACTATCCACACCGTCGACATGCTGGCTCGGCATTCTCATTATTTATAGATAGGCTGAAGTATAAAGGTGCTGTTTAGCACTACTTGCTGATACATTAATTTAATTTCTCTCTTAACGTATTCTCAGTTCCTTTCAACGTTTTGGTTATTTTTTATTCTTCGTACAATGGCGACAGATGCTGATTATGATACCGAAAACTGGTTTGAACGTGCGAAGCCTGAACGTAGTGTTCGGTGTTCTATGTGCTTTACCGCATTTTGGCGTCGATTATTTACACTAAATCTGATTTAATATATTGATACATAAAACATTTTATGCTTCCTGTGTCACTTTTTTGATGGAAGTTGTTTGCATTTCTTTAAGGCGAAACAAATAATTACGCATCAATTTTAATGTCGGTTAGAGGGAAACTTATGAAGCACTCTGTTTCAGTCACGTGTTGTGCGCTGTTGGTCAGCAGCATTTCTCTTTCGTATGCTGCAGAAGTTCCGAGCGGCACAGTACTGGCAGAGAAGCAGGAGCTGGTGCGCCACATTAAAGATGAGCCTGCGTCGCTGGATCCCGCTAAAGCCGTGGGCCTGCCAGAGATTCAGGTCATTCGCGATCTGTTTGAAGGACTGGTGAATCAGAACGAGAAAGGGGAGATTGTCCCCGGCGTTGCGACTCAGTGGAAAAGTAATGACAACCGTATCTGGACTTTTACCCTGCGCGATAACGCAAAATGGGCGGATGGCACACCGGTAACGGCGCAAGATTTTGTCTACAGCTGGCAGCGTCTGGTGGACCCGAAAACGCTATCGCCATTTGCATGGTTTGCCGCGCTGGCGGGAATCAACAACGCACAGGCGATTATTGATGGTAAAGCTACACCTGACCAGCTTGGCGTCACCGCAGTTGATGCCCATACTTTGAAAATTCAGCTTGATAAACCGTTGCCGTGGTTTGTGAATTTAACCGCTAACTTTGCCTTCTTCCCGGTGCAAAAAGCCAACGTAGAAAGCGGTAAAGAGTGGACGAAACCCGGAAATCTGATCGGCAATGGCGCTTATGTTCTTAAAGAGCGCGTAGTCAATGAAAAACTGGTCGTGGTACCGAATACCCATTATTGGGATAACGCCAAAACGGTACTGCAAAAAGTGACCTTCCTGCCAATTAATCAGGAATCCGCAGCCACTAAGCGTTACCTCGCGGGGGATATTGATATCACCGAATCCTTCCCGAAAAATATGTATCAGAAGCTGTTGAAGGATATTCCGGGGCAGGTTTATACGCCGCCGCAGCTCGGGACCTATTATTATGCGTTTAACACGCAAAAAGGGCCGACGGCAGATCAGCGCGTTCGTCTGGCATTAAGTATGACGATAGATCGCCGCCTGATGACCGAAAAAGTATTAGGGACGGGCGAAAAGCCAGCGTGGCATTTTACACCAGATGTTACCGCCGGATTTACGCCGGAACCTTCGCCGTTTGAACAAATGAGTCAGGAAGAACTGAATGCGCAGGCAAAAACTTTGTTGAGCGCAGCTGGTTATGGTCCGCAAAAACCGCTGAAGCTGACGCTTTTGTATAACACTTCAGAAAACCATCAAAAAATTGCGATTGCTGTAGCATCGATGTGGAAAAAGAACCTTGGCGTAGATGTTAAATTGCAAAATCAGGAATGGAAAACCTATATCGATAGCCGTAACACCGGCAATTTTGATGTTATTCGCGCCTCATGGGTGGGGGATTATAATGAACCCTCCACGTTCCTGACATTATTAACGTCAACGCATTCAGGAAATATTTCACGCTTTAACAATCCGGCATACGACAAAGTTCTGGCCCAGGCATCGACGGAAAATACCGTTAAAGCGCGTAATGCCGATTACAACGCGGCAGAAAAAATCCTCATGGAGCAAGCACCGATTGCACCAATTTATCAATATACCAATGGACGATTAATCAAACCGTGGCTGAAAGGTTATCCCATTAATAACCCTGAGGATGTGGCGTACAGTCGGACTATGTATATTGTGAAGCATTGATGTGATGGGAACTGGCGTTACCCTTGTGGATAACGCCAGTGATGTCTGATTTAGCGACCCTGTTCCGGCGGTGTAATGTTATCCATATACAGCGTCTGGCTGGGGAAGGCAAAGTCCGCGCCGTGTGACTGTACAATATCGATAATCTTCAAATAAACGTCTTGCTGTGCAGCAAGCCACTCAGCCCATACCGTGGTTTTGGTAAAGCAATAAACCATAATATTCAATGACGAGTCAGCAAACTGGTTGAAATAAACCAGTAAGGTTTGTCGCTGGTCGATGGCCGGGTGATTTTTCAGCATCTCACGTACGGCTTCGACGATAACGCCCACTTTTGCCGCATCCTCATAACGTAAACCAATGGTCGTGGTAATGCGGCGGTTGGTCATTCGTCCTGGGTTTTCTACGCTGATCGACGAAAACAGCGAGTTCGGTACGTACAATGGACGATTATCAAAGGTCGTAATTTTGGTAATTCGCCAGCCAATTTCCGCTACTGTACCTTCGATATTTCTGTCCGGTGAACGGATCCAGTCGCCAATACTGAAAGGACGGTCGAAATAGAGCATGATCCCGGAAAAGAAATTACTCAGAATATCTTTACCGGCCATACCGACAGCCAGACCACCAATACCACCAAAGGTCAGCAAGCCAGAAAGGCTCATGCCGAAATGTTCGCCATAAAGCAGAACAAGCACCACAATAATGGTGATTTTGATAATGCGCGACATAATCCGCGCACTGGTGATATCGCGACCTTTTTTAATCTGCTGTTTTTCAAACTGATTAATCAGCAAAAATAGCTTAATCGTCAGAATAACCGCAATCAGGGACGTACAGATAAAATCGATAACGCCTGGGGTGATAAATTTGAGTTTATAGTTTTCTATAACATAATTAATAATGCTACCAACAGCACTGATAATTATGGTGTAGATTAAAAATTGCACCGCATGGAATAAAAAACCTTTTCTTTTACGATTTCCGCGGCGAAACCAAAAGCTCATCAGAATCAATGCTGCGCAGCTACCGAAAATAATGACCAGATTAAGCGCATTATTTGTAAACAGTTCAGCGATCATTGTTTTATCAGGCTCCTCCAGATAATTGTCGTCATGCCGGAAACCCCTGGCGGGGCTATTTTACCGCGACAATTCATTCAGATCATCAATAGTCAGGGAAGGAAGTAGCAACATTAGCTAACTAATCAATGCGTTGATTGTAAATCCAGCTAAGAGGTGAGGTTTTCAGAGCAGACAACGGTGAAATGTCATGGTATTGTTACGTTTAGGTAACAAGAAATTTGTCTGCACAAGGATTACATCATGATTATGGCGAAACTGAAGTCAGCGAAAGGGAAGAAATTTCTCTTTGGTTTGTTGGCGGTTTTCATTATTGCGGCGTCGGTTGTGACTCGCGCGACTATCGGCGGCGTTATAGAACAGTACAATATTCCGCTGTCTGAGTGGACGACATCAATGTATGTGATTCAGTCATCGATGATTTTTGTTTATAGCCTGGTCTTTACTGTGTTGCTGGCAATCCCGTTGGGAATTTATTTCCTTGGCGGTGAAGAGCAGTAAGTAAAAAATAGGCCCGATAACTCGGGCCTTGTCAGTTATTGAAGAGTCGTTAATCGTCTTCTTCGTCATCCAGTTCAACGGGTGTCTGATACTGGTCAGGTTTAATGACCAACAGATCGCAGCGAAGATGATCAATCACCTGTTCCGCCGTGTTGCCGAGGAATGCTGCTGAAATACCGGTGCGTCCTACCGTGCCCAGAACCACAATCCCCGCCTGTAAGTGTTCCGCCAAATCAGGAATCACCTCTTCTGGCAGACCTTTTTCTACGTGCGTCATGTTTTCATTAATGCCGAATTTCTGCCGCAGAGCTTTCATTGCCAGCAAATGTTGCCCACGAATGGCATCGTTATAAACGCTCGGATCAAATTCCGGCAGTTCAATCGCGATATTAATTGGCGTTACCGGATAAGCGCCAACCAGATGAACTTCGGTATGGTTGACTTGTTCTGCCAGTTCGATCGTCTCTTTGACCAGTTTTTCATTGAGCGCATTATGATACGGCTCTTCACTGGCGAGATTCACCGCCACCAGCGCCTTGCCTCCTTCCGGCCACGGCTGGTCTTTCACCATCCACACCGGGCTTGGGCATTTGCGTAACAGATGCCAGTCCGTTGGCGTAAAAATCACCGCTTCCAGACGGTCATGTTGGTGCGCCATTTTTAGCACCAAATCGTGCTCGCCGCTGATCACTTCCTGAATGATGGCTTCGAAAGGACGGTTATGCCAGACCACTTTAATTTCAATGGGAACGCCAGCATTGAGATAATATTTTGCCTGCTCGTGGATCCAGGCTGTACGCTGGCTGATGACGCCCTGACGCATAGCCGTACGTTCGTCCGGGGAGAGCAGGGTGGTCATTTCGTATGAGAAGTCATAGATCGGCAAAAAGGCTTTAATTTTGCCACCAATCCGTTGATGTAAATAAACAGCTCGCCGCAATGCTGGTTGGTCGTCCTGGTTAGGATCGATAACAACGAGCATGTTCTGATACATAGCCATACAGGGTCTCCTTACAACAACTGTCAACGCAGTTTGTAATTAAAAGATTAACCCATATCTGGTGAATGAAACAGTGATGAACCTTCTGCCAGATCAATAAATCAGAAAAATTTAATGATATGACAGAAGGATAGTGAGTTATGCGGAAAAATCAGGCAACATTACGCGTATGACCAGCAAGCTGGGCCAGCGCATCGTTATTTTCGATGGTGATGTATTTACCTTTGACTGCCAGCATACCGCTTTTCTGGAAGCGACCTAGCAGACGGCTGATGGTTTCTACCGTCAGGCCCAGATAGTTACCGATATCGCCACGAGTCATCGTCAGGCGGAATTCACGAGGGGAGAAGCCGCGTTGGGCAAAACGACGGGACAGGTTGTAGATGAATGCAGCCAGACGTTCCTCGGCATTTTTCTTCGACAACAGCAGGATCATGTCCTGATCGCCTTTGATTTCACCGCTCATCAGACGCATCATCTGCTGACGCAGATTCGGCATTTTACCGGACAAATCGTCCAGCGTTTCGAACGGGATTTCACATACCATCGAGGTTTCCAGCGCCTGAGCGAAGCTCGGGTGATGGCCGCTGCCGATGGCGTCAAATCCCACCAGGTCGCCTGCTAAATGGAAACCAGTGATTTGCTCGTCGCCTTGCTCAGTGATGGTATAACTTTTAATCGTACCGGAGCGGATGGCATAAAGCGATTTAAGTTCATCACCAGCCTTAAACAGCGTCTGGCCTTTCTGAATAGGCTTCTTCCGCTCAATGATATTATCAAGCTGATCAAGCTCATGTTCGTTGAGTGTGAACGGGATGCAAAGCTGGCTGATGCTGCAATCCTGGCAATGGATAGCACAACCGCCAGACTGAATGCGCCGTATAATTCGCTTTTCCGGGATCATAGGTCTGCTCAAGCCGTAATTGATATTTGTCAATTTTAACATCTTTTTAGGGAGCAAGTAAGTCTAAGCAAACCTTAACAGCAGAGAATTCCGATATTAGATGTAAATATATGTCTATCTATTTGAAAACCCTTAAGTTGTTAAGGGTAACTTTACATAAAAGTGTGAACAAGCTGGCACAAATTGTTTAATGTTTACAGCAAAAGATAACCTTCGTGGCGCAATAACCACTCTTTTCGCTGAACTCCGCCTGCATATCCGGTCATGGTGCCGTTTCGGCCAATAACCCGATGGCAAGGTACGACGATGCTGATGGGATTCGATCCGTTTGCCGCACCAACGGCACGCGCCGCGCCAGGGCGGCCCAATTGTTCAGCCAGTTGGCCGTAATGCATTACCTGCCCGCAGGGGATAGTGCGTAGAGTTTTCCAGACTTCGCGCTGAAATGGCGTCCCCCCTGTGGCAGTGGGAAGCGTATCAATAATGCTAAGATTACCGGCAAAATAATCACGAAGCTTGTCGCTTAAACCGCCTGGGTTGGTGGCAGAAATGCGCTCATAGCCTTCTTTGCGATAATGGATGTCCAGCAGCTGCACCATGCGTTCGCTGTACTCTTCCCATTCAACCGCCCGCAGGCGAAATTGCTCATCGCAAATCACCCACAGTGGACCCAGTGGCGTGGCAATTTTTTCTTCAAGTAATCTCAGCATCCGTTCTCTCTTAAGACAAACGTGGGTAAATCCCCGGACCTATCGGCAGACCAACAAGATACCACGCCAGCAACATCAGCAGCCATACCACCAAAAAGATAAGCGGATAGGGCAAGACTAACGAATAGTAAGTACCCAGTTTTGCGTCTGGTTTGTAGCGTTGCAGGAATCCAAGAAACAGTGGAACAAAAGGAGATACCGGCGCTAAAGGCAATACGGATGAGTCGGCAATACGAAAGAGGATTTGCGCAAATGCCGGGTGAAAGCCAAGTAGCATAAACATTGGTACGAAAATGGGGGCCAGAATCGACCAGATTGCGGAACCGCTGGCAATAAACATGCATAAGAAAGAGGAAAGCAACGCCAGACCGACAAACGCCGGGATGCCGCTAAGCCCTGAACTTTCAAGTATATCGGTCAGCCCCACGGCGATGAATTTCCCCATGTTGCTCCAGTTAAACATGGCGACAAACTGGGCGAGGGGAAAAACCATCACGATAAATCCCGCCATCTCTTTCATCGGTTCAATCATTAAATGCGGTAAATCCGCCTGACGTCGAATTGTGCGGGTAGCGATGCCATAAGCCAGCGAAACCACAAAGAAAAAAAGAATGATTAGTGGCACGATACCTTTAATAAAGGGTGATGGCATCACGGTGTGATTAATCGGATCGCGCAATATCCCGTTTTCTGGGATCACCATCAGCGCGATCGCAGCAATAAAAAGTAGCGATACGACACCTGCTATGCGTAAACCAAAACGCTGACTTTCGGTCAATGTCTGCAGTTTCTCATCGCTGTTTCCCTGCCATTGACCTAACCGTGGCTCGATGATTTTGTCGGTTATCAAGCCGCCAACAATCGTCAGTACGACTACGGAGCTGGCCATAAAATACCAGTTATCAATTACACTGACGTGCATTTGCGGATTGAACGCAGCCGCCGCTTCCGTGCTGATCCCCGACAGCAACACGTCGGTTGTGACAATCAGTAAATTAGCCGTAAAGCCGCAACCTACGCCTGCAATGGCAGCCAGTAAACCTGCAATTGGATGCCTGCCCACCGCCAGAAAAATCAGCGCACCCATCGGTGGCATGATCACTAACGCCGCATCGGAAGAAATGTGGCTGAAAAAAGCAATAAACAGTACCATATAACTGGCGTAGCGGGCATTAACATGCGATGCCATTTTAACCATTAGCGCTGGCAGTAAGCCGACGCGCTCCGCTAGGCCGGCACCTAAAACCAGCGCCAGGATCGCTCCAAGTGGAGCAAAACCGCTAAAGTTTTTAATCACATTGGGTAAAAACCAGTGTAATCCTTCCACACTGAGCAGGTTTTTCACCACCACCGGCGTACCATCGGTCGGGTTTTTCGCACTGACGCCAAAGGCTGACAAAATTGCCGTCGTCACCATGAGTACGATTATCAAATAGATAAAGAGCAAAAAAGGATGGGGAACCTTGTTACCAATTCTTTCGACCCAGCCATAGAGCTTCCCGGATTGGGAGGACGACGGTATGGATGACATACTCATGGGCATTCCTCGGTTGTTGTGTTTGCGTTGTTGTTGTTATTTTAAAGGTGACGGTGTCACGTTTTTCGGGATAGGGCAGTGATACGGTTGCGTGTCCGTAACTTGCTGATGCTCTTGTTGGCATTCTTGCAATAGCCCTGAATCAATGAAGAGATTGACTGTGGTTGCTGCCATAGTTTTCGCCGCCAGCAGCATTCCTTTATGAGCAATAGATGTTCGCCCCTGGCTAACCAGTTGCCACGTATGTAGCGGTGTACCGACGGCAAAACAGGGGCTGAAACACTGGGCAACAGGCAGTTTCCAACTGACGTCGCCGACATCAGTCGATGCCGCAAGCACGTTATCGGTGGCGGCATATGGAGCGACCTCATTCGCCAGTACCGTTTCACGATGACGTAGTGCAAAAGCCTTGCCGTTTTCGCCACCGGTTGCGGCGATATTATTCAGACTGTTTTGCCGATCGTTGGGGGTGAGCGTAGCCTGAATTTGTTTCGCAAAAGCCAGTTCTTCGGAGTTCCATTCCGGGGTACCAAAATGGGATAGGGCATGGTACATGGCATTTTCTAAGGTGCGATTCGGGAGATAACTGGAACAGGCTTTGTCGAAGCGGCATTCAACCGTGGTTTCGGTCATCAATGCCGCACCTTCGGCGATTTTGGCGACCCGATCATAAATATGCTGCACGTCGGTCATTTCGGGGGCGCGGATAAGATAAAGCACTTCTGCCTGCGCCTGGACCACGTTGGGCGAGATCCCGCCGCTATTTGTGATGGCATAGTGTACGCGCGCTTTTTCAATAATATGTTCGTTGAGGAAGTTGGTGCCAGTGGTCATCAACGTTACGGCATCAAGGGCGCTGCGTCCCAAATGAGGGGAATTCGCGGCATGTGCTGCGATCCCTTTAAAGCACCATGATGCCTGAATGTTTGCCAGCGTGCGGGTATTGAACATACCGGCAAAGGCTTCCGGGTGCCAGGTGAGTGCCGCATCCACATCATCAAATACCCCCTCGCGGACCATGAACGTTTTACCCGAGCCGCCTTCTTCGCCAGGACAACCATAAAAGCGCACTGTGCCGCCTTGCCCATATTGTTCCAGCCATTTCTTGACGGCTATTGCAGCGGCAAAGGCGGCGGTTCCCAGCAAATTGTGTCCGCAACCGTGACCATTTTCACCGGGCGTCACGGATGTAGGTTGCGCGCAACCTGCTTGCTGACTTAAACCTGCCAGGGCGTCATATTCTCCCAGCAGGGCGATAACCGGTTTGCCTTGACCAAACGAAGCAATAAAGGCATTTGGGATATTGCCTACGTTGCGGGTAACGGTGAAGCCTGCAGATTCCAGCGCCGAAGCCAGATGCTCCGCTGACCAGAACTCTTCAAAACGTGTTTCTGGATGATCCCAGATTTGATCGGCAATATCGGTATAACGTTGGCGATCGGCTTCAATCGCATCGTCGATAAAACGATAGATTTCCTGCATCAGATACCTCGCGTCCAGGGAAAATTGAGCGCGGTGCGCGCCAGCGTTTCGACGGCAATAGCGAGAACCTGCTCGTCAAAATCGAATTTTTCGTTGTGATGACCTGCCGCCAGCTGTGTGCCAAACACCACGTAGGAGGCTTGCCCTTGATGTTGCTGCACGCGGGCCATCATTAATGTGGCATCTTCGGAACCCGCAGGCGCTTCAACACGTTCAATGGCCTGATTGACCCCCGCGACCTGAGCCGCCTGACTTTGCAACCATGCGACCCATTGCGGCGAAGGAGAACTGGCGGTAGCTGCACCCATCAGACGAGTTTCAACGCCGACACCATACATGGTTGCTGCGCCCTGAATCGCTTGTTGTGCACGGTCAAAAACATATTGATTAATGACGTCGCTGGCCCCGCGTGTTTCCACTTTCAGCAACGCCGAGGCAGGAACAACGTTACGACCGCTTCCTGCCTGCATAACGCCCACGTTTACTCTGGAAGCTCCTTCGCTGTGCGGGGCGATTGCATGCAGTGCAAGAGTGGCTTGTGCTGCCGCCAACAAGGCATTGTGACCGTCTTCTGGTTTTGCGCCTGCGTGAGCGGCGGTACCGGTGAAGTGCGCGTCAAATTTGGTGGTTGCCATAAAATTATCACTGCCGCACACCACGGTGCCCGCAGGTACGCCAGTGCCAATGTGCACGGCAGTAAAATAATCAACATCATCTACGACACCTGCATCGACCATCGCCCGCGCGCCACGCGTACCTTCCTCTGCAGGCTGAAAAATCAGTTTGATGACGCCATGTAGTCCGGACTCGAATTGTTTAAGGGTATGCGCCAGCCCAAGCCCAATGGCGGTATGTCCATCATGACCACAGGCATGCATCATTCCGGCGTTACATGACGCAAAACCGTCGCGGTAGGGGCGATGGCTGACATCCTGCTCTTCACTAAGATCCAGCGCGTCCATATCGACACGGAAAGCCATCACCGGACCGGGGCGACCGGTATCCAGGGTGGCGACGATACCAGTGAAACCACCTTCAAAAACCGCAATCCATTGTGCTAGCGCACCCTGTTGACGAGCGCGCTCGAATTCGCGTTGTAGAGTGAGTTCATCAGGTAGTCCCATCCGGCTACTTTCATTAACTACTTCGCGGCCCAGCGCCAGTGAATAGCCGAGCTGCTGCAATTCTTCCGCAACAAGGGTGGCAGTGCGGAATTCCACCCAGCCAGACTCTGCATAGTGATGAAAATCACGTCGCCAGTGCGATAATTTTGGGGCAAGCGAATTAACAAATTGATTCAAAGACTCCATAACCTTTCCCGTCATCAGTAAAAAGTGTGACCCGGTTCACGTAGCGATAGTTTTTACTTATCACTAACTGATTTTTCACAGTTTTAACCGTTCATAAATTACCCTGACACAATCATCTGCATTAAAGTAGATGCCAGTTTCTTTGGTCTGATAAATAACGGTTATCGGTGGCGTCATGGCTTTTCAGGTAAAAATTCATCAAATTCGTGCTTTTGTTGAAGTGGCTCGTCAGGGCAGCATTCGCGGAGCGAGCCGAATGTTGAATATGTCGCAACCGGCACTGAGTAAATCTATTCAGGAGCTGGAAGAAGGATTAGCGGCGCAACTCTTTTTTCGCCGTAGTAAAGGCGTGACGTTAACTGATGCCGGTGAAAGTTTTTATCAGCACGCCAGTCTTATTCTTGAAGAACTGCGCGCAGCCCAAGAGGATATTCGCCAACGACAAGGGCAACTGGCAGGGCAGATTAATATCGGCATGGGGGCCAGTATTTCCCGCAGTCTGATGCCAGCTGTCATATCTCGTTTTCATCAGCAGCATCCGCAGGTAAAAGTACGCATTATGGAAGGGCAACTGGTGTCGATGATTAATGAATTGCGTCAGGGAGAATTGGATTTCACCATCAATACCTATTATCAGGGACCGTACGACCACGAATTTACTTTTGAGAAATTACTGGAAAAGCAATTCGCGATCTTTTGCCGCCCGGGACACCCCGCCATTGGTGCCCGTTCGATCAAACAGTTACTGGATTACAGCTGGACAATGCCGACGCCATACGGCAGCTACTACAAACAGTTGAGTGAATTGCTTGACGATCAGGCGCAAACGCCACAGGTCGGTGTAGTCTGCGAGACGTTCTCAGCCTGTATCAGTCTGGTGGCAAAAAGCGATTTTCTCAGCATACTGCCTGAAGAAATGGGCTGCGATCCCTTGCACGGACAGGGGCTGGTGATGTTGCCGGTTAGCGAAATTTTACCGAAAGCGGCCTATTATTTGATTCAGCGGCGTGATAGTCGCCAGACACCACTGACCGCGTCATTAATCACGCAATTCCGGCGAGAATGCGGCTATCTGCAAAGTTAAAACTGCATAAAAAAATAGAGTCTGTCGACATCCGCCAGACTCTACAGTACACACAGCAGTGCATCCGCGTCTTAAATCCGGCATTGTCTCCTCTGCGCCGGTGACTGTGTTATAACGGTTTTAACCTTTAGTTGCCAATTTTCTTCAGTGACAGATTTCACGAAAATATAAGTTACATTATTAATATCGTGAATGAATAATCATGCATAAGCATTTTGCTTAAAATATCGGCAATATTTGGAACTTATTACTGGAATTTTGGGTAATACGTTGTTGGACCGACCCGGTCTGGTTATCATATCGCGCTCTTAATTGCGGGAGGATGTAACATGAACCTTGACGACAAATCGCTGTTTCTTGACGCCATGGAAGATGTCCAGCCGCTGAAACGTGCTACCGATGTCCACTGGCATCCAACGCGTAACCAACGTGCGCCGCAGCGTATCGACACGCTGCAGCTTGATAATTTCCTCACCACCGGATTTCTCGACATCATCCCACTAAGTCAGCCGCTGGAGTTTCGGCGGGAAGGGTTGCAACATGGGGTGCAGGATAAGCTGCGCAGTGGTAAATATCCGCAACAGGCGAGCCTGAATCTTTTGCGCCAGCCGGTGGAAGAGTGCCGCAAAATGATGTTCAGTTTCATTCAACAAGCCATGGCTGATGGTTTGCGTAACGTGCTGATTATTCATGGCAAAGGACGGGATGATAAATCGCATGCCAATATTGTCCGCAGCTATGTGGCGCGCTGGCTGACCGAATTTGATGATGTTCAGGCATATTGCACTGCGCTACCGCATCATGGCGGCAGCGGGGCGTGTTACGTCGCACTACGTAAAACGGCGCAGGCGAAGCAAGAAAACTGGGAGCGCCACGCTAAGCGCAGTCGTTGATCTCGAGACGCATCCGCGGCTTATGCCGCCAGCACGCGGTTGCGTCCATCATTTTTCGCCCGATACAAAGCATCATCAACGCGTTTAAACAGTTCATCGATGCTTTCATTTCCTTCGTGATGCGCCACACCAATGCTGACGGTAAAGCGTGGTAAGCCCGAAATACTCACTTTTGCCACGCTTACACGGATAGTTTCAGCCAGCGAAAGCGCGGTATCCAGTGGGGTTCTTGGTAGCAATAAGACAAACTCTTCGCCTCCCCAACGAAACACCAAATCGCCTTTGCGAGCGCAACTTTCAAGGGTGCGGGCGAGGGCGCATAACACCTCATCACCTTTAGAATGCCCATAGAGATCGTTAATGTGTTTAAAACGATCGGTGTCGATGAGCAACAAGCTGTAATCCTGGGCGATGGCGAGGTGCTGCATTTGGCCTGGTTCCGTAATGTGATAAAACTGTCGCCGATTCAGTAATCCGGTCATCGCGTCATGGTGAGCAGCATGTTCCAGCTGCTCCTCCAGCCGTTTTTGCTCAGTAATATCATGCACAATACATAACATGAGCTTGTCGCCATAAATTTCAATCGGCCCGGCATAGGTCTGCACATGACGAGTAGATCCATCCGCCAGTTTATGAACAAAATTCAAAGGTTTATGACCGCCGGGTAAATGCGAAATTTCATGCATGATAGGCATGACGCGACGCCCGAGCATATTAATTTCCCAGGTATGTTTCTGGCACATCGTTTCATGGTTATAACCATAGAAATTGAGCGCGGCGAGGTTAGCATCGACGATTTGGCCATCTCGTGAGGGGTCAATCAACAACATTGGTGCAGAGTTAGTCAGAAAAAAGCGCGCATAAAAACCTTGTTTTTTGCGCTGATAATTTGCCGAGCGACTGGCTTTTAAACCCAGCGTTGCCGGCGCTTCGATACCTTCGAAAATAATCACCGGTTCTGCTTCTGTCAGCTTTCGCAAAACAAGCCGACAGCTTAATGCTGTTTCCTCTTCTTTACGCTGAACAGTGAGGATTTCGATAATATCGTGTTGGTTTTGCAGATCGGAGAGGTATTTCGGCAGTTCTTTTTGTGAGGAGACGGAATAGGGACCGGTTCGTAGCTGACTAAACGTGAGGTCTTGCATCAACAGTCGCGCCGCGCTATTGGCATAAATTAACTGTTCCTCAAAGGGCGAAACGATCCAGACAGGACTGGTGAGTAAGTCCAGGGTATTGAAGTTGTGCGTAATCATTGAGATCCCGTTATTTTTATCAATTTTTGTTGCTATCCGATCGCAAAAAAGCCACGTCATATGATCAGATAATTCTGATAATGATAGACGCTATTTAACACTTCACACGGTTTGTATACGGAAAAGCATTTTGCTTTTTGTATTCAATTTAGACAGAATTTTATTAATCATTTCAGGGTAATGGGGTGATGAGATGTTGCGTAACAGGGCCAGAAGGCTAGACTACAAAATAATGCGTTGATGATGGAGGCACTGTGGAAGCGATTAAGGGATCGGACGTTAATGTCCCGGATGCAGTATTTGCCTGGATGCTGGATGGTAGAGGCGGCGTTAAACCGCTGGAAAATACAGATGTGATTGATGAAGCGCATCCCTGCTGGCTCCACCTTAATTATGTACACCATGATAGCGCCCAATGGCTGGCGACAACACCGCTGCTTCCCAATAACGTACGTGATGCGCTGGCGGGCGAGAGCACGCGGCCCCGAGTCAGCCGTCTCGGTGAAGGCACGCTGATTACATTGCGCTGTATAAACGGCAGCACCGATGAACGCCCCGATCAACTGGTCGCCATGCGTGTATATATGGACGGGCGGTTAATTGTTTCGACCCGACAACGCAAAGTGCTGGCGCTGGACGATGTGGTGAGCGATCTGGAAGAGGGCACGGGTCCGACCGATTGCGGAGGGTGGCTGGTGGATGTGTGCGATGCGTTGACCGATCATTCCAGCGAATTTATCGAGCAGCTGCACGATAAAATTATCGACCTTGAAGATAATCTCCTTGATCAGCAAATTCCACCGCGTGGATTCCTGGCTCTGCTGCGCAAACAATTAATCGTGATGCGTCGCTATATGGCACCGCAACGTGATGTTTATGCTCGTCTTGCCAGTGAACGTTTGCCGTGGATGAGCGATGACCAACGCCGTCGGATGCAGGATATTGCCGATCGCCTTGGGCGCGGTCTTGACGAAATCGACGCCTGTATAGCACGGACTGGCGTGATGGCGGATGAAATCGCTCAGGTGATGCAGGAAAATTTAGCTCGTCGTACCTATACAATGTCATTGATGGCAATGGTCTTTTTACCCAGTACCTTTCTGACAGGGTTATTTGGCGTCAACCTTGGTGGGATCCCTGGCGGCGGGTGGCAATTCGGATTTTCAATTTTTTGTATTCTGTTAGTTGTTCTTATTGGTGGTGTTGCTTTATGGTTGCACCGTAGTAAATGGTTGTAACAAAAGCAATTTTTCCGGCTGTCTGTATACAAAAACGCCGCAAAGTTTGAGCGAAGTCAATAAACTCTCTACCCATTCAGGGCAATATCTCCCTTGCAGGTGAATGCAACGTCAAGCGATGGGCGTTGCGCTCCATATTGTCTTACTTCCTTTTTTGAATTACTGCATAGCACAATTGATTCGTACGACGCCGACTTTGATGAGTCGGCTTTTTTTTGCCTGTTATTTATCAGCGTCTACCCTTTAAGAGTCCACCCAATGACCGGAGGGAAATATGACGACACTTATTTATTTGCAAATTCCTGTCCCTGAACCGATTCCTGGCGATCCTGTTCCAGTGCCCGATCCGATCCCTCGCCCGCAACCCATGCCTGACCCACCACCTGATGAAGAACCGATTAAATTGTCGCATCGTGAGCGTAGATCTGCGAGGATACGCGCCTGCTAACTTTGCGTCGATGACCACGAGAATAGATTGTGACCGCTTTTTCTACCCTGAATGTTTTGCCTCCCGCCCAACTCACGAACCTTAATGAGTTGGGTTATTTAACCATGACGCCGGTGCAGGCCGCCGCGCTTCCGGCGATCCTTGCCGGAAAAGATGTTCGCGTGCAGGCGAAAACCGGCAGCGGCAAAACGGCGGCTTTTGGCCTCGGCTTGTTACAGCAAATTGATGCGTCGCTATTTCAAACCCAGGCTTTAGTGCTGTGTCCTACGCGTGAACTGGCGGATCAGGTGGCAGGTGAATTGCGTCGGCTGGCGCGTTTTCTGCCAAATACCAAAATTTTGACGTTGTGCGGTGGTCAACCGTTCGGTATGCAGCGTGATTCGTTGCAACATGCGCCGCATATTATCGTGGCAACGCCGGGTCGTTTGCTGGATCACTTGCAAAAAGGCACGGTATCACTGGATGCGCTGAATACTTTGGTGATGGATGAGGCCGACCGCATGCTGGATATGGGATTTAGCGATGCCATTGATGATGTCATCCGTTTTGCGCCTGCATCTCGACAGACGCTTCTGTTTTCGGCAACCTGGCCGGAAGCCATCGCCGCAATCAGCGGACGAGTGCAACGCGATCCTTTGGCGATTGAAATTGACTCAACAGATGCTTTGCCACCCATTGAACAACAATTTTATGAGACATCCAGTAAAGGCAAAATTCCTCTGTTGCAACGGTTATTAAGTTTGCATCAGCCATCCTCTTGTGTGGTGTTTTGCAATACCAAAAAAGATTGCCAGGCTGTCTGCGACGCGCTGAATGAAGTAGGGCAAAGTGCATTGTCGTTACACGGCGATCTGGAGCAACGCGATCGCGATCAGACCCTGGTACGTTTTGCTAACGGTAGCGCCCGTGTACTGGTTGCGACTGATGTTGCTGCGCGTGGTCTGGATATTAAATCGCTTGAGCTGGTGGTGAACTTTGAGCTGGCGTGGGACCCTGAAGTTCATGTACATCGCATCGGTCGTACAGCTCGTGCAGGAAATAGCGGTCTGGCGATCAGTTTCTGTGCTCCGGAAGAAGCACAGCGGGCCAATATCATTTCTGACATGTTGCAGATAAAACTTAACTGGCAAACGCCGCCAGCTAATAGTTCCATTTTGCCGCTGGAAGCAGAAATGGCAACGTTGTGTATCGATGGCGGGAAAAAAGCCAAAATGCGCCCGGGTGATGTATTAGGTGCGCTGACAGGAGACATCGGGCTTGATGGCGTAGATATTGGCAAAATCGCCGTGCATCCGGCGCATGTCTATGTCGCGGTCCGTCAGGCTGTTGCTCATAAAGCATGGAAACAGTTACAGGGCGGGAAGATTAAAGGAAAAACGTGCCGGGTGCGGTTATTAAAATAATGAAATGTTGAATTGCCGGGTGCAAGAGTAAACATCTTATGCGGGATTGCCGGATGCGACGCTGGCCGCGTCTTATCCGGCCTCCATAAGAGTAGCCCGATACGCTTGCGAATCGGGCGCTATCCTGGTTATTTCACTTCAACCACATTCAGCCGTAACTCATCCAACTGATTTTCATCTTCTTCTGGCTGCCAGCCCGCCGGTTGTAGTGGGATCTCTTCGCGATCAAACGCCAGATCACCCCCGTTAACCACTTCAGAACCGTGGGTAATGCCTTTGAAATCGAACAGGTTGGTATCGCACAGATGCGACGGCACCACATTCTGCATCGCGCTGAACATCGTCTCGATACGCCCTGGATAACGTTTATCCCAGTCACGCAACATGTCAGCAATCACCTGACGTTGCAGGTTAGGCTGTGAACCGCACAGGTTGCACGGAATAATCGGGAACGCTTTTGCATCGGCAAATCGCTGAATATCTTTCTCGCGGCAGTAGGCCAGCGGACGAATAACGATATGTTTGCCATCATCGCTCATCAGTTTCGGAGGCATACCTTTCATCTTGCCGCCGTAGAACATATTTAAGAACAACGTTTGCAGGATATCGTCACGATGGTGACCCAACGCGATCTTCGTCGCCCCCAGTTCCGTTGCGGTACGATAAAGGATACCGCGACGAAGGCGAGAACACAGTGAGCAAGTGGTTTTGCCCTCTGGAATCTTCTCTTTCACGATACCGTAAGTATTCTCTTCAACAATCTTGTACTCAACGCCCAGCTTTTCAAGATACTCGGGCAGAACGTGTTCCGGGAAGCCCGGTTGCTTTTGATCGAGGTTAACAGCCACCAGCGAAAAATTGATTGGCGCGCTTTGCTGCAAATTGCGCAGAATCTCCAGCATGGTATAGCTGTCTTTACCCCCGGAGAGGCAAACCATGATGCGATCGCCTTCTTCAATCATATTGAAGTCAGCAATGGCTTCGCCCACGTTACGACGCAGACGTTTTTGTAATTTGTTCAGGTTGTATTGTTCTTTCTTACTAATTTCTTGATTTTGCGACATTTAAAAGCGACTCAATTCGTTATATGGCATCAGAAGAGTATGCGTCATGCCGGAACGCCCAGCATAAGAAATCTGATATAAAAACTGTGGCGTGTATGGTACGGATTAGAGGGGAAAATGTCAGCACATTTGCGAAATGAATCAAAAAGCCCGCAGCAATGTGCGGGCGTTAGTGTCAGCGCACAACCAGCACGGAGCACTCTGCGTGACGCACTACAGCTGCGGCGTTGGAACCGAGCAGATAAGTGGTGATATCCGGTCGATGGGAAGCAATGATGATCATATGAGCGGGGATCTTCTTCGCCATTTCCAGAATGCGGTCTTTGGGCGAGCCTTCCTCAACATGGACATGCACTCTGTCGGTTGGCAGTTTAAATTTTTTAATGATCTCTTCCAGTTGCGATTTGGCTTCCGCTTTCAGGTCATCCATTGCCGGTAATTCTGCGGAATACGCTAAACCCAGAGAGGCATAGTAGGGCAGTGAAGGTATTACCGTCAGGAAATGAACCTCTGCATCATCAATCTTTGCCTCTGCCTCAACGTGGCTAATCACGCGTTGAGTTAATTCTGAATCGGAAATATCGATAGGGACAAGAATCGTTCTGTTCATAAAACCTCCTGTTTTAGTATCCGCATAAAGTGTAACGCCAGATGACACTTTTTGTGTAATGACGGAGTTCACATTTTTAATTTAGATCAAAGGAGGAAGAATAAGCAGAAAAAGCCCGCCATAACAGCGGGCAGGAGGATTTAGAACTGATAAACCAGACCTAAAGCGACAATATCATCGGTAGAGATGCCATTGGCAGCGTAGAAACTGTCATCTTCATCCAACAGGTTGATTTTATAGTCAACATAAGTGGACATGTTTTTATTGAAATAGTAAGTCGCGCCAACATCGGCGTATTTAACCAGATCTTTATCATCAACACCTGCCGGGTTGTCTGCACCACCGGCAGCGTGCAGGTCACGGCCTTTAGACATCAGGAAAGAGACTGCCGGACGCAGACCAAAATCAAACTGGTACTGTGCAGTGACTTCAAAGTTCTGGGTTTTGTTTGCAACAGCATAATCGCTGTCGCCAAACGGGGTCATATTACGCGTTTCTGAATACATGGTTGCCAGGTAAATATTGTTAGCATCGTATTTTAGCCCAGCAGTCCACGCGTCTGCTTTATCACCACCCGCCGCAGTATGGTTAACCTGATCATTGGTGCGGTCAGAAGAGGTGTATGCCGCACCAGCGCTAAAGCCCATGCCTAAATCATATGTTGTGGAAAGACCCCAGCCGTCACCGTTTTCATGGCGAACATCACGTCCGTTGTTGGTGCCTTCCTGACCATTACTGGCACCTTCGTTGTTACCTTGATACTGCACCGCGAAGTTCAGACCATTTATCAGACCGAAGAAATCAGTATTACGATAAGTCGCGACGCCATTGGCTCGACCAGTCATAAAGTTGTCTGCATTGGTATAAGAGTCACCGCCAAATTCAGGCAGCATATCGGTCCAGCCTTCGATGTCGTACATTACGCCATAATTACGTCCGTAATCGAAAGAACCGTAATCTGCAAATTTCAGCCCGGCAAATGCCAGACGGGTCCATGACTGGTTTTTTGAAGATTCAGTGTTGTTTGCCTGAATATTGTATTCCCATTGACCGTAGCCAGTGAGTTGATCGTTAATTTGGGTTTCGCCTTTAAAACCCAGACGCGCATAGCTCTGGTCGCCATCTTTCGCCGAATTATCAGAAAAATAATGCAGGCCATCAACTTTGCCATACAGATCTAATTTGTTGCCGTCTTTATTATAAACTTCGGCTGCATGTGCAGCACCTGCGGCGAGCAGGGCAGGAATTAAAAGTGCCAGTACTTTGCTTTTCATTGAATAAATCCTTTAGTTATTTTATTTGCCTTTTATCCCCATTTCGGGGAGTGAAAACATCCTAAAGGAGAAGTTCAGTTAGCCGATAAATATCATTTGTTACGCCTTAAGTAAAACCTTAATCAAATAATTCCTCTGAAATGATAATAAGTTTGGTGAATGTATCGAAGATAATACATACAAAATAAAAATTATACTTTTAATTTGCTATACGTTATTCTGCGCGGGTTATATGCCTTTATTGTCACAGATTTTATTTTCTGTTGGGCCATTGCATTGCCACTGATTTTCCAACATATAAAAAGACAAGCCCGAACAGTCGTCCGGGCTTTTTTTTTAGAATTGGATAATCCTTATCCAGAGCATTTAATCGGTGTTGCTTTTTTCCGCTTTTCCGGCCATTTGTGCCAGGAAGTCATAGCGTTTTTGCAAATCAGCTGCAGCATCTTTCCATAACTGTTCTGCCACTTCTGGCTGCTGCGAATTCAGACGACGGAAACGTTGCTCGTGAAGTAACGTTTCTTCCAGTGCTTCTGACGGCGGGCGTGAATCCAGCGCCAGCGGCAGTTTGCCTTCATCGGCACGACGAGGATCGAAGCGATATAGCGGCCAGAAGCCGGTAGCTGTGAGTTGGCGCATCTGGTCATGGCTGAGTGCCAGATCGTAACCATGCTCTTCACACGGGCTATAAGCAATGATCAGCGATGGCCCCGGATACGCTTCCGCTTCCTGAATCGCTTTCACCGTCTGGTTCAGCTGCGCGCCGAGAGAAATCTGCGCCACATAAACATGACCGTACATCATCATACTGACGCCAAGATCTTTACGCGCTTTACGTTTGCCGTGCTCGCCGAACTTAGTTACTGCACCCAGCGGTGTCGCTTTCGACGCCTGACCACCGGTGTTGGAATAGCATTGCGTATCCAGCACCAGAATGTTGACGTTTTCCGTCAAACTCAATACATGATCCAGACCGCCAAAGCCGATATCGTAAGCCCAGCCGTCGCCACCAATCAGCCAGATTGATTTTTCCACCAGTGCATCTGCGTCACGCAGCAGTTCATGTGCTTCGGCAACATCGTTGAGTTGCTGGCGTAAAGCTGCGACCTGTTCTCGACGAACCTCTGGCGTAGCGTCTGATTTCAACGCTGTCAGTAATTCCGCCGGGATTTTATCGGCAAATTGATCCAGCAGACGCAGCACGCGGACACGGTGTTGATCGACCGTCAGGCGGAAACCAAGGCCAAATTCGGCATTATCTTCAAATAGAGAGTTCGCCCATGCCGGCCCACGACCGTTGGCATCGGTGGTATACGGTGTAGAGGGCAGGTTACCGCCATAAATTGAAGAACAGCCGGTGGCGTTAGCGATCAACATCCGGTCGCCATAGAGCTGAGTCAGTAATTTAATATACGGCGTCTCGCCACAACCGGAGCAAGCACCTGAATATTCAAACAGCGGTGTAATCAGCTGCGATGTACGAATATCAATACGTTCCAGTTTGCTACGGTCGATTTCTGGCAGGTTGAGGAAGAAATCGTAATTGATTTTCTCTTCTTCGACATGTTCCAGGCGCGACATCATATTGATGGCTTTAATCTCTGGATTCTGACGGTCTTTCGCCGGGCAAACTTCGACGCACAGGTTACAACCGGTGCAATCTTCCGGAGCCACCTGCAAGACATATTTCTGCCCGCGCATATCACGCGATTTCACATCCAGCGAATGCAGGCTGGCAGGGGCGTTTTCCATCGCTTCAGGCGGTACCACTTTTGCGCGAATAGCTGAGTGTGGGCAAGCGGCGACGCAGTGGTTACATTGGGTACAGAGTTCCTCTTTCCAGATGGGGATCTCTTCGGCGATATTGCGTTTTTCCCAGCGAGTGGTGCCCATCGGCCAGGTGCCGTCTGGCGGCAGCGCCGAAACGGGGAGGGCATCACCAAGCCCTGCGAGCATCGCTGCGGTTACGGTTTTCACGAAATCAGGGGCGGCATCGGAAACCACTGGCGGTCGATTGGCGCTGTGCGGATTTACCGGTTGCAACGGAACTTCTTCTACGGATTCACGCGCCAGCGCCAGAGCCTGCCAGTTGCGTTCCACCAGATCCTGGCCTTTGCTACTGTAACTTTTGGCAATCGCACCCTGCAATTCTGCGAGGGCGCTATCGCCAGGCAGAATTTGCGTCAGATGGAAAAAAGCCATCTGCATGACGGTATTAATACGGGCCGCCAGGCCACATTCGCGGGCGATTTTCGCCGCGTTAATCACATAGAAGCGCGCTTTTTTCTGATTTAGCACGGCCTGAACTTCCTGCGGCAAGCGCGACCACACTTCATCTGCGCTGTACGGCGTGTTGAGCAGGAAAATGCCGCCAGGTTTTAAACGCTCAGCCATCTGATATTTATCGATAAACTGCAACTGGTGGCAGCCAACAAAATCAGCCTGGGAAATGAGATAAGCGGAACGAATCGGCTGTTCGCTCACGCGAAGGTGAGAAACCGTCAGGCCGCCCGCCTTTTTGGAGTCGTAAACAAAATAGCCCTGTGCGTACCACGGCGTGGAATTACCGATAATCTTGATATTGTTTTTGGTCGCGGAAACGCTGCCATCACTACCAAGGCCATAAAACAAGGCTTCCAGTTTCGCCGAGTTTGGCAGGGTGTTTTCCGGCAACGGCAGTGACAGATTGGTCACATCATCGTAAATACCAACCGTAAAGCGCGCTTTCGGTTTAGCCGCGTTGAGCTCGGCAAATACCGCCAGTACACAGTCCGGGCCAAATTCTTTGGATGAAAGACCATAGCGCCCACCAATGACACGGGGCAGAGTTTCGCGCTCGCCATTATTAAAGGCTTCTGCCAGTGCGGTCATTACATCCAGATAGAGCGGTTCTGCCTGGGCACCGGGTTCTTTGGTTCTGTCCAGTACCGCCACGCTGCGTACGGATCCCGGCAGAGCTTGCAGCAAGTGTTTGGCGGAGAAGGGACGGTACAGGCGAACTTTCAGCACGCCAACTTTTTCGCCACGGGTTAGCAATTCATCAACCACTTCTTCACAGGTGCCAATGGCAGAGCCCATCAGGATAATCACCCGTTCCGCTTGCGGATGCCCGTAATATTCAAACGGCTGATACTGACGACCTGTCGCGGCAGAGAAATCATTCATCGCCTGTTCAACATGGTCATAGACCGCGTCGTACCATGGGTTGGTGGCTTCGCGAGACTGGAAATAAGTGTCAGGATTGGCGGACGTACCGCGGATCACCGGATGTTCCGGGTTGAGCGCCCGGGCGCGATGAGCATCAATTTCGGCCTGCGGCATGAGATCAAGAATAGTGTCATCGGCCAGCGGGACAATTTTATTGATTTCGTGGGACGTGCGGAAACCATCAAAGAAATGAATAAATGGCACGCGGCTCTTCAGCGTTGCGATGTGCGAAATGAGAGCAAAATCTTGCGCTTCCTGGACGTTAGCCGCACACAACATCGCGCAACCCGTCTGGCGCACCGCCATAACGTCGGAATGATCGCCAAAAATAGAAAGTGCATGTGTGGCAACGGTACGTGCCGCTACATGCAGGACAAATGGCGTCAGTTCGCCTGCCAGTTTGTACAGCGTCGGGATCATCAGCAGCAAACCCTGCGATGACGTAAACGATGTTGAAAGGGCACCCGTCTGCAAAGCGCCATGCACGGTAGCGATAGCACCCGCTTCCGACTGCATTTCAACTACGCGTGGTGTGTCTCCCCAAACGTTCTTTAAGCCGTTTCCGGCCCAGGCATCAGCCTGTTCTGCCATCGTGGAACTGGGGGTAATAGGGTAGATGGCGATAACTTCACTGGTGCGAAACGCCACCGAAGCAACCGCGCCATTACCGTCAATAGTAATCATATGACACCCTTACATTGCGCAAATGAGGGGCGCACGAAATTGCTGCGCGCCCAGTAGTAATCCTTCAATTTTAGCAAATGGCTTTCTTCTGCATTTTCGCTTTTGTGTCCCCCACATCAGCGTAATGAATGTTTTGATCAAACAGAGGGCAAAAAAATAGCCATAAAAAAGTAAAAATGCGGGGCAACGCGCAGGACAGCTCTCGACGTCGCCCTCTGTGCTGCCTATTATTTATGGCGGTGTCGTTTGGCTTGAAGATCAGAGGAAGAAAAGATGCGAGCAGCGTTTTGGGTAGGGTGTGCCGCTTTATTGTTGTCGGCGTGTAGTAGTGAACCTGTTCAGCAGGCGACTGCGGCGCACGTAGCGCCAGGTTTAAAAGCGTCGATGTCCAGTAGTGGAGAAGCAAATTGTGCAATGATCGGCGGTTCGCTTTCTGTTGCCCGTCAACTGGATGGTACGGCGATTGGGATGTGTGCATTACCCAACGGCAAACGCTGTAGTGAACAGTCACTTGCCGCCGGGAGCTGTGGCAGCTATTAATTCATTAAATCCGCCAGCTTATAAGTTAATGTCTGTTTCGCGGTCGCCAGCGTTAACTGGTTCGCGGTCAGATCCACTTGTGCACCTTCTTTCAGCATTTCGCTAATGGTGTTATCGAGTTCATTAAGCTGCGGGTTAGCGCACATCATACGGGTCATTGCCAGCCCTTTGGCTGTCAGTTCACCATTAGACAGTTTGCCTTCACCGCTAAAGCGGTTACACATGCTGCCGGAAATCATCATTTTTTCACCAAAGCTGATTTCTGGCGGATTTTTATCGTTGGTCACGGGCTTACCGTTTACGCTTTCCAGCACAAAACGATGATGCTGTAACTGTTCTGGCGTTACAGCAATTTTGTCATTACTTACACATCCCGCCATCAGCAGGCTTAGCGCAACGAGCGCGGCTACTTTCTTCATTGTGGTTCTCAATTACAGTTTCTGACTCAGGGCTATTTTAAGAATAGAGGATGAAAGGTCATTGGGGATTATCTGAATCAGCTCCCCTGGAATGCAGGGGAGCGGCAAGATTAAACCAGTTCGTTCGGGCAGGTTTCGCCTTTTTCCAGATTGCTTAAGTTTTGCAGCGTAGTCTGAGAAATACTGGTCAGAGCTTCTGCTGTCAGGAATGCCTGGTGCCCGGTAAATAGCACGTTGTGGCAGGCAGACAGGCGACGGAATACGTCATCCTGAATTACGTCGTTGGATTTATCTTCAAAGAATAGATCGCGTTCGTTCTCATACACGTCCATACCCAACGAACCAATTTTCTGATTTTTCAGCGCTTCAATTGCTGCCTGAGAATCAATCAATGCACCGCGACTGGTATTGACGATCATCACGCCATTTTTCATCTGATCGAAGGCGGCTTCGTTCAACAGATGGTAGTTTTCCGGTGTCAGCGGGCAGTGCAGAGAGATAACGTCTGATTCAGAGAACAGGGTTGGCAGATCGACATACTCCACACCGAGTTCCAGCGCCGCTGCACTTGGATACGGATCGAACGCCAGCAGACGCATACCAAAACCTTTCAGAATGCGCAGCATCGCCACACCGATTTTACCGGTACCGATAACGCCTGCCGTTTTGCCATACATAGTAAAGCCGGTCAGACCTTCCAGAGAGAAGTTAGCGTCACGGGTACGCTGATACGCGCGGTGAATACGGCGGTTCAGCGTCATCATCATACCGATGGCGTGTTCAGCAACGGCCTCTGGATCATAGGCTGGAACACGGACTACTTTCAGCCCCAGTTCTTTTGCCGCGTCAAGGTCGACGTTATTGAAACCGGCACAGCGCAGGGCGATATATTTAACGCCGTGCTTTTTCAGCTCTTCCAGCACCGGGCGGCTGCCGTCATCGTTTACGAAAATACATACCGCTTCGCAGCCATTGGCAGTTTTAGCGGTTTTTTCCGTCAGCAGAAAGTCAAAAAATTCCAGCTCAAAGCCAAAGGACTCGTTCACCTGTTGCAGGTACTTCTTGTCGTACTGTTTTGTGCTATAAACGGCGAGTTTCATAAGACTTTCTCCAGTGATGTTGAATCACATTTAAGCTACTAAAAATATTTTACAAAATTTCAAATATAATTGAAAGCTATGGCGATATTGAAAAATTCATCAACAACTATGCTTAGTGTAGGCGCAACCTTCAACTGAACGGTTAAACATGCCACAATACCCGTATTGAATGCTTAATTTTTCGCTAAATCAGGATATTAACTACCCATGCTGGGTAAATATAAAGCCGTTCTCGCGCTGTTATTACTGATTATTCTTGTGCCGTTGACGCTGCTGATGACGCTCGGGCTGTGGGTTCCCACGCTGGCGGGCATCTGGCTACCGCTCGGGACACGTATTGCATTAGATGAAAGCCCACGCATTACGCGTAAAGGTTTAATCATTCCCGATCTCCGTTATCTGGTGGGAGATTGTCAGCTTGCGCATATCACCAACGCCAGCCTTTCACATCCCAGCCGCTGGTTATTGAACGTCGGCACGGTAGAACTTGATTCTGCTTGTCTGGCGAAATTGCCGCAGACGGAGCAATCGCCAGCTGCTCCAAAAACCCTCGCGCAGTGGCAGTCCATGCTGCCTAACACCTGGATCAATATCGATAAACTGATTTTTTCTCCCTGGCAGGAATGGCAGGGAAAACTCTCTCTCGCATTAACCTCTGATATCCAGCAACTGCGTTATCAGGGCGAAAAAGTTAAATTTCAAGGCCAGCTGAAAGGGCAACAACTTACAGTCAGCGAACTGGATGTCGTCGCGTTTGAAAATCAGCCGCCGGTTAAACTGGTGGGGGAATTTACTATGCCGCTCGTGCCGGATGGACTTCCTGTAAGTGGGCATGCTACTGCGACGTTAAACTTGCCGCAGGAACCGTCACTGGTGGATGCAGAGCTGGACTGGCAGGAAAATAGCGGGCAATTGATTGTGCTGGCACGGGATAACGGCGATCCGTTGCTCGATTTGCCGTGGCAAATTACTCGTCAACAATTGACCGTAAGCGATGGTCGCTGGAGTTGGCCGTATGCAGGTTTTCCTTTGAGTGGCCGACTGGGTGTCAAAGTCGACAACTGGCAGGCAGGGCTTGAGAACGCTCTGATCAGCGGACGACTGAGTGTGCTGACCCAGGGGCAAGCGGGTAAAGGCAACGCGGTGCTAAATTTTGGCCCAGGAAAATTAAGCATGGATAACAGTCAGCTGCCTCTGCAACTGACCGGTGAAGCGAAACAGGCGGACCTCATTTTATATGCCCGTTTACCTGCGCAGCTAAGCGGAAGTCTGACTGACCCAACGTTGGCCTTTGAGCCAGGCGCGTTATTACGTTCGAAGGGAAGAGTCATCGATTCGCTGGACATCGATGAAATCCGCTGGCCTTTAGCGGGTGTAAAAGTCACCCAACGTGGTGTTGACGGACGTTTGCAGGCCATTTTGCAGGCGCATGAAAATGAACTGGGCGATTTCGTGCTGCATATGGATGGGCTGGCGAATGATTTTCTCCCTGACGCGGGCCGCTGGCAGTGGCGCTACTGGGGAAAAGGCAGTTTTACACCGATGAATGCCACCTGGGATGTCGCAGGAAAAGGTGAATGGCATGACAGCACGATTACGCTGACCGACCTCTCCACCGGTTTCGACCAGTTACAATACGGTACGATGACGGTAGAAAAGCCGCGATTAATTCTCGACAAGCCCGTCGTCTGGGTACGTGACGCACAGCATCCCTCCTTCAGCGGCGCGCTGTCACTGGACGCCGGGCAAACGCTGTTCACTGGCGGCAGTGTGTTACCGCCATCAACCTTAAAATTTAGCGTCGATGGGCGCGATCCGACGTATTTCCTCTTTAAAGGCGATTTACATGCTGGTGAGATTGGCCCGGTTCGGGTAAATGGTCGCTGGGACGGTATTCGTCTGCGCGGTAACGCCTGGTGGCCAAAACAATCACTGACTGTATTCCAGCCGCTGGTGCCACCCGACTGGAAGATGAACTTACGCGATGGTGAACTGTATGCTCAGGTTGCATTTTCTGCTGCGCCTGAACAAGGATTCCGCGCGGGAGGACACGGCGTGTTGAAAGGCGGTAGTGCCTGGATGCCAGATAATCAGGTTAACGGTGTCGATTTTGTCCTGCCTTTCCGTTTTGCCGATGGAGCCTGGCATCTGGGGACTCGCGGCCCCGTTACGTTGCGAATTGCCGAAGTGATTAATCTGGTGACAGCGAAAAATATTACGGCTGATTTGCAAGGGCGTTATCCGTGGACTGAAGAAGAACCCTTGCTGTTGACTGATGTTAGCGTCGATGTGTTAGGCGGTAACGTACTGATGAAACAATTACGTATGCCGCAACATGACCCGGCGCTGTTGCGGCTGAATAATCTCTCATCCAGCGAACTGGTTAGCGCCGTCAATCCGAAACAATTCGCCATGTCCGGGGCATTTAGTGGTGCATTGCCGTTATGGCTAAACAACGAAAAATGGATAGTGAAAGATGGTTGGCTGGCAAATAGCGGGCCAATGACCTTGCGGCTGGATAAAGACACCGCAGATGCGGTGGTGAAAGACAATATGACTGCGGGTTCAGCAATTAACTGGTTGCGCTATATGGAAATTAGCCGGTCATCGACAAAAATTAACTTAGATAATCTCGGTTTATTAACCATGCAGGCCAACATTACAGGTACCAGTCGCGTTGATGGTAAAAGCGGTACGGTAAACCTTAATTACCATCATGAAGAGAATATTTTTACGCTGTGGCGCAGTTTACGCTTTGGCGATAATCTCCAGGCATGGTTGGAGCAGAACGCACGTCTGCCGGGAAATGACTGTCCGCAAGGAAAAGAGTGTGAGGAAAAACAATGAAAATTTTACTGGCTGCGTTGACGTCATCTTTTATGCTGGCTGCCTGTACGCCGCGTATTGAAGTCGCTGCGCCCAAGGAACCGATCACTATCAATATGAACGTTAAAATTGAGCATGAGATCATCATCAAGGCAGACAAAGATGTCGAAGAGCTGCTTGAAACTCGTAGCGATCTTTTCTGAGGCGATGATGAAGAAAACATTACTTCTTTGTGCGTTTCTTGTTGGGCTGGTAAGCAGCAATGTAATGGCATTGACTCTGGATGAAGCCAGAACTCAGGGGCGGGTAGGTGAAACATTTTATGGTTATCTGGTTGCGCTGAAAACGGATGCTGAAACAGAGAAATTAGTAACCGACATTAATGCCGAACGTAAAGCGAGTTACCAACAACTGGCAAAGCAAAATAATGTGTCTGTAGATGATATCGCGAAACTCGCCGGGCAAAAGCTCGTAGCTCGGGCCAAACCGGGGGAATATGTACAAGGGATAAACGGTAAATGGGTGCGAAAATTTTAATAGCAAAACCGCAATATCGGGATAACGCTACAGGAGAAAGCGATTGATCTATTTTCCTGAAACAAGGTGAATATTCAAAAACTCCTGTCAAATTGCCTTTCGCCCTGAAAAATGCATAGTCAAATATCTGTTTTAACTAATTGGCGTTGCAGTACACACAACGCCAATTAGTTAGCGGAATTTACGTCGATACTCGCCTGGCGTCATCCCAAAGCGTTGCTTAAATACCGTTGAAAAATGACTCTGGTCAGAAAATCCCCAATGAAAGCCGATGCCTGCCAGTTTTTCATCATCTGCGGCATGGCGAATCGCATCTGCACAAAAATCGAGACGACGGTTACGAATATATTGCGCGACCACCAAACCTTTATCGGCAAACATTCGGTACAAACTACGTACTGACATACCTGTCTCTCCGGCTATCCACTCCGGGCGTAATATCTCTTCGCGAATATTATCGTCTATCAACGTAACCACTTTTTGAAACTGACGTTCACGACGAGGTTGAACAGATTCCCGCTGATGAAGTACCGGGCGCAGCAGACACACCATCGCCTGTAGCGCAGCTTCACTTTCTGTTTCAGAAAGTGCCGGATTATTCATGCTCTCCTGTAACAGGCGATGACTGAGTTGCACCATGGGTAAGTCAGCGTCCAGTCTTTCTGCGCAGACAGGTTTTTGATGGGGAAAATATTGTTCCAGCAGAGTGCGTGGCAAAAGTAATGAAATCTGTTTAGAAGACTCCTGCCAGTAAAGCGAACAGGGGCGTGAGGCATCGAGTAACGTAATATCGCCAGCGCCAATCTGCACCTGACGCTCATCCTGCTCCATTATTGCCTGACCACTAAGCTGAAAAACGGTGTAAAACCAGGCATCGTCGCTGCCTTTTACCTCCTGCCAGGTGCGGGATAAATTCACCCCGCTGGTTGTCACGGTACTCAGCTTTAGTCCTTTGGCAAAATGCGTGTCCAGTACACCCGTGTAACGCTCAGTCAGCAGGCGTCCGGTAAAATTTCCGCATACCTGATTGATTTGGGAAAGCCATTGCTGAAACTCATTATCCATTGCGGGGTTCATGGCACGTTTTCGCTCTGTGAAATGTATTTTTATTGTTGCATTTGTGTTGCAATAAACGAAGCTAATGAGCCTGACTATAGGAAATAAGTCTTGTCAGGCATAGAGACATAAGCGGTTATTGTCACGATTTGCGGAGCTTGTCACAGCTGACAAAGCGAATGTCACAGCGAAAAAAGTGACTTTTCTTGTCGCTGCGTACACTGAAATCACACTGGGTAAATAATAAGGAAAAGTGATGACAGAGCCGCATGTAGCAGTATTAAGCCAGGTCCAACAGTTTCTCGATCGTCAACACGGTCTTTATATTGATGGTCGTCCTGGCCCCGCACAAAGTGAAAAACGGTTGGCGATCTTTGATCCGGCCACCGGGCAAGAAATTGCGTCTACTGCTGATGCCAACGAAGCGGATGTAGATAACGCAGTCATGTCTGCCTGGCGGGCCTTTGTCTCGCGTCGCTGGGCCGGGCGATTACCCGCAGAGCGTGAACGTATTCTGCTACGTTTTGCCGATCTGGTGGAACAGCACAGTGAGGAGCTGGCGCAACTGGAAACCCTGGAGCAAGGCAAGTCAATTGCCATTTCCCGTGCTTTTGAAGTGGGCTGTACGCTGAACTGGATGCGTTATACCGCCGGGTTAACGACCAAAATCGCGGGTAAAACGCTGGACTTGTCGATTCCCTTACCCCAGGGGGCGCGTTATCAGGCCTGGACGCGTAAAGAGCCGGTTGGCGTAGTGGCGGGAATTGTGCCATGGAACTTTCCGTTGATGATTGGTATGTGGAAGGTGATGCCAGCACTGGCAGCAGGCTGTTCAATCGTGATTAAGCCTTCGGAAACCACGCCACTGACGATGTTGCGCGTGGCGGAACTGGCCAGCGAGGCTGGTATCCCTGATGGCGTTTTTAATGTCGTCACCGGGTCAGGTGCTGTATGCGGCGCGGCCCTGACGTCACATCCTCATGTTGCGAAAATCAGTTTTACCGGTTCAACCGCGACGGGAAAAGGTATTGCCAGAACTGCTGCTGATCACTTAACGCGTGTAACGCTGGAACTGGGCGGTAAAAACCCGGCAATTGTATTAAAAGATGCTGATCCGCAATGGGTTATTGAAGGCTTGATGACCGGAAGCTTCCTGAATCAAGGGCAAGTATGCGCCGCCAGTTCGCGAATTTATATTGAAGCGCCGTTGTTTGACACGCTGGTTAGTGGATTTGAGCAGGCGGTAAAATCGTTGCAAGTGGGACCGGGGATGTCACCTGTTGCACAGATTAACCCTTTGGTTTCTCGTGCGCACTGCGACAAAGTGTGTTCATTCCTCGACGATGCGCAGGCACAGCAAGCAGAGCTGATTCGCGGGTCGAATGGACCAGCCGGAGAGGGGTATTATGTTGCGCCAACGCTGGTGGTAAATCCCGATGCTAAATTGCGCTTAACTCGTGAAGAGGTGTTTGGTCCGGTGGTAAACCTGGTGCGAGTAGCGGATGGAGAAGAGGCGTTACAACTGGCAAACGACACGGAATATGGCTTAACTGCCAGTGTCTGGACGCAAAATCTCTCCCAGGCTCTGGAATATAGCGATCGCTTACAGGCAGGGACGGTGTGGGTAAACAGCCATACCTTAATTGACGCTAACTTACCGTTTGGTGGGATGAAGCAGTCAGGAACGGGCCGTGATTTTGGCCCCGACTGGCTGGACGGTTGGTGTGAAACTAAGTCGGTGTGTGTACGGTATTAATCTGGTTCGCTCATAAGTAAAAAACGGCACCTGGTGCCGTTTTTTTGTCTGAAACAATCACTTATCTTTCTTCAGCGCCCCTAGCGTTGGCGTTTCGTCAAAGAAGTTCCATGGTTTAAGCAGAGTATGTACCCATTCGGTCGGCATAATCGGCCACTCTTCGGCGCGGGCCACATGTGTGGTGCCGGTGGTCATCCAGACAACGGCGTCGGTGTTGTCCAGCGACTCGTTATCTTTACTGTATTGTCCAAGACCGGTGTCATGAGTAGAACGGTTCGGATATTTGCCTTCCGGGAAACGCTCGCCAGGATGATAACGCGTTACCCAAAGCTGCTTGTCCATAAAGCTTAAACGATGATAGATCCACTCGTCCGGCGCGAACTGGGCACCTTTTGCTACCGGGTGAGTACCACCTGCATAAGGAATAATTTGATAGGAAACTGGATTGCCCATGCGGTTCTCTTTGTTCGGGTTACTCAACAGACGAATCGTGCCCGGATCAAACTTCTGCGCGGCATCCTGTTCATTGCCGATGTTGTACTGATTAACTTGCATGGTACTGGTGCGTGGGCCACCGGCAGTATTCGGTTTTACCACTGGGTCCATCGCCACCAGGCTGTTATTCTCGCCATCTACATCCAGATCGAGGCGGAAATTATAAATATGTTGGTGTGTAGTACCCACGATATTGTGATCGATAAGCGTGCCGTAGCGCGTGTCATCTTTCGCCGTCTCATCGTGCATGGTTTTCGCTTTAACACCTTTCACCGCTTCGATGCCCGTAGCACCGGCATCAATGCCAATAGTGCCGTTTTCATGGAAGATCCAGTCAAAAATGTAGTCATAGTTACCCACTGTACTGATCCAGCGCACCACTAACTCCCGGCGTTCGGTACTGACGTTGGGCTGGCCCATTTCCTGATGCTTATACTCCGGCCCGGCATAACGTTCAAATACCGCGATAGCGCGAGGGATCTCCATCGGCACGCCAGTGTAGTCGGCGATGGTTTCATTAAGGAGCACTGCGTTAGACGGGGCATCTTTACCACGAGCAATTGGTGAGGTTAGCGTGCCCATACCGTAGTCACCAGAGTCCAGATACGCTTTAAAGTACCAGCCAATATCAGGATCACCGTAAGGCACAATCATGCCGCCGAGAGAACCTTCGTACATGACTTTGCGTTTGGTGCCATTGTCGTTATAAGTCACGGTGGAGATCATCGGCCCGACGCGAGAGTTCATGCTGAGGTGAAAATCCCAGTTCCGCCAGTGAATCATATCGCCAGTAATGGTGTAATTTTTACCTTCAGGCTCAATGATTTGCATAGGCTTAACTGCCGGAGCAACGCGGTCACGGCTATCAAATGGGCGTGCGGTCATTGGCACCGGAACTACCGGACCTTCTTCAATCTTAACGATTTTTTTCTGTTCTAAATCAACGACCGCCACCAGGTTTTCGATGGGATGTGCCCAGTAGTTGCCATCACCGACATCAAGATAGCTGATGACTTTGAGCAACCGGGCATCTTGTTTCAGGCCATCTTTACCATCGAAATAACCTACGGTCAGCGGCGTGGTAATCACTTTTTTCGCATCAGTAATACCGCGTTTCTTCACGGCAGCGGCAAATTCTTCACTGTTGTTAATAATGTTCTGCACACTGGCGAAATCATCCAGCAACACCATACCGTGGGCGTCTTTAATGGGTTGCCAGGAGAGCAGTTTGTTGTTTTGCAGATCCACCACCGCTTCGATGATATGTTTGCCGTCGAGCATAATGACGTCGGCTTTGCGCGGCTGGTCAACCGGTTTGTTTTCCAGCGCAAACGCCCAGACAGCTTCTTTATCTGGCGGTAGCAGGGAGATCTCAGTAAAACGGGTATTGGGTTTGAAGTCCGCGGAAGCTTTAACAATTTCAACGGCCTGTTTAATTTCGTCCGCAGTTAGCGCATTAAGTGGGTGAGGGCGCTTTTCTACCTGAAAGGTTTGATCCAGCCCGGACTGGAAAACATCGTTAATAAAGGTGTCAGAAACCCAGGCTTTATTGTCTTTCATCACTACCGGTACTTGCAGTGCCAGAGGCTGACCATTAACAATTGCTGTTTGCGCACCAGGCTTCACTTTCACGTACGCGCCATCTTTAATCAGGGTAAAGAGCTGGGCGTAGTCGTCCCACTGCACATCGGCACCAAATTCTTTAAGCGTTTTATCCATTGGCACCATATGCGCTTCACCACCGTGGGCAAATACCGGCGCTTGCCAGGCGAAACTTAAGGCGACTGCCAACGCCAGGGTTGTTTTACGGGCAGAATACAGAGAGGGGCTTCCCATTATTAACCTCGTCAGATGTTGTGTTCTTGTTAGCAACCGCGCTCTGTGGGCGGTTTAGTCAGGTTCACATTATCAGTACTGATGCAAAGGGGATTGCCTGCACCTGCCAGGTTGTTTGGCAGGTGTGCCAGCTTTTCATACAGTGGATGCCCTGAAAATAGATGTACACATCATGCATAATGTGACAACGTCACAAAATTTAGTGAAATAAAAGGGCAACTATTCGCCGTTGCCCTTCATTCACCGATTAATCGACAAAATCACCGTGCTGCCTGGCCACCAGCGTCAGAATTGAATACAGCGCCACCGGGGTTTGATGCTGATTGAATACCTCTACCGCCCATTCCACCACACCTGTTGGTTTTTCTTCTGCGCTACGCTGTTTTTTCAGCGTCTTGCGCTTACAGGTGAGACGCACCTGGATGGTATCGCCTGGCTTTACGGGTTCGATAAAGCGCAAGTTTTCCAGCCCATAATTAGCAATGACCGGACCGACACCGGCATCGACAAACAGACCCGCAGCCGCAGAAAGCACAAAATACCCATGCACCACACGCTCACCGAAAATAGATTCGGCAGCAGCAATCTTATCCATATGCGCATAGAAATGATCGCCGCTGAGGCAAGCAAAGTTAACAATATCGGCCTCTGTCATTGTGCGGCGGGGAGTCAGCAGGCTGTCGCCTGGTTGTAGCTCCTCAAAATATTTGCGGAACGGATGAATACGATCTTCTTCGACTTTCGCACCGCGCACCCACTGTTTACTGATAGCGGCAAGCATCGTCGGACTACCCTGAACAGCGGTTCGCTGCATGTAATGTTTCACCGCTCGTAAACCACCTAATTCTTCACCGCCTCCTGCGCGACCAGGCCCACCATGTAACAGTTGTGGCAGTGGGGAGCCATGCCCGGTGGATTCTTTTGCCGATTCTTCATTGAGGATCTGAATTCGCCCATGCGTACGTGCCGCGTCGGCAATAAACTGACGCGCAATTTGCGGATCAGCCGTCACCAGCGTTCCCGCAAGGCTACCGCCGCCTGCACAAGCCAGTTGCAGAGCATGTTGCTGGTTTTGTGCTGGCATCAGTGTTGCGACAGGGCCAAAGGCTTCTGTTGCATGTACCGCCGGTGTTTCATCCGGCTGCGGACAGTACAATAAGGTTGGCGGGAAGAAGGCACCCGCAGCAGATAAATCCGCCTGACCACCGAGGCGAATCTCGCATCCTGCAGCCAGCAATATGTTCACTTTTTCCTGCACATCGGCACGCTGCTCAGCATTTACCAGTGCGCCCATTTTCACGCCTTCCTGAGCAGGATCACCGACCACGACTTTCTGTAATCGCGCAACCAGAGCATCACTGACAGCATTAACCAATGCCTGCGGCACAATAATCCGCCGGATTGCCGTACATTTTTGCCCGGCTTTTGTGGTCATCTCACGCACAACTTCACGAATAAACAGCGCAAACTCCGGTTGATCCGGGGTGACATCTTCGCCCAGTACGCAGCAGTTCAGGGAATCAGCTTCCATAGTGAAGGGGATAGATTTGGCGACGATATTTGGCTGAACTCGCAGCATCTGTCCGGTCGCCGCTGACCCCGTGAAAGTCACCACATCCTGGCTGTCCAGATGATCCAACAAGTCGCCAGCACTACCGCAGATCAGACTAATTGCGCCTTCGGGAACAAGACCACTATCGACAATTGATTTCACCATCGCCTGAGTCAGTTGGGCCGTCGCGGTAGCTGGTTTGATGATGGCTGGCATTCCGCCCAGCCACGTTGGTGCCAGCTTTTCCAGCATTCCCCAGCAGGGGAAGTTAAAGGCGTTAATATGCACTGCCACGCCTGACTTTGAGGTCAGTAAATGGCGCGCGGCAAATCCACCTTCTTTCGATAAGGGGATCAATTCATCTTCCGGCCACAGCGTATCGTCAGGCAGCTCCCGGCTACCGAGGCTGGCGTAAGTAAATAACGTCCCAATGCCACCTTCAATATCAACCCAACTGTCTGACCGCGTTGCGCCTGTTTGCGCAGAAAGAGCATAGAAACGCTCTTTTTCACTCAGCAGATGTTTAGCGACCACTTTAAGCATCGCCGCACGTTCGATAAAGGTCATCGCGCGGAGGGCGGGGGCACCTTTTTCAATGGCAAACTGGCGGGCAGCCGCCATATCAAGACCTTCACTGGTCACTTCCCATAACGCCTCGCCGCTAATAGCGTGGTGAATCAAACGGCTACGGCCCCGGCCAGACTGCCAGGTACCGGATAAGAAACTGGCTAACTGCTGCATCGCTACTCTCCAGATGTTTCACATTTCTGTTGCTAATAGTTAAATCGCGAATCATAAAAAGCAAGGGATCTTTTAACGAAATGTTAACTATGCGATCTGTATAGCAACTGCGGAAAACATTAATGCACTGATAAATAATGATTTATAAAAATAGGGTGCGAAATCCGTCACAGTTCAAGCATACAAAATTTGTGATTTTAGTTAACTATTGTGTAACTTTCATAAAACAATGTGATTCGTGTTTTTAATTAATTCACGAAAACTGGAATCGTAAAGGTGATGATGTGACCCAAGAAGAACGCTTTGAGCAACGGATAGCCCAGGAAACGGCTATCGAGCCACAGGACTGGATGCCCGATGCTTACCGAAAGACACTGATCCGCCAGATTGGGCAGCATGCGCACTCCGAGATTGTTGGTATGTTGCCTGAAGGTAACTGGATCACTCGCGCACCAACCTTGCGGCGTAAAGCCATTCTGTTGGCCAAAGTGCAGGATGAAGCCGGTCATGGTCTGTATCTCTATAGCGCCGCCGAAACACTGGGCTGCGCCAGAGAAGACATCTACCAAAAAATGCTCGACGGACGGATGAAATATTCCTCCATCTTTAATTATCCGACATTGAGTTGGGCTGATATCGGCGTTATCGGCTGGCTGGTGGATGGCGCAGCGATCGTCAATCAGGTGGCGTTATGTCGCACTTCTTATGGCCCGTATGCCAGAGCAATGGTGAAAATCTGCAAAGAAGAGAGTTTTCACCAGCGTCAGGGGTTTGAAGCCTGCATGGCACTCGCGCAGGGCAGCGAAGCTCAAAAGCAGATGTTGCAAGACGCCATTAACCGTTTCTGGTGGCCAGCCTTAATGATGTTCGGGCCAAACGATGATAACTCGCCAAACAGCGCCAGAAGTCTCGCCTGGAAAATCAAACGTTTCACCAACGACGAACTCCGCCAGCGTTTCGTGGATAACACCATTCCACAGGTTGAAATGCTCGGTATGACCGTTCCTGACCCGGATCTGCATTTTGACACTGAAAGCGGTCACTACCGCTTTGGTGAGATCGACTGGCAGGAGTTTAACGAAGTAATTAACGGTCGCGGAATTTGTAATCAGGAGCGGCTTGACGCCAAACGTAAAGCCTGGGAAGAAGGTACCTGGGTACGGGAAGCAGCGCTGGCCCATGCACAAAAACAACTTGCCCGTAAGGTCGCATAAGGAGATTCAAAATGAGTAATGTTTACTGGCCGTTATACGAAGTTTTCGTGCGTGGCAAACAGGGCTTATCACACCGCCATGTTGGCAGTTTACATGCTGCCGATGAGCGGATGGCACTGGAAAATGCCCGTGATGCTTACACCCGTCGTAGCGAAGGATGTTCAATTTGGGTGGTGAAGGCGAGTGAAATTGTTGCCTCGCAACCGGAAGAACGCGGTGAATTTTTTGATCCGGCTGAAAGCAAGGTCTATCGCCATCCAACGTTTTACACCATCCCTGATGGCATTGAGCACATGTGAGGTCGGAAATGAATCAGTTAACGGCTTACACCTTGCGCCTGGGCGATAACTGTCTGGTGCTCTCCCAGCGGTTGGGGGAATGGTGCGGTCACGCACCGGAACTGGAAATCGATCTCGCACTGGCAAACATTGGCCTCGATTTATTAGGTCAGGCACGTAACTTCTTATCGTATGCCGCTGAATTAGCGGGAGAAGGTGATGAAGATACCCTGGCCTTCACCCGAGACGAGCGCCAGTTCAGCAACTTATTGTTGGTTGAACAACCAAACGGCAATTTTGCCGACACCATTGCACGCCAGTATTTCATCGATGCATGGCATGTGGCGCTCTTTACCCGTCTGATGGAAAGCCGTGATCCGCAACTGGCGGCGATTTCTGCCAAAGCAATTAAAGAAGCGCGTTATCACCTGCGTTTTAGTCGTGGCTGGCTGGAGCGACTGGGCAATGGTACTGACGTATCAGGGCAAAAGATGCAGCAGGCCATCGACAAGTTGTGGCGTTTTACTGCCGAACTGTTCGATGCCGACGAGATTGATATTGCACTGAGTGAAGAGGGTATTGCGGTTGATCCACGCACTTTACGCGCAGCGTGGGAAGCCGAAGTTTTTGCCGGAATCAACGAAGCCACATTGAACGTACCGCAAGAGCAGGCGTATCGCACTGGCGGTAAAAAAGGACTGCATACCGAACACCTTGGACCCATGCTAGCAGAAATGCAGTATCTCCAGCGTGTCTTGCCCGGTCAGCAATGGTAACAGAGGAGATGGGTATGCAACGTCTGGCCACCATTGCACCGCCACAGGTTCATGAGATATGGGCGCTACTCAGCCAGATCCCGGACCCGGAGATCCCGGTGCTGACCATTACCGATTTAGGCATGGTGCGTAATGTGACACAGATGGGAGAAGGATGGGTGATCGGCTTTACGCCGACTTATTCCGGTTGTCCGGCAACGGAACATTTGATTGGCGCGATACGTGAGGCAATGACAACCCACGGGTTTACCCCCGTTCAGGTTGTGCTGCAACTCGACCCGGCATGGACCACCGACTGGATGACCCCCGATGCCCGTGAGCGTCTGCGACAGTATGGCATTAGCCCGCCCGCCGGACACAGTTGCCATGCCCATTTGCCGCCAGAAGTACGTTGCCCGCGCTGCGCCAGCGTCCATACCACACTTATCAGTGAATTTGGTTCCACGGCCTGCAAAGCATTGTATCGCTGCGATAGTTGCCGCGAACCTTTCGATTATTTCAAATGTATTTGAGGATGCCATGACAACGTTTCATTCCTTAACGGTGGCAAAAGTGGAGCCGGAAACCCGTGATGCGGTGACCATTACCTTTGCGGTGCCCCAGCCTTTGCAGGAGGCGTATCGCTTTCGCCCCGGTCAACATTTGACCTTAAAAGCCAGCTTTGATGGTGAAGAATTACGCCGTTGTTACTCCATTTGCCGCAGCTATCTGCCTGGCGAAATTAGTGTGGCGGTGAAAGCCATTGAAGGCGGACGTTTCTCCCGCTATGCCCGCGAACACATCCGCCAGGGTATGACGCTGGAGGTCATGGTGCCGCAGGGGCATTTCGGCTATCAGCCACAGGCCGAACGCCAGGGCCGCTATCTGGCTATTGCAGCAGGATCAGGTATTACGCCAATGCTGGCGATTATCGCCACCACTTTACAAACCGAGCCTGAAAGTCAGTTCACCCTGATCTACGGTAACCGTACCAGCCAGAGCATGATGTTTCGCCAGGCACTGGCAGACCTGAAAGACAAATATCCTCAGCGTTTACAGTTGTTGTGCATTTTCAGTCAGGAAACCCTCGACAGCGATCTGCTTCACGGGCGTATTGACGGTGAAAAATTACAGTCACTTGGGGCCTCGCTCATTAATTTTCGTCTTTATGATGAGGCATTTATTTGTGGTCCGGCGGCGATGATGGATGAGACGGAAGCCGCCTTAAAAGCACTGGGAATGCCAGATAAAACCATTCATCTGGAGCGGTTTAATACGCCTGGCACGCGCGTCAAACGTAGCGTTAACGTGCAAAGTGACGGACAAAAAGTGACTGTACGTCAGGATGGGCGGGATCGGGAAATCGTGCTTAATGCCGACGATGAAAGCATTCTCGATGCGGCATTGCGCCAGGGGGCTGATCTGCCCTATGCCTGCAAAGGCGGCGTCTGTGCGACCTGCAAATGCAAAGTGCTGCGTGGCAAAGTGGCGATGGAAACCAATTACAGTCTGGAACCGGATGAACTGGCCGCAGGCTATGTGTTGAGTTGCCAGGCACTGCCGCTGACCAGCGATGTGGTGGTTGACTTTGACGCGAAGGGGATGGCATGAGCGAACTGATCGTCAGCCGTCAGCAACAAGTATTGTTGCTGACCCTTAACCGTCCCGCCGCACGTAATGCGCTAAATAATGCCCTTCTGACGCAACTGGTAAATGAACTGGAAGCTGCGGCTATCGATACCAGCATTTCGGTCTGTGTGATTACCGGTAATGCACGCTTTTTTGCCGCCGGGGCCGATCTCAACGAAATGGCGGAAAAAGATCTCGCGGCCACCTTAAACGATACACGTCCGCAGCTATGGGCGCGATTGCAGGCCTTTAATAAACCACTCATCGCAGCCGTCAACGGTTACGCGCTTGGGGCGGGTTGCGAACTGGCATTGTTGTGCGATGTGGTGGTTGCCGGAGAGAACGCGCGTTTTGGGTTGCCGGAAATCACTCTCGGCATCATGCCTGGCGCAGGCGGAACGCAACGTTTAATCCGTAGTGTCGGTAAATCGTTAGCCAGCAAAATGGTGCTGAGCGGAGAAAGTATCACCGCCCAGCAAGCACAGCAGGCCGGGCTGGTTAGCGACGTCTTCCCCAGCGATTTAACCCTCGAATACGCCTTACAGCTGGCATCGAAAATGGCACGTCACTCGCCGCTGGCCTTACAAGCGGCAAAGCAAGCGCTGCGCCAGTCGCAGGAAGTGGCTTTGCAAGCCGGACTTGCCCAGGAGCGACAGTTATTCACCTTGCTGGCGGCAACAGAAGATCGTCATGAAGGCATCTCCGCTTTCTTACAAAAACGCACGCCCGACTTTAAAGGACGCTAATGATGGAATTCATCCTCAGTCATGTAGAAAAGGGCGTGATGACACTAACGCTCAACCGCCCGGAACGCCTGAACAGTTTTAATGATGAGATGCACGCACAACTGGCAGAGTGCCTGAAACAGGTCGAGCGCGACGACACTATCCGTTGCCTGTTACTTACAGGTGCCGGGCGCGGATTTTGTGCTGGTCAGGATCTTAACGATCGTAACGTTGATCCCACAGGCCCCGCACCGGATTTAGGGATGTCAGTTGAACGTTTCTATAACCCACTGGTACGTCGCCTGGCAAAACTGCCAAAACCGGTGATCTGTGCAGTCAATGGCGTGGCGGCAGGGGCAGGCGCAACACTGGCACTGGGGTGCGACATCGTTATTGCTGCCCGTTCAGCAAAATTCGTCATGGCGTTTAGTAAGTTAGGCTTAATACCCGATTGCGGTGGAACCTGGTTACTGCCACGCGTTGCCGGACGAGCGCGCGCCATGGGGCTGGCACTGCTGGGGAATCAACTGAGTGCTGAACAGGCGCACGAATGGGGGATGATCTGGCAGGTTGTTGATGATGAAACGCTGGCAGATACCGCGCAACAGCTGGCACGGCATCTGGCGACACAACCGACATTTGGTCTTGGACTTATCAAGCAAGCGATAAATAGCGCTGAAACCAATACGCTCGATACGCAACTGGATCTGGAACGTGACTATCAGCGACTTGCCGGACGGAGCGCAGATTATCGTGAAGGTGTCAGTGCGTTCCTGGCTAAACGCTCACCGCAGTTCACGGGGAAATAGCATGATGATAAATGTGCAAACTGTGGCAGTGATTGGGAGCGGCACCATGGGGGCAGGCATTGCTGAAGTTGCCGCCAGTCATGGACATCAGGTTTTACTGTATGACATTTCTGCTGAAGCGCTGACCCGCGCAATCGACGGGATACACGCGCGGCTAAATTCACGCGTGACGCGGGGAAAACTGACCGCTGAAACCTGTGAACGCACATTGAAACGCCTGATCCCGGTGACCGATATTCACGCGCTGGCAGCAGCGAATCTGGTTATTGAAGCGGCGTCTGAACGTCTGGAAGTTAAAAAAGCGCTCTTTGCACAACTGGCGGAAGTTTGCCCGCCACAAACGCTATTGACCACTAACACTTCGTCAATCTCTATAACCGCGATTGCTGCGGAGGTAAAAAATCCTGAACGTGTTGCGGGGCTGCATTTTTTTAACCCGGCACCGGTGATGAAGTTGGTGGAGGTGGTCAGTGGGCTGGCAACGGCAGCGGAAGTTGTCGAGCAGTTGTGTGAACTGACATTGAGTTGGGGTAAGCAGCCAGTGCGCTGTCATTCGACCCCCGGATTTATCGTTAACCGTGTTGCGCGTCCTTATTATTCCGAGGCCTGGCGGGCACTGGAAGAGCAGGTTGCTGCACCAGAAGTGATTGACGCTGCACTTCGCGATGGCGCTGGTTTCCCGATCGGGCCGCTGGAATTAACCGATCTGATTGGTCAGGACGTCAATTTTGCTGTCACCTGTTCGGTGTTTAACGCTTTCTGGCAGGAGCGTCGTTTTTTACCTTCGCTGGTGCAACAGGAACTGGTGATTGGTGGACGGTTGGGCAAGAAAAGTGGGCTGGGCGTGTACGACTGGCGCGCGGAACGTGAGGCAGTTGTTGGCCTGGAAGCGGTAAGCGACAGTTTTAGCCCAATGAAAGTAGAAAAGAAAAGTGACGGTGTCACGGAAATTGACGATGTTTTATTGATTGAGACACAAGGCGAGACGGCACAGGCGCTGGCAACACGACTGGCGCGCCCGGTGGTAGTTATCGACAAAATGGCGGGCAAGGTGGTGACCATTGCTGCGGCAGCGGTGAACCCGGACTCAGCGACCCACAAGGCCATTTATTACCTGCAACAGCAGGGCAAAACAGTGCTGCAAATTGCAGATTACCCAGGAATGCTGATTTGGCGAACGGTAGCAATGATCATCAATGAAGCCCTTGATGCGCTGCAAAAAGGCGTGGCCTCTGAACAGGATATCGATACCGCCATGCGTCTTGGGGTGAATTATCCATATGGCCCGCTTGCCTGGGGAGCGCAACTTGGCTGGCAGCGAATATTAAGGCTCCTGGAAAATCTACAACATCACTATGGCGAAGAACGCTATCGCCCATGTTCATTGCTGCGCCAACGGGCGCTTCTGGAGAGCGGTTATGAGTCATAAGGCCTGGCAAAATGCCCATGCAATGTATGAGAACGATGCCTGCGCGAAAGCGCTTGGCATCGACATTATCTCAATGGATGAAGGCTTTGCTGTAGTGACCATGACCGTCACTGTACAAATGCTTAATGGTCATCAAAGTTGCCACGGCGGGCAGCTATTTTCACTGGCTGATACTGCCTTTGCCTACGCCTGCAATAGCCAGGGGTTGGCAGCTGTCGCTTCTGCCTGCACGATTGATTTTTTACGTCCAGGCTTTGCCGGAGACACCTTAACTGCGACTGCGCAGGTTCGTCATCAGGGCAAGCAAACCGGTGTTTACGACATCGAAATTGTTAACCAACAACAAAAAACGGTTGCGCTGTTTCGCGGTAAATCTCACCGCATCGGCGGCACCATTATAGGAGAAGCCTGATGCGTGAAGCCTTTATTTGTGACGGAATTCGTACGCCAATTGGTCGCTACGGCGGGGCATTATCAGGTGTTCGGGCTGATGATCTGGCTGCTATCCCTTTGCGGGAACTGCTGGTGCGAAACCCGCGTCTCGATGCGGAGTGTATCGATGATGTGATCCTCGGCTGTGCTAATCAGGCGGGAGAAGATAACCGTAACGTAGCCCGGATGGCGACTTTACTGGCGGGGCTGCCGCAGAGTGTTTCCGGCACAACCATTAACCGCTTGTGTGGTTCCGGGCTGGACGCACTGGGGTTTGCCGCACGGGCGATTAAAGCGGGCGATGGCGACTTGCTGATCGCTGGTGGCGTGGAGTCAATGTCTCGGGCACCGTTTGTTATGGGCAAGGCAACCAATGCATTTTCTCGTCAGGCTGAGATGTTTGATACCACTATTGGCTGGCGATTTGTGAACCCGCTCATGGCTCAACAATTTGGAACTGACAGCATGCCGGAAACGGCAGAGAATGTAGCTGAACTGTTAAAAATCTCGCGAGAAGATCAAGATAGTTTTGCGCTACGCAGTCAGCAACGTACGGCAAAAGCGCAATCCTCAGGCATTCTGGCTGAGGAGATTGTTCCGGTTGTGTTGAAAAACAAGAAAGGCGTTGTAACAGAAATACAACATGATGAGCATCTGCGCCCGGAAACGACGCTGGAACAGTTACGTGGGTTAAAAGCACCGTTTCGTGCCAATGGGGTGATTACCGCAGGCAATGCCTCCGGGGTGAATGACGGAGCCGCTGCGTTGATTATTGCCAGTGAACAGATGGCAGCAGCGCAAGGACTGACGCCGCGGGCGCGTATCGTAGCCATGGCAACCGCCGGGGTGGAACCGCGTCTGATGGGGCTTGGTCCGGTGCCTGCAACTCGCCGGGTGCTGGAACGCGCGGGGCTGAGTATTCACGATATGGACGTGATTGAATTGAACGAAGCGTTCGCGGCCCAGGCGTTGGGTGTACTACGCGAATTGGGGCTGCCTGATGATGCCCCACATGTTAACCCCAACGGAGGCGCTATCGCCTTAGGCCATCCGTTGGGAATGAGTGGTGCCCGCCTGGCACTGGCTGCCAGCCATGAGCTGCATCGGCGTAACGGTCGTTACGCATTATGCACCATGTGCATCGGTGTCGGTCAGGGCATCGCCATGATTCTGGAGCGTGTTTGAGCATATCAACCTGCGAGTACCCTACAATGATAACCAATACAAAGCTTGACCCGATTGAAACCGCGTCTGTTGATGAGTTACAGGCGTTGCAAACACAGCGTCTGAAATGGACGCTCAAACACGCGTATGAAAATGTCCCGATGTATCGGCGAAAATTCGACGCAGCAGGCGTACATCCTGATGATTTCAGGGAACTTTCAGACCTGCGTAAATTTCCCTGTACCACCAAACAGGATCTGCGCGACAACTATCCCTTTGACACCTTTGCCGTGCCGATGGAACAAGTGGTGCGCATTCATGCTTCTTCGGGAACCACAGGTAAACCGACAGTTGTCGGTTATACGCAAAACGATATTGATAACTGGGCCAATATTGTAGCGCGTTCTTTGCGTGCGGCAGGGGGCTCGCCCAAAGACAAAATTCATGTTGCCTATGGTTACGGCCTGTTTACTGGTGGGCTGGGCGCGCACTATGGTGCCGAACGTCTGGGCGCTACGGTGATCCCGATGTCTGGCGGGCAGACGGAAAAACAAGCGCAACTGATCCGCGATTTTCAACCAGATATGATCATGGTTACGCCATCTTATTGCCTTAACCTGATTGAAGAGCTGGAGCGGCAGTTGGGCGGTGATGCCAGCGGTTGCTCGCTGCGGGTTGGCGTGTTTGGTGCTGAGCCGTGGACACAGGCCATGCGTAAAGAGATTGAACGGCGTCTGGGGATCACCGCACTGGATATTTATGGCCTGTCAGAAGTGATGGGGCCGGGGGTGGCGATGGAGTGTCTGGAAACTACCGACGGTCCAACTATTTGGGAAGATCATTTCTATCCTGAAATTGTTAATCCTCATGACGGCACACCGCTTGCCGATGGTGAACATGGCGAACTGTTATTCACCACGCTGACCAAAGAAGCATTGCCGGTCATTCGTTACCGCACGCGTGATTTAACCCGACTGTTACCAGGAACGGCGCGGACTATGCGCCGCATGGATCGCATCAGCGGACGCAGCGATGACATGTTGATTATTCGCGGTGTAAATGTCTTTCCGTCACAACTGGAAGAAGAGATTGTCAAATTCGAACATTTATCGCCGCATTACCAACTGGAGGTGAACCGCCGGGGGCATCTTGATTCACTTTCTGTGAAAGTGGAGTTGAAAGAAAGTAGCCTGACATTGACGCATGAGCAGCGTTGCCAGGTATGCCACCAGCTGCGCCATCGGATTAAGTCGATGGTGGGGATCTCTACCGATGTGATGATCGTTAACTGTGGCAGTATCCCGCGTTCAGAAGGCAAGGCGTGTCGGGTGTTTGATCTGCGCAATATTGTTGGTGCCTGACGTATCGTCTGGCCCTGGTGGGGTAAAGCGCCAGGGCCAGAAGTCGATACGACCTGTGCTATGATTCATAAATCACAACAATAACAACAGACTGAAGCGAATGAGTAAACTTGATACTTTTATCCAACATGCTGTAAACGCTGTTCCGGTCAGTGGCACATCTTTGATCTCCTCTCTGTATGGTGATTCGCTTTCCCATCGTGGTGGTGAAATCTGGCTTGGTAGTCTGGCTGCTTTGCTGGAAGGGCTGGGATTTGGTGAGCGTTTCGTCCGCACCGCTTTGTTTCGTCTTAATAAAGAAGGCTGGCTGGATGTTTCCCGCATCGGGCGACGCAGTTTCTATAGCCTCAGTGATAAAGGCTTGCGCCTGACGCGACGGGCAGAAAGTAAAATTTATCGCGCAGAGCAACCTGCATGGGATGGTAAATGGCTCCTGTTGCTCTCGGAAGGTTTAGATAAATCAACGCTGGCTGATGTCAAAAAGCAGTTGATCTGGCAAGGTTTTGGCGCACTGGCACCCAGCCTGATGGCATCGCCGTCGCAAAAACTGGCCGATGTACAGACACTTTTGCATGAAGCGGGTGTGGCGGATAACGTGATTTGTTTTGAAGCGCAAATACCACTGGCGCTTTCTCGTGCAGCACTGCGTGCCAGAGTAGAAGAGTGCTGGCATTTAACTGAACAAAATGCCATGTACGAAACCTTTATTCAGTCATTCCGCCCGCTGGTGCCGCTGTTAAAAGAGGCGGCAGACGAGTTAACCCCGGAGCGGGCATTTCATATTCAGCTTTTACTGATCCATTTTTATCGCCGTGTCGTCCTTAAAGACCCATTGTTGCCGGAGGAGTTGCTTCCGGCACACTGGGCAGGGCATACGGCGCGTCAGCTGTGTATCAACATTTATCAGCGCGTAGCGCCTGCTGCTTTAGCGTTCGTTAGTGAAAAAGGTGAAACCTCGGTCGGTGAACTGCCTGCGCCGGGAAGCCTGTATTTTCAACGTTTTGGCGGCTTGAATATTGAACAGGAGGCGTTATGCCAATTTATCAGATAGACGGTCTGACTCCGGTTGTGCCAGAAGAGAGTTTTGTTCATCCGACAGCGGTATTGATCGGCGATGTTATTCTCGGCAAGGGTGTTTACGTTGGGCCAAATGCCAGCCTGCGTGGCGATTTTGGTCGTATCGTGGTGAAAGATGGCGCGAACATTCAGGATAATTGCGTTATGCACGGTTTTCCCGAACAGGATACTGTCGTGGAAGAAGATGGGCATATTGGTCATAGCGCTATCCTTCATGGTTGCATTATCCGCCGCAATGCATTAGTGGGAATGAACGCGGTAGTGATGGACGGCGCGGTGATTGGCGAGAACAGCATTGTTGGCGCATCCGCATTTGTGAAAGCCAAAGCAGAAATGCCAGCTAATTACCTGATTGTCGGCAGCCCGGCGAAAGCGATTCGTGAACTCAGTGAGCAGGAGTTGGCATGGAAAAAGCAGGGTACGCATGAGTACCAGGTGCTGGTGACACGCTGTAAGCAGACGTTGCATCAAGTCGAACCATTGCGGGAAGTTGAACCTGGCAGGCAGCGCCTGGTATTTGATGAGAATCTGCGACCGAAACAGTAACGTCCAGATACTGAACATTCTAATTTTTAGCATGTGATACCTAAACCGCAACGCTGATACAGGTTGCGGTTTTTTATTGCCGGATGCGGTACTTGACGCGTTTTGTTTTGTGTTTTTCAGGACAATAGAGCAACTCATCCAGTAATCTTGTTTACGCCCTCGCATTATTTATCTCTTTTCGTTTCTATACTGATTTTTCTTAATCCGTTTTATTACAGGGCAGGGTGCGATGAGCAGCAATACATTTACTCTCGGTACAAAATCCGTTAACCGTCTTGGTTATGGCGCGATGCAACTGGCAGGTCCTGGGGTTTTTGGCCCCCCAAGAGATCGCCACGTCGCTATAACCGTGCTGCGCGAGGCGCTGGCATTGGGCGTCAATCACATTGATACCAGCGACTTTTATGGTCCGCACGTCACCAATCAGATTATCCGCGAAGCGCTTTATCCTTACTCTGACGACCTGACAATTGTCACTAAAATTGGTGCGCGGCGTGGAGAGGACGCTTCCTGGTTGCCCGCCTTTTCTCCGGCAGAGTTGCAAAAAGCGGTGCACGATAATCTACGTAATCTCGGCCTGGACGTACTGGATGTGGTTAACCTGCGCGTTATTATGGGGGATGGTCATGGCCCAGCGGAAGGATCGATTGAAGCCAGCCTGACCGTGCTGGCAGAGATGCAACAACAAGGCCTGGTAAAACATATTGGCCTGAGCAACGTCACACCGACGCAGGTTGCAGAGGCGCGCAAGATTGCCGAAATCGTCTGTGTGCAGAACGAATACAACATTGCTCATCGTGCTGATGACGCAATGATTGATGCTTTGGCTCGTGACGGCATTGCCTACGTGCCGTTCTTCCCGCTCGGGGGCTTTACACCGCTGCAATCCTCTACGCTGTCGGATGTTGCTGCGAGCCTGGGTGCAACACCCATGCAGGTGGCGCTGGCGTGGCTGTTACAACGTTCACCGAATATTTTGCTGATCCCAGGGACGTCTTCTGTTGCGCATTTACGGGAGAATATGGCTGCTGAAAAATTGCATCTTTCTGAGGAAGTGTTGTCTACGTTGGATGGTATTTCGCGAGAATAACGAATATACAAAAGGGAAAGATGCATTTCCCTTTTGTTTCTTTTTTAATGGCATGGAGTGCATATGTTTAAGGCCAGGATTTGCGGCTGGATAGGTTTACTTCCCCTGTTTATGCTGAGTCTTCCAGTACAGGCGGAACTTCGATGTGTTGCAAATACAGTTGATATTGAACCATTTTTTTCTGCGGCTACCGCTGAAGATAAACAACAAGTTGAACAAGCTATCAACAGTAGCGTGAATCTTGTCCCCTTCGGTTTATCTGCATCGGACTGGAAAGTGCATCGTGGCGATTTAGTGGTAGAAGGTAATATAGAGAGTAATCAAAAATTGATTGTTCTTGGTAATTTGACAGTCAAAGGTAATATTTCCACTTTCTCTCTTTCTAATCCATGGGTTATTCTCGGTAACGTGACGGCAACGAATATAGTTACGGATTCACCACTGTTAATTACCGGTTCGATAAATGCAAGTGGACTGGTATTTATCGACTCATATTACGATAATCCGTCTTCGATTAAGGGGAGTATTAATGCGCGTGGAATATTTATCAATGACATAATTGCACCTGTTGTTGCGTCTTCGACAAATAGTGAATTCATGGTCCGTGCGAGTGACAAAAATGACACTGAAAATGTCAAAAAAGCGCTGATGATAATAAATCCTGATGCATATTATTGGGGTCTAATAAATGATGAAGATGCTCTGAAAGAAATTTTTAAGCGAAGCAATATTCGCATGGCAGGGAATGTCTGTAATCAGATGAAAAAAGAAGCGCTGTTTCGCCCTAAGCCTTCTCCTGAGTTAGTGCAGGAATTGCAAATGCTGGATGAAGGCAACGTTGCTGCATTTGAAGGACGAGATATTGCGACATTTGATCTTGCCATAATGCGAACTCTCCCAAGGCTTAAAGGAATTTCAGCTAACCTACGCAAACAACTTATTAATAGCAATGATGAACAAACGATTGAAAGTATGGCGAGATATATGCCTGACAATGAGATTCTGGAGTTGACCGATCAGCAATTGGGTTACCAGCCTGTTGTTCTGGGGTTGCTCGACCGTGAACCGCTCTCTGTCGAAATAATGACGCGAATGAGTCGTCTACCTGATGGTGTCGGTCCGTTGAATCTTGCGCTACGTGAAAATCTCCCTCTGGATATCGTAATGACTCTGGCGAAAAGAGATTGGGATATGATCATTCAGGAGCTTTATAAAGATGCGTGGTTATTGCCTGAATCCATTATTGATGGCTATATCCGCAGTGATGATTCCTCTATTCGTCAGGTCGGTGCTGGAGGACAACTCACCTACAATCAGGCAATGCAGTTGGCGAACGATTCATCAAACAATGTTGTCACAAGCTTAGCGTTCAAGCTGGCAGAGATGAAACACCATGGTCAATTATTGCGGATGACGCCACAAGAGAGTGACAAAGTTGCAGCCTATTTATACCAAAAATTCGAGAATGACGATGATCTAATACGTGTGTTATTTTTAGCATTGCCAGATAACTTACAGTTTAATTTTGTTAAAAGGATGGAGAAAAAATCCCCTGCCTACTTTTGCTGTCGGGATATGCAGGTAATTCACTCTGACGCTGCTCTACAACGGTTATTGACACGTTTCAACGATCCTGAGGGGTGGAGTAATCTGGCGAAAAATCAGTATCTGAGCACGTCGATGAAACAAAAAATTTGGCAACGTGCTTTATCGCATCGGAAAAATAATCCGAAAGCAGATTCAGCTGCGTATGAAACCAGCGCTGATATGATTTTGTCTGAGCTTATCAGCCACGGTGAAGTTGATGATCAGATGCTATTAAATGCCACCGCCCTGATACGTTTGGAAGACTGGGACTTTTTAGAGAGTGCATTAGTTAGTTGTGATAATTTACCCGCTGTTGTCCTCAAGGAATTACAGCAAAATACGCCACGCAATGATATTTGGGCGAAGTTTTTTCTGAGGCAGGAAAACAGCTCCCGTGCGCAGGTTGATGAAGCATTACGCGTCTATTATGCACTCGACCCCGATGCGTTAGCACAACTGGATGTACTGGCAAAACAACCGGATCGTATATGGTGGAGTACACTGGCGAAAAGCAATCTCACATTTTTCAAGTTCGGCGCACTTAACAACCGCCACACACCGCCTGCAGTACTGGCGGCAGAAATTGATCCCGAGTGGTGGATTGTGGCGATGAATAATCCCCGTTTTCCAGTTGATGTATTAAAGGCGAGGCTGAAACGTGATCCTTTGCTGGCGTTAGAGCTTGTTAACCCTGAACTGGATTTAGTCCGCCAGCTGGCGCTTAACGGTAAGACGCGCGCAATACGGGAACAAGCGATGAGAAAACTTGATGAGTTGTATTGATCCACAACGTAATATTTCTTAACCCTTTGATTAATTGGGTATAATTATTCCTGACAGTGAGTCCCCAATACCTTGATATATTCTGAATTTTTAATGAAGCGGCGTGTTGCGATATCTCCGTCAGGGGAATTGATGCACCATAGCGCAAACCGAATTATCAAGGATTGATAATGACGCTCTACCAGATAAAACCGCTCTTTCAGTCGCTGTTAAGGCCGACGATGTTTTGGCTTTACAAGCACCACGTTACAGCGAATCACATCACTCTTGCTGCACTGGCGCTTTCTCTTCTTACCGGATTGCTGTTGATGTTGGTGGCACAACCCATCCTCTTTATGCTATTGCCCATCGTGCTTTTTATCCGTATGGCGCTCAATGCGCTGGATGGCATGTTGGCGCGTGAGTGCAATCAGCAAACACGGCTTGGGGCAATTTTGAATGAGACTGGTGATGTTATTTCCGATATTGCGCTCTATTTACCATTTTTATTTTTACCGGAAAGTAACGCATCACTCGTGATACTCATGTTATTTTGCACCATATTGACCGAGTTTTGCGGTTTACTCGCGCAGACGATTAACGGTGTTCGCAGTTATGCCGGTCCATTTGGCAAAAGCGATCGCGCGTTAATATTTGGTCTGTGGGGTCTGGCCGTTGCCATTTATCCACAGTGGATGCAGTGGAATAATCTTTTATGGAGCATTGCTTCAATTCTGCTTCTCTGGACTGCGATTAATCGTTGTCGGAGTGTGCTTCTTATGAGCGCTGAAAGATAATGCTGGAAAAATCTCTGGCAACACTTTTCGCGTTGTTAATTTTAGCAACGCTGATAAACCATTTTCTGCTATGGCGGTTACCGGAGAGAAAAGAGGATGAAGTTACATTACGTATTCGTACCTGGTGGGGCATCGTCATTTGTTTTTCACTGGTGATTTCAGGTCCACGCTGGATGACGTTGACGTTTTTTGCGCTGATAAGTTTTCTGGCATTGAAAGAATATTGTACGCTTATATCTGTACATTTTCCGCGGTGGTTATATTGGGTTATTCCTCTTAACTATTTGTTTATCGGTTTTAATTGCTTTGAGCTGTATCTATTATTTATACCTTTGGCTGGGTTTCTAATATTAGCCACCGGGCAAGTTTTTATGGGGGACCCCTCCGGTTTTCTGCATACCGTGAGCGCCATTTTTTGGGGCTGGATAATGACCGTTTTCGCCTTGAGTCATGCCGCCTGGTTATTAATGTTGCCAACCACAAATATCCAGGGCGGGGCGTTACTGGTGTTATTTCTTTTGGCATTAACCGAGTCAAACGATATTGCACAGTATTTATGGGGGAAATCCTGCGGCAGAAGAAAAGTGGTCCCCAAAGTCAGCCCGGGAAAAACGCTGGAAGGTCTGGTGGGGGGCGTAATCACCACCATGATTGCGTCACTGATTATTGGACCGTTGCTGACACCGCTAAATACATTACAGGCATTATTAGCGGGTTTGTTAATTGGTATTAGTGGTTTTTGCGGCGATGTCGTGATGTCAGCCATCAAACGAGATATTGGTGTTAAAGATAGTGGGAAACTATTACCAGGACATGGCGGACTCCTTGACAGGATTGACTCATTAATTTTCACCGCTCCGGTATTTTTTTATTTTATTCGCTACTGCTGTTACTGAAGGAAAATAGAGAAAATGGAAAATTCACGCATCCATGGGGAACATTTTTTTACCAGCAGTGATAATACAGCGTTGTTTTATCGGCACTGGCCCGCTTTACAGCCCGGGGCTAAAAAGGTCATCGTCTTATTTCATCGCGGTCATGAACATTCTGGTCGTCTACAACATCTCGTTGATGAACTGGCGATGCCAGATACTGTTTTTTATGCCTGGGATGCCCGAGGGCATGGACAAACTTCGGGGCCGCGTGGTTATAGCCCATCTCTTGCGCGTTCAGTGCAGGATGTCGATGAATTTGTTCGTTTTGCTGCCAGCGATAGCCAGGTCGGACTGGATGAGGTGGTAGTGATCGCGCAAAGCGTCGGCGCAGTGCTGGTTGCCACATGGGTTCATGATTATGCGCCTGCAATTCGCGGGCTGGTGCTGGCTTCTCCGGCCTTTAAGGTTAAATTGTATGTACCGCTGGCACGTCCTGCGCTGGCGTTATGGCATCGTCTGCGTGGTCTGTTTTTTATTAATTCCTATGTGAAAGGACGCTATTTGACCCACGATCGGCAACGGGTGGCGAGTTTCAATAATGATCCGCTGATCACACGGGCGATTGCCGTTAATATCTTGCTCGATCTCTACAAAACGTCTGAACGTATTATTAGAGATGCGGCGGCGATTACGCTCCCCACGCAACTTCTGATATCAGGCGATGACTATGTGGTGCATCGCCAACCGCAGATTGATTTTTATCAGAGATTACGTAGCCCTCTGAAAGAGCTGCATCTGCTGCCAGGCTTTTATCACGACACGTTGGGTGAAGAGAACAGGGCGCAGGCATTTGAAAAAATGCAAAGCTTTATTAGTCGTTTATATGCTAACAAGTCACAAAAATTTGATTATCAGCATGAAGACCGCACTGGACCATCAGCGGATCGCTGGCGGCTCCTTTCAGGTGGACCCGTGCCATTATCGCCGGTTGATTTGGCGTATCGCTTTATGCGAAAGGCGATGAAATTGTTCGGGGCGCACTCTGCGGGCCTGCATCTCGGAATGAGCACCGGCTTTGATTCAGGCAGTTCCCTGGATTATGTCTATCAAAATCAACCGCAAGGCAGTAACGCATTCGGGCGCTTAATTGACAAAATCTACCTGAACAGTGTTGGCTGGCGCGGTATTCGCCAGCGTAAAACCCATTTACAAATACTGATTAAACAAGCCGTTGCCGATCTCCACGCCAAAGGTTTAGCCGTCCGCGTGGTTGACATTGCCGCAGGGCATGGGCGCTATGTACTGGATGCGCTGGCAAACGAGCCTGCCGTAAGCGATATTTTGTTACGTGATTACAGTGAGTTAAATGTTGCACAGGGGCAAGCGATGATTGCCCAACGGGGAATGTCTGGGCGGGTGCGTTTTGAACAGGGCGATGCGTTTAACCCGGAGGAACTCAGCGCGTTAACTCCGCGGCCTACGCTGGCGATTGTCTCTGGCCTGTATGAGCTTTTTCCCGAAAATGAGCAGGTAAAAAACTCACTCGCAGGTCTTGCCAATGCCATCGAACCGGGCGGCATTCTCATCTACACCGGGCAGCCGTGGCACCCTCAACTGGAGATGATTGCCGGGGTGTTAACCAGTCATAAAGATGGTAAACCGTGGGTAATGCGCGTGCGTTCGCAAGGGGAGATGGATTCACTCGTGCGTGATGCCGGATTTGATAAATGCACACAACGGATTGATGAGTGGGGTATTTTTACGGTTTCGATGGCGGTGCGTCGTGATAACTGAACGTCGGAACGTATTGCTACAAGGCGCTGGCTGGTTATTGTTGCTGGCCCCGTTTTTCTTCTTCACCTATGGATCTCTTAATCAGTTCACCGCGGTTCAGGACCTTAACAGCCATGATATCCCCAGTCAGGTATTCGGTTGGGAAACGGCGATCCCTTTTCTTCCCTGGACTATTGTTCCTTACTGGAGTCTGGATCTTTTATATGGATTTTCGCTGTTCGTTTGTAGCACGACATTCGAACAGCGCCGACTTGTCCACCGGCTTATTCTGGCAACGGTAATGGCCTGCTGCGGTTTTTTGCTCTATCCGCTGAAGTTTAGTTTTATCCGTCCTGAAGTGAGTGGGGTGACGGGATGGCTATTTTCGCAACTTGAACTGTTTGATCTGCCTTATAACCAGTCTCCTTCGCTGCATATTATTCTCTGCTGGCTACTTTGGCGTCACTTTCGTCAGCATCTGGCTGAGAGGTGGCGTAAAGTCTGTGGCGGATGGTTTTTACTCATCGCTATTTCTACTCTGACGACCTGGCAGCATCATTTTATTGATGTCATCACAGGGCTGGCGGTAGGTATGTTGATTGACTGGATGGTGCCCGTCGATCGTCGTTGGAATTATCAGAAACCTGATCAACGTCGAATCAAAATAGCACTGCCATATGTCGTAGGCGCGGGCTCGTGCATTGTGTTGATGGAGCTAATGGTGATGATTCAGTTATGGTGGTCAGTCTGGTTATGTTGGCCAGTATTATCGCTACTCATTATTGGCCGTGGGTACGGTGGGCTTGGCGCGATAACAACAGGGAAAGATAGTCAGGGGAAACTCCCGCCCGCCGTTTACTGGCTGACATTGCCCTGCCGCATCGGGATGTGGCTGTCTATGCGTTGGTTTTGTCGTCGCCTGGAGCCGGTGAGCAAAATGACTGCTGGTGTTTATTTAGGGGCGTTTCCACGACATATTCCGGCACAGAATGCGGTTCTGGACGTCACCTTTGAATTCCCTCGCGGACGAGCGACAAAAGATCGACTCTATTTCTGTGTACCGATGCTGGATCTGGTGGTTCCGGAAGAGGGGGAGCTCCGACAGGCCGTGGCGATGCTGGAAACATTACGCGAAGAGCAAGGCAGCGTTCTGGTCCATTGCGCGTTGGGATTATCGCGCAGTGCGCTGGTAGTGGCGGCATGGTTGTTATGTTACGGACACTGTAAAACCGTTGATGAAGCGATTAGTTATATTCGAGCCAGACGTTCGCATATTGTGCTTAAGGAAGATCACAAAGCGATGCTGAAATTATGGGAAAACAGGTAAGTGGATTGAGATGTGGACTGAACTACAGTCCACATCAAGATCGTGTCCGGTTATGCAGCAACAATGCTGTCGATGGCCGCTTTCGCGTCAGACTGCGCTTTCGCTGCCATTTCCGGACCGTATGCGATCCCTTCGGCGAAGACAAATTTCACATCGGTAATGCCGATAAAGCCGAGGAACGTGGACAGATACGGCGTCACCAGGTCCGTTGGTCCATCTTTGTGGAGCCCACCGCGGCTGGTAATAACGATGGCTTTTTTACCCGTTACCAGACCTTCCGGACCGTTCTCGGTATAGCGGAAAGTAACGCCTGCGCGTGCAACCAGGTCAAAATAGTTTTTCAACTGAGTTGAGATGTTGAAGTTATACATCGGTGCCGCAATAACGATAACGTCGTGGGCTTTCAGCTCGGCAATCAGCTCATCGGAAAGCGCCAGAGCTTCCTGCTGACGCGGAGTCAGCGGCGCATCGCTCGGACGCAGTGCACCAACCAGTTCGCCATCCAGTACCGGAATCGGATTTGCAGCCAGGTCGCGAACGGTGATTTCATCAGCGGAGTGCTTTTCGCGCCATTGTTCAACAAAATAATCGGACAACTGATTAGACTGAGAGTACCCTGCCAGGATGCTGGATTTAAGAACTAATACCTTGCTCATGGTGTTTCCTTATAGATGTTTGAATGGGCGATGCCCGTTGCTTGCTGACACTTTATTCACAATCCTGCCACAGAGATAGCGCAATAAATCGAAGCCTATGTTCGAATTTATTGAACAACGCATAGAAAGCCGCGATGTGGTACTCTATATCTATCATTTAAAAGAAAATTAATCAGGCAGACTACTGCCCACTAACGTTATGACAGAACAACAAAAATTGACCTTTACGGCCTTGCAGCAGCGGCTGGATTCGCTGATGCTGCGCGACAGACTGCGTTTTTCTCGGCGTCTGCACGGTGTTAAGAAGGTTAAAAATCCTGATGCACAACAGGCCATTTTCCAGGAGATGGCGAAAGAGATTGACCAGGCGGCAGGGAAAGTCCTGCTGCGTGAAGCGGCACGACCGGAAATTACTTATCCTGACAATTTACCTGTTAGTCAGAAAAAACAGGACATTCTCGAAGCGATTCGTGATCACCAGGTGGTGATCGTCGCCGGGGAAACGGGTTCTGGTAAAACGACTCAGTTACCGAAAATCTGTATGGAGCTGGGGCGCGGGATTAAAGGGCTGATCGGCCATACCCAGCCGCGTCGCCTGGCGGCAAGAACGGTGGCGAACCGTATTGCGGAAGAGCTGAAAACGGAGCCGGGCGGTTGCATCGGTTACAAAGTGCGTTTCAGCGATCACGTTAGTGATAACACGATGGTCAAGCTGATGACCGACGGTATCCTGCTGGCGGAGATCCAGCAAGACCGCCTGCTGATGCAGTACGACACCATCATTATTGACGAAGCACACGAACGCAGCCTGAATATCGATTTTCTGCTCGGCTATTTGAAAGAGTTGCTGCCGCGGCGTCCTGACCTAAAAATCATTATCACTTCCGCGACTATCGACCCGGAACGCTTTTCGCGCCACTTTAATAATGCGCCGATTATCGAAGTCTCCGGTCGGACCTATCCGGTGGAAGTGCGCTATCGACCGATTGTTGAAGAAGCCGACGACACCGAGCGCGATCAGTTGCAGGCGATTTTTGACGCCGTAGACGAACTGAGTCAGGAAAGCCCTGGCGACATTCTGATCTTTATGAGTGGTGAGCGGGAAATTCGCGATACCGCCGATGCGCTGAACAAGCTAAATCTGCGTCATACCGAAATATTGCCGCTTTATGCGCGGCTTTCGAACAGCGAACAGAACCGCGTGTTCCAGTCGCACAGCGGACGGCGCATTGTGCTGGCGACCAACGTCGCGGAAACCTCGCTGACCGTACCGGGGATTAAATACGTTATCGACCCCGGTACAGCACGTATCAGCCGCTACAGCTATCGCACCAAAGTGCAGCGTTTGCCGATTGAACCCATTTCGCAGGCGTCTGCCAATCAGCGTAAAGGCCGCTGTGGGCGTGTGTCCGAAGGGATCTGTATTCGTCTCTATTCCGAAGACGATTTCCTTTCGCGCCCGGAGTTTACCGATCCGGAGATTCTGCGTACCAACCTGGCCTCGGTTATTTTGCAGATGACCGCGCTGGGGCTGGGCGATATCGCTGCGTTCCCGTTTGTCGAAGCACCGGATAAACGCAATATCCAGGATGGCGTGCGTCTGCTCGAAGAACTGGGCGCGATCACCACGGATGAACAGGCCAGCGCCTATAAACTGACGCCGCTCGGTCGCCAGCTCTCGCAGTTGCCTGTCGACCCACGTCTGGCGCGTATGGTGCTGGAAGCGCAGAAACATGGCTGCGTGCGTGAGGCGATGATTATCACGTCCGCGCTCTCCATTCAGGACCCGCGTGAGCGGCCGATGGACAAACAGCAGGCATCGGACGAAAAACATCGTCGCTTCCACGACAAAGAATCCGACTTCCTCGCGTTTGTAAATCTGTGGAATTATCTTGGCGAGCAGCAAAAGGCGCTTTCTTCCAACGCCTTCCGTCGCCTGTGTCGTACCGATTACCTCAACTATCTGCGCGTGCGCGAATGGCAGGATATCTACACCCAGTTGCGTCAGGTGGTGAAAGAACTTGGCATTCCGGTTAACAGCGAACCGGCGGAGTATCGCGAAATTCACATTGCGTTGCTGACGGGTTTACTTTCCCATATCGGCATGAAAGATGCCGATAAACAAGAATATACCGGCGCACGTAACGCGCGTTTCTCCATCTTCCCCGGTTCTGGTTTATTCAAAAAACCGCCGAAATGGGTAATGGTGGCGGAACTGGTAGAAACCAGCCGCCTGTGGGGGCGCATTGCTGCGCGTATCGACCCGGAATGGGTGGAGCCTGTCGCTCAGCATTTGATTAAACGTACCTACAGCGAACCGCACTGGGAACGGGCGCAGGGCGCGGTGATGGCAACGGAAAAAGTCACTGTTTATGGTTTGCCGATTGTTGCCGCGCGCAAGGTCAACTACAGCCAGATCGATCCGGCGTTATGTCGTGAACTCTTTATTCGCCATGCGCTGGTGGAAGGTGACTGGCAGACGCGTCACGCATTCTTCCGTGAAAACCTGAAACTGCGGGCCGAAGTGGAAGAGCTGGAACACAAATCACGTCGCCGCGATATTCTGGTTGATGACGAAACGTTGTTTGAGTTCTACGACCAGCGCATCAGCCACGATGTGATCTCTGCGCGCCACTTCGATAGCTGGTGGAAAAAAGTCAGCCGCGAAACGCCTGATTTGCTCAACTTTGAAAAAAGCATGTTGATCAAAGAGGGCGCAGAAAAAATCAGCAAGCTGGATTACCCGAACTTCTGGCATCAGGGCAATCTCAAGCTGCGTTTGAGCTATCAGTTTGAGCCCGGCGCGGATGCTGACGGTGTGACCGTACATATTCCGCTGCCGTTACTTAACCAGGTTGAGGAAAGCGGGTTTGAATGGCAGATCCCCGGTCTGCGCCGCGAACTGGTGATTGCTCTGATTAAATCGTTGCCGAAACCGGTACGCCGTAATTTTGTACCCGCGCCAAACTATGCCGAAGCGTTTTTAGGCCGCGTCAAACCGCTGGAGTTACCGTTGCTCGACAGCCTTGAGCGCGAGTTACGGCGGATGACCGGCGTTACCGTTGACCGCGAAGACTGGCACTGGGATCAGGTGCCCGATCACCTGAAAATCACCTTCCGCGTGGTGGACGACAAAAATAAGAAGCTAAAAGAAGGGCGCTCATTACAGGATCTGAAAGATGCGCTGAAAGGCAAAGTGCAGGAAACGCTGTCCGCGGTGGCGGATGACGGTATCGAGCAGAGCGGCTTACATATCTGGAGTTTTGGTCAGCTGCCGGAAAGCTACGAACAGAAGCGTGGCAACTACAAAGTGAAGGCGTGGCCGGCGCTGGTGGATGAGCGCGACAGTGTGGCGATCAAACTGTTTGATAACCCGCTGGAGCAAAAGCAGGCAATGTGGAACGGTCTTCGCCGTCTACTGCTGCTGAATATTCCATCGCCAATCAAATATTTACATGAAAAGTTACCGAACAAAGCCAAGCTGGGACTGTACTTTAACCCGTATGGCAAAGTGCTGGAGCTGATCGACGACTGTATCTCCTGCGGTGTGGATAAATTGATCGACGCCAATGGTGGCCCGGTCTGGACGGAAGAAGGCTTTGCTGCGCTGCATGAAAAAGTGCGTGCCGAACTGAACGACACGGTGGTGGATATTGCGAAGCAGGTCGAGCAAATCCTTACGGCAGTGTTCAATATCAACAAACGTCTGAAAGGGCGGGTGGATATGACCATGGCGCTGGGGCTTTCTGACATTAAAGCGCAGATGGGCGGGTTGGTATATCGCGGTTTTGTCACTGGTAACGGCTTCAAACGGCTGGGCGACACGCTGCGATATTTGCAGGCGATTGAAAAACGGCTGGAAAAACTGGCGGTTGATCCACATCGCGACCGTGCGCAGATGCTGAAAGTCGAAAACGTCCAGCAGGCGTGGCAGCAATGGATCAACAAACTGCCGCCCGCACGTCGTGAGGATGAAGACGTGAAAGAGATCCGTTGGATGATAGAAGAGTTGCGCGTTAGTTACTTCGCTCAACAACTTGGTACGCCTTATCCTATTTCGGATAAGCGTATTTTGCAGGCGATGGAGCAGATTAGCGGTTAACACTGCTATTTGCCTGATAAAGAAAAAACCCGGTAAGCATTTAGCGCCGGGTTTTTTATTAATTCTAAAACGGTAAGGGTAAAAATTCAGGAATTCAGAAAAATACAATTCTCTGCTGCAAGATGAATAATGTTTATCTACAGCATTTCCTTAAAAGATATGTCAGGCTTGCGGAGTGGCGGTTAAGGAAATACGACTTCCTCCTTTCAGAGTGCTCCGCTTCTCACTATTATCTCACGCAGTATTCTTAAGGGAACGATAAGGAGGAACCATGAACATTACCCCGTTTCCGACGCTTTCGCCGGCAACTATAGATGCCATAAATGTTATCGGACAGTGGCTGGCGCAGGATGATTTCTCCGGTGAGGTGCCGTATCAGGCCGATTGCGTGATCCTTGCAGGCAATGCGGTTATGCCGACTATCGACGCGGCATGTAAGATTGCTCGCGATCAGCAAATTCCTTTACTGATTAGTGGTGGTATCGGTCACTCGACAACTTTTTTGTATAGCGCCATCGCACAGCATCCGCACTACAACACTATCCGCACCACTGGCAGAGCAGAAGCGACCATCCTGGCGGATATCGCTCATCAGTTCTGGCACATTCCGCATGAAAAAATCTGGATTGAAGACCAGTCAACAAACTGCGGTGAAAACGCACGCTTTAGCATCGCGCTATTGAATCAGGCCGTAGAACGAGTTCATACGGCTATCGTTGTTCAGGACCCCACCATGCAGCGGCGCACGATGGCGACGTTCCGCCGTATGACTGGGGACAATCCCGATGCACCACGCTGGTTAAGTTATCCCGGATTCGTTCCTCAGTTAGGAAATAACGCAGACAGTGTAATCTTTATTAATCAGTTACAAGGATTATGGCCAGTTGAGCGTTATCTCTCACTACTCACTGGCGAGCTGCCGCGTTTACGCGATGATAGCGATGGCTACGGTCCCCGCGGGCGAGATTTTATCGTTCACGTTGATTTTCCGGCAGAAGTCATCCATGCATGGCAAACGCTGAAACATGATGCGGTGCTCATCGAGGCGATGGAAAGTCGCTCGTTACGTTAAAAATTGCCCGTTTGTGAACCACTTGTTTGCAAACGGGCATGACTCCTGACTTTTATTTCTGCCTTTTATTCCTTTTACACTTGTTTTTATGAAGCCCTTCACAGAATTGTCCTTTCACGATGCCGTCTCTCTGATGATTGATGTTAATTAACAATGCATTCACCGAAAACAAACATATAAATCACAGGAGTCGCCCATGTCAGTACCCGTTCAACATCCTATGTATATCGATGGACAGTTTGTTACCTGGCGTGGAGACGCATGGATTGATGTGGTAAACCCTGCTACAGAGGCTGTCATTTCCCGCATACCCGATGGTCAGGCCGAGGATGCCCGTAAGGCAATCGATGCAGCAGAACGTGCACAACCAGAATGGGAAGCGTTGCCTGCTATTGAACGCGCCAGTTGGTTGCGCAAAATCTCCGCCGGGATCCGCGAACGCGCCAGTGAAATCAGTGCGCTGATTGTTGAAGAAGGGGGCAAGATCCAGCAGCTGGCTGAAGTCGAAGTGGCTTTTACTGCCGACTATATCGATTACATGGCGGAGTGGGCACGGCGTTACGAGGGCGAGATTATTCAAAGCGATCGTCCAGGAGAAAATATTCTTTTGTTTAAACGTGCGCTTGGTGTGACTACCGGCATTCTGCCGTGGAACTTCCCGTTCTTCCTCATTGCCCGCAAAATGGCTCCCGCTCTTTTGACCGGTAATACCATCGTCATTAAACCTAGTGAATTTACGCCAAACAATGCGATTGCATTCGCCAAAATCGTCGATGAAATAGGCCTTCCGCGCGGCGTGTTTAACCTTGTACTGGGGCGTGGTGAAACCGTTGGGCAAGAACTGGCGGGTAACCCAAAGGTCGCAATGGTCAGTATGACAGGCAGCGTCTCTGCAGGTGAGAAGATCATGGCGACTGCGGCGAAAAACATCACCAAAGTGTGTCTGGAATTGGGGGGTAAAGCACCAGCTATCGTAATGGACGATGCCGATCTTGAACTGGCAGTCAAAGCCATCGTTGATTCACGCGTCATTAATAGTGGGCAAGTGTGTAACTGTGCAGAACGTGTTTATGTACAGAAAGGCATTTATGATCAGTTCGTCAATCGGCTGGGTGAAGCGATGCAGGCGGTTCAATTTGGTAACCCCGCTGAACGCAACGACATTGCGATGGGGCCGTTGATTAACGCCGCGGCGCTGGAAAGGGTTGAGCAAAAAGTGGCGCGCGCAGTAGAAGAAGGGGCGAGAGTGGCGTTGGGTGGCAAAGCGGTAGAGGGGAAAGGATATTATTATCCGCCGACATTGCTGCTGGATGTTCGCCAGGAAATGTCGATTATGCATGAGGAAACCTTTGGCCCGGTTCTGCCGGTGGTCGCATTTGACACGCTGGAAGAGGCTATCTCAATGGCTAATGACAGTGATTACGGCCTGACCTCATCAATCTATACCCAAAATCTGAACGTCGCGATGAAAGCCATTAAAGGGCTGAAGTTTGGTGAAACTTACATCAACCGTGAAAACTTCGAAGCTATGCAAGGCTTCCACGCCGGATGGCGTAAATCCGGTATTGGCGGCGCAGATGGTAAACATGGCCTGCATGAATATCTGCAGACCCAGGTGGTTTATTTACAGTCGTAATGAGTAAAAGAGGCGGAGGTTTTTTCCTCCGCCTGTGCGCGTCAGAGTTTAGCGAATTTTTCGAGGGTGCGAATAAGCTGCGTGACGAAGCCATATTCGTTATCGTACCAGGCGACCGTTTTCACCAGTTGTAAATCGCCCACGGCGGTAATTTCCGTTTGCGTGGCATCAAACACCGAACCGAAATGGCTGCCAATGATATCGGAAGAGACTATTTCTTCATCGGTATAACCAAATGACTCGTTATTGGTGGTTGCTTGTTTAAGTGCGTTATTCACCTCTTCGGCAGTCACTTTTTTTCCGAGAATCGATACCAGTTCAGTGACCGAACCTGTTTTCACCGGCACGCGTTGCGCATGACCTTTCAGTTTGCCGCTCAGTTCCGGGATCACCAGACCAATGGCTTTTGCCGCCCCCGTAGTGTGGGGAATGATATTTTCTGCCGCTGCGCGTGAAGCACGTAAATCTTTACCACGTGGGCCATCCACCAGTGACTGGGTGCCAGTATAGGCATGAATGGTCGTCATCGTGCCGACTTCTATCCCGAAACTGTCATGCAAGGCTTTGGCCATCGGCGCAAGACAGTTAGTGGTGCATGACGCCACGGAAACAATGGTGTCGTTGCCATCCAGAGTGTCGTCATTGACGTTATAAACGATAGTTTTCATTTCACCGGCAGGGGCGGAAATCAACACCTTCTTCGCACCAGCATCAAGATGCGCCTGCGATTTCTCGGCGGAGGTATAAAAGCCAGTACATTCGACAATGATTTCTGCCCCTTTCGCTTTCCACGGAATATTTTTAGCCTCTTTTTCGGCGTAAACCGAGATACTTTTCCCATCAACGATAAGTGAATCTTCCGTAAAATCAACGCTCCAGGGGAACGGACCATAGTTTGAATCATGTTTCAGCAGATAGGCGAGAATTTTTGGGGAAGTGAGATCATTAATAGCGACAACGTCTATGTTGCTTTTGACTTCAAGTAATCGACGCAACACCAGTCGACCGATACGACCAAAACCGTTAATACCAACTTTACTCATGGTTTTCTCCTGTCAGGAACGTTCGGATGAAAATTGATCCTTTCCAGGCTTAGCCCAGGATTGTGGGATGGGCAATCTCCATTCTTACAGTGAAACGTAACGTACTGAAAACGGGTGAACAATATTTAATGAAATTTTGAGAAAAGCCCGTTATGTTAACGGAAAATTATGTTAAAGCAGGAAATGTTATGGAAAATAAATACTCAAGGTTACAAATCAGCATTCACTGGCTGGTCTTTTTGCTGGTTATCGCAGCGTATTGCGCAATGGAGTTTCGTGGTTTCTTCCCACGTAGCGATCGGCCACTCATCAACATGGTTCATGTTTCCTGTGGTATCTCAATTCTCGTGCTGATGGTGGTTCGTCTTTTGTTAAGACTGAAATACCCAACCCCGCCGATTATACCTAAGCCAAAACCGATGATGACGGGACTGGCGCATTTGGGACATTTGGTGATTTATCTCCTGTTTATTGCGCTGCCAGTGATTGGTTTGGTGATGATGTATAACCGGGGCAACCCGTGGTTTGCGTTTGGTTTGACGATGCCTTACGCTTCAGAGGCCAATTTCGAACGGGTTGATAGCTTAAAGTCGTGGCATGAGACGCTGGCGAATCTGGGATATTTTGTCATCGGGTTGCACGCTGCGGCTGCACTGGCACACCACTATTTCTGGAAGGACAACACACTTCTACGCATGATGCCGCGTAAACGTTCCTGAAGGATATTTAAAGAAAACGCCTGTACTAAAACCGACCCGTGGTACAGGCGAAGAATACGGGTCTACATCGGAAGCGCCTATTATATTTATTTGTATGACAAATAAAACCATAATCCTTGCCCATACGTCCATCTGGCTTATTTTTAATCAATTCACCCGATCTTTGATCTCATCAACGGTATCAAAATAAACCAGCGTATAACGTTCAAATCGAACATAAGATTCGATAAACCATGGAGGTTATATGAAAAAACTGGCACTTATTTTGTTTATGGGAACGCTTGTTTCCTTTTATGCCGATGCCGGGCGCAAACCCTGTTCTGGTTCGAAAGGGGGGATCTCACACTGTACGGCAGGCGGCAAATTTGTCTGTAATGATGGTTCTATTAGTGCCTCGAAAAAAACATGCACTAACTGAAGTGTAAAAGGGGTGCCATGAGAAAATGAATCTGCTAGTCAGATGCGCGGGGAAAATCCCCGCGCTTGCCCTTACCTGGACGTGCAGGCCATGAGCGCAGCAACCTCCTTATCACCGTCCCGGAACCGCAGTTCGTAGAGCGTTTGTCGGGTCAGGAGTGTGAATGTCAGAATCGTAATGCAGATAATGAGCAGACACACCACCAGAGGGTTGTGCTTCATAGCCTTTCTCCTTGCCGGATGGCGGGTAAGAGGCTAAGATCTGAATTGCTAGGTTCATTCGTTGGCCTCGGTTGATAGAAATATCGGTCGGGGCCTTCGTCTTTCTGATTCCCGGTTAGCCTGAAAACAGAAAGTCTCAGGCACCCGCAGGCATCCTATGAGGTTTCCTTAGGGACGAAAATAATCACTTCACGAAATTGCGTGCTGTTTTCCAGAATTTTTCGTCATTCGGGTTAGCCAGTTTAGCCATTCGTTACTCTCTTCATTCCAATAGCATTAATTTTCTCTGCAATAATTGTTGTAAAAATGTGACGCAAAGAGGTTTTTGGTCATAAGTAATTACCGTCAAGTGCCGATGACTTTCTATCAGGAGTAAACCTGGACGAGAGACAACGGTAATGAATACAACTCCCTCACATCGATTAGGTTTTTTGCATCACATCAGGCTGGTTCCGTTATTTGCCTGCATTCTTGGCGGTATCTTAGTTCTATTCGCATTAAGTTCTGCTCTGGCTGGCTATTTCCTCTGGCAGGCCGATCGCGATCAGCGTGATGTTACTGCGGAGATTGAGATTCGGACCGGGTTAGCGAACAGTTCAGATTTTTTGCGTTCAGCCCGGATCAATATGATTCAGGCCGGGGCTGCGAGTCGTATTGCGGAAATGGAAGCAATGAAGCGCAATATTGCGCAAGCCGAATCGGAGATTAAACAGTCGCAGCAAGGTTATCGTGCTTATCAGAATCGACCGGTGAAAACACCTGCTGATGAAGCCCTCGACACTGAATTAAATCAACGCTTTCAGGCTTATATCACGGGTATGCAACCTATGTTGAAATATGCCAAAAATGGCATGTTTGAAGCGATTATTAATCATGAAAGTGAGCAGATCCGACCGCTGGATAATGCTTATACCGATATTTTGAACAAAGCCGTTAAGATACGTAGCACCAGGGCCAACCAACTGGCGGAACTGGCCCATCAGCGCACCCGCCTGGGTGGGATGTTCATGATTGGCGCGTTTGTGCTTGCCCTGGTCATGACGCTGATAACATTTATGGTGCTACGTCGGATCGTCATTCGTCCACTGCAACATGCCGCACAACGGATTGAAAAAATCGCTAGTGGCGATCTGACGATGAAGGATGAACCGGCGGGTCGTAATGAAATCGGTCGCTTAAATCGTCATTTACAGCAAATGCAGCATTCACTGGGGATGACAGTAGGGACTGTTCGACAGGGTGCGGAAGAGATTTATCGTGGCACCAGCGAAATTTCAGCTGGCAATGCGGACCTGTCATCTCGCACCGAAGAACAAGCGGCGGCAATCGAACAAACTGCCGCCAGCATGGAGCAACTCACTGCGACGGTGAAACAGAATGCGGATAACGCGCATCATGCCAGCAAACTGGCGCAAGAGGCTTCTATTAAAGCCAGCGATGGCGGGCAGACGGTTTCCGGTGTAGTAAAAACGATGGGCGCTATCTCCACGAGTTCGAAGAAAATTTCTGAGATCACCGCCGTCATCAACAGTATTGCTTTCCAGACGAATATTCTGGCACTGAATGCTGCCGTTGAAGCCGCGCGAGCGGGTGAGCAAGGCCGTGGATTTGCCGTTGTCGCCAGCGAAGTACGGACACTCGCAAGCCGCAGCGCCCAAGCGGCGAAAGAGATTGAAGGCTTGATCAGTGAATCAGTCAGGTTAATTGACCTGGGGTCGGATGAGGTGGCAACGGCAGGGAAAACCATGAGCACTATTGTTGATGCCGTCGCGAGTGTCACACATATCATGCAGGAAATCGCCGCCGCCTCGGATGAACAAAGTAGAGGCATAACGCAGGTTAGCCAGGCGATTTCTGAAATGGATAAGGTGACGCAACAGAATGCTTCTCTGGTAGAAGAGGCCTCAGCAGCGGCGGTGTCCCTTGAAGAACAGGCGGCACGATTAACTGAGGCGGTGGACGTATTCCGTCTGAACAAACATTCTGTGTCGGCAGAACCTCGCGGAGCGGGTGAACCAGTTAGTTTCGCTACGGTGTGAAAATGTTCAAGGAGGGATCGACAGATCCCTTCACCTTTCAGAACGGCATTGATTTTCGAATAGCGTTAATCATCAACTGGCAACCAGAAGAGAACGTCGCATCTACGCGGGTCAGTATTCCAATCGGTTCGCCTGCACCATGTCCCGGAACAGGCAGGGCCACCAGCGTGGCATGACGCAGGTCGTCTTTTACCGCGCCAGAAGGGACAAACCACACGTAGTCGTATTCAACCGTAAGTTGACGAGATAGCGAAGCAGACAGCGTTTCGATACAACCCGAAGGAATTTTACAGCCCTGGCTCTGCACTAATGCATCTGAATGCTGGCGTGGCGCAGTGCCTTCTGGTGATACAACGACCGGCCATTCCAGCACCCGGCTTAGCGTTACGTTCTCCTGAAGTAGCGGGTGATTAGGGCGGACAACCAGCTTCAGCGATTCAAGAAACAGCAGTTCGTAATTAAGCCCGGTCATCAGTTCAGGATCTGACATCCGACCAATGCCGATATCGATTTCCCCGGTTTTTAAACCCGCCAGAATCATAGGGTTACTCATTGTCGCAACTTGCAAGGTCGTCTCTTTTTGTTGCTGATGAAACTGACCTATAACCGAAGGTAATATCCCCAGTGCCGCAGTAGGTAGTGCACCAACCCTGACGACATCATTATTAAGATCTTCTTTACGATGAAGCGACTGTCCGGCAGTGTTGATGGCGTCAAGAACTCTGACTGCATGCGTTAAAAATTGTTCGCCGGGTAAGGTAAGTTGCGCCCCCTGACGACCACGCTCAAACAAGCGAGCGCCAGTCAGCTGCTCCAGTTCATTCAATGTCTTAGAGAGCGCAGGTTGACTCAAATTAAGGGTTTCAGCCGCGCGCCCCAAAGTTCCTTGTTGTGCGACAGCTACGAATGTATGAAGGTGGCGCAAACGGATGCGCTGACTAAACAGACTATTTTTTTCCATAAGCGATGTTAAAAACGAAGCGGTGTCGCTGACAAGTGAAGTTGTTTGATTATGATAACTTTATTGCAAAATATTATTAACAATTAAAGCAATTATGTTACAGCAAAATGGATAATATTGATGTTTTCGCGGCGAGATCACAGTTTGTAAATTCTTCCCGCCAGAGTGAATGCGGTTACCTACACTCCAGATTACTGACCACTGGAGGCAGACACTATGGCGAACAGCATCACGGCGGATGAGATTCGGGAACAGTTTTCGCAGGCAATGTCAGCCATGTACCAGCAAGAAGTTCCGCAATATGGCACGCTGCTGGAACTGGTAGCTGATGTGAATCTGGCTGTGCTGGAAAACAATCCTCAACTGCACGAAAAAATGGTAAATGCAGACGAGCTGGCGCGACTGAATGTTGAACGTCATGGGGCGATTCGCGTTGGGACTGCACAAGAGCTTGCTACTCTTCGGCGGATGTTTGCCATTATGGGGATGTACCCGGTGAGCTATTACGATCTCTCGCAGGCAGGGGTGCCGGTACATTCGACAGCATTTCGGCCCATTGATGATGCTTCTCTGGCGCGTAATCCCTTCCGCGTTTTTACCTCCTTACTCCGCCTTGAGCTTATCGAGAACGAAATTTTGCGCCAGAAAGCGGCGGAGATTCTGCGTCAGCGCGATATCTTCACCCCACGTTGTCGACAACTGTTAGAGGAATATGAGCAGCAGGGCGGTTTTAACGAAACACAGGCACAGGAGTTTGTGCAGGAAGCCCTGGAAACGTTTCGCTGGCACCAGTCAGCAACGGTAGATGAAGAAACCTATCGCGCCTTGCACAACGAACATCGGTTGATTGCTGATGTGGTCTGTTTTCCTGGATGCCATATCAACCACCTGACGCCACGTACGCTGGATATTGACCGGGTGCAGTCGATGATGCCTGAATGCGGAATTGAACCCAAAATTCTCATCGAGGGGCCGCCGCGCCGCGAGGTACCGATTTTACTACGCCAGACCAGCTTTAAAGCACTGGAAGAGACGGTGTTGTTTGCGGGGCAGAAACAGGGCACGCATACCGCGCGCTTTGGTGAAATTGAGCAGCGTGGCGTGGCATTAACGCCGAAAGGGCGACAACTGTATGATGATCTTCTGCGTAACGCTGGAACCGGGCAGGATAATCTCACTCACCAAATGCATTTACAGGAAACCTTCCGCACTTTTCCTGACAGTGAGTTTTTAATGCGTCAGCAAGGGCTGGCATGGTTCCGGTACCGTCTGACGCCTTCAGGTGAGGCGCATCGTCAGGCGATTCATCCCGGAGACGATCCACAGCCCTTAATTGAACGTGGTTGGGTCGCGGCGCAACCCATTACCTATGAAGATTTCTTGCCCGTTAGCGCGGCGGGGATCTTCCAGTCAAATCTGGGTAATGAAACGCAGGCACGCAATCACGGTAATGCCAGTCGCGAGGCATTTGAGCAGGCGTTGGGTTGTCCGGTTTTGGATGAGTTCCAGCTTTATCAGGAAGCGGAAGAACGCAGTAAACGTCGCTGTGGTTTGCTTTAAATTCTGACCATCCGCCTTTGCAAAAATTTGCCTGATTTTACAAACGAATCAGGCTCATCCCATCGACATAAAAAAATTGCCGATTTATGCATATTCTCTGAGTTCAACAATTGGATTATTAATAAATATTGTCTAGAGTGAGCGGTCATAAATAAGCACTTTCTTGCCGCTGAAAACGACCAGCGCGGGACCATTCACAACACCAGAAGGACTCACTTTCAGGTATGGATCGTAGACGATTTATTAAAGGTTCAATGGCTATGGCCGCCGTGTGCGGTACCAGCGGCATTGCTTCTCTTTTTTCTCAGGCGGCATTCGCGGCAGATTCTGATATTGCCGACGGGCAAACCCAGCGTTTTGACTTCTCCATTCTACAGTCAATGGCGCACGACTTAGCGCAAACAGCGTGGCGTGGTGCGCCTCGTCCGTTACCTGACACGCTGGCGACAATGACGCCGCAGGCTTATAACAGTATTCAATACGACGCCGAAAAATCGCTCTGGCATAACGTTGAGAACCGTCAACTGGACGCTCAGTTCTTCCATATGGGAATGGGATTCCGTCGCCGCGTTCGTATGTTTTCTGTAGATCCAGCAACACATCTGGCGCGTGAAATTCACTTTCGCCCGGAGTTGTTCAAATACAACGATGCAGGTGTTGATACCAAACAATTAGAAGGGCAAAGCGATCTCGGCTTTGCCGGTTTTCGCGTGTTTAAAGCCCCCGAACTGGCGCGCCGTGATGTAGTATCATTCCTCGGAGCGAGTTATTTCCGCGCCGTTGATGACACATATCAATACGGTTTGTCGGCCCGCGGCCTGGCGATTGACACTTACACCGACAGTAAAGAAGAGTTCCCCGACTTTACCGCCTTCTGGTTTGATACGGTAAAACCGGGGGCAACTACCTTTACCGTTTATGCGTTGCTCGATAGCGCCAGCATTACTGGTGCCTATAAGTTCACTATCCATTGTGAGAAAAGTCAGGTGATTATGGATGTGGAAAATCACCTGTATGCGCGCAAAGACATTAAACAGCTGGGCATTGCGCCGATGACCAGTATGTTCAGCTGCGGTACTAATGAACGTCGGATGTGCGACACCATTCATCCGCAAATTCATGACTCTGATCGTCTGTCCATGTGGCGGGGCAACGGCGAGTGGATTTGCCGTCCGCTGAATAATCCGCAAAAATTGCAGTTCAATGCTTACACCGACAACAACCCGAAAGGGTTTGGTTTATTGCAACTGGATCGTGATTTCTCCCATTATCAGGACATTATGGGCTGGTATAACAAACGCCCAAGTCTGTGGGTGGAACCGCGTAACAAGTGGGGTAAGGGCACCATCGGCCTGATGGAAATCCCAACAACGGGCGAAACGCTGGATAACATTGTCTGCTTCTGGCAGCCAGAAAAAGCTGTAAAGGCGGGTGATGAGTTTGCATTCCAGTATCGTCTGTACTGGAGTGCGCAACCGCCTGTTCATTGCCCATTAGCGCGCGTTATGGCGACGCGTACCGGCATGGGCGGTTTCCCGGAAGGTTGGGCACCAGGTGAACACTATCCCGAAAAATGGGCGCGTCGTTTTGCCGTCGATTTCGTTGGTGGTGATCTGAAAGCTGCCGCACCAAAAGGCATTGAGCCGGTGATTACGCTTTCCAGTGGGGAAGCGAAGCAAATCGAAATTCTCTATATTGAACCCATTGATGGTTATCGTATTCAGTTTGACTGGTATCCGACTTCGGACTCCACTGATCCGGTCGATATGCGGATGTATCTGCGTTGTCAGGGCGACGCTATCAGTGAAACATGGCTGTATCAGTATTTCCCGCCAGCGCCGGATAAACGTCAGTATGTTGACGACCGCGTGATGAGTTAATCGTTTTTTCTTCGGCACCTTCTTCGGGAGGTGCCGTCTGGTTAAACACGATCCCGCTCGCATTTTTCCCTAAGTTAAATGAGTAATCTGATGGTGTGTATTTCAGATACACCTTGTCAGCCACTAACAGGGAGTGCGTATGTTTCCAGAATATCGAGATTTAATATCCCGTCTGAAAAACGAAAATCCTCGCTTTATGTCCTTGTTCGATAAACACAATAAACTTGATCATGAAATTGCCAGAAAGGAAGGTTCCGACGGTCGAGGGTACAATGCGGAAGTGGTCCGCATGAAAAAACAAAAGCTACAGTTAAAAGATGAGATGCTCAAAATCCTGCAGCAGGAGAGCGTCAAAGAGGTATAAACTTTCCTAAGCCGCCAGCCAGGCGGCTTTTTTAACAACTGCATGGATTGACTGGAGATAAGATGACTGAAACGATAAAAGTAAGCGAATCACTTGAATTACATGCTGTTGCAGAAAATCACGTCACTCCTCTTTATCAGTTAATCTGTAAAAATAAAACCTGGTTACAGCAGTCGCTAAACTGGCCGCAGTTCGTTCAGAGTGAAGAGGACACGCGAAAAACGGTGCAGGGTAATGTGATGTTGCATCAACGCGGCTATGCCAAAATGTTCATGATTTTCAAAGAAGATGAACTTATCGGCGTTATCTCGTTTAATCGTATTGAACCACTGAATAAAACCGTTGAAATAGGCTACTGGCTGGACGAATCTCATCAGGGGCAGGGGATCATTTCTCAGGCGCTGCAGGCATTGATTCATCATTACGCCCAGTCTGGTGAACTTAGACGCTTCGTGATCAAATGTCGGGTGGACAATCCGCAAAGCAACCAGGTCGCTTTGCGCAATGGTTTTATCCTTGAAGGTTGCCTGAAACAGGCTGAGTTCCTGAATGATGCCTATGATGATGTGAACTTATACGCGCGTATTATCGATTCATAATAACCCTGCCAGCGGCGTTCGCGTAATGCGCTCCTCGCCGTTAATGACTTTTGGACCACGGACATGAACCGTGTCGCCATCAAAGGCTTCAACGACGGCGTGGTCGGTTAACTCCACATGGTTTTCAATTATCACCGCACCTGTAATACGGCTCTCACCTTGTATTACAACGTGCTCGTCGAGCAGAATCGGTCCACCACGTACCACGGCATTTCCGCCAATCAAGACATGATGTTTTAACACACAATTACCTTCCACAATGGCATATTCCGCCACCTGCGAACTGTAATGAATCGTTGGAATGGCATCTTCTTCTATGCCAGCTTTCACCTGCGCGTGACCGTAGACTTTAGCGCAATCGCATAGCCAGACGTTGTTCTCTTCATTACCTTCAATACTGGCAAAATCAAAAACTTCGGCACGATGTTCAATAAAAGCATACCGGATGACGGCATCGCCATAAATTTGTGCCTGGTGGACAATACGCGAGGCGCTAACCCTTGCGCGATCATAAATTTGTAGCAGGAGTTGATGGTCGGGCGTTAAGCCTTGTGCGGCGACGATCATAGAATGTTGATCAATTAAGGCGTGACCAAATATTCTACATTGCCCGTAAACTAATGAGTCATGAATGGTGACGCTGTCACTTATATATGCACCCTGGCTGATTTCACTATTATCGATCCAGACGTTATCCGTTGCGTAAACCTCTCCCCACAGCACGCTGGTGCCGGTGATACGCGTATTACCAGAAATCACCGTTCCGCCGAACGCAATAGCATTCTGGTCGTAAATCCAGCAATTTCCTTCCTGTGCTAACACCGTTTCGCGATCGATCCAGCCGCCAGCGGTTCCTGCTATCACATCGTTAAAATCGCTAATGGCGATAATCTGCCGTAATAACACATTTTTTTTAGTGCCATCTTCCTGATAACTAAAGGCTCGCTGTTCTTCACTTAGACGATATTTGCGCATAGCGTTTTCCCACAGGTGACTTACTATAACCGTAGCAAATTCTGCGGCTCTGGCTATGCTCGAGAAAATTCCATAAAATGCATTTCAAATATACTTTATAAATTAAACAAAATGAGTAAGAAGATGCAGAGCGATAAAGTGCTCAATTTGCCGGCAGGCTACTTTGGTATTGTGTTGGGGACGATAGGGATGGGATTTGCCTGGCGCTATGCCAGCCAGGTTTGGCAGGTCAGCCACTGGTTAGGGGATGGGCTGGTGATTCTGGCGATGATCATCTGGGGATTATTAACTAGCGCATTTATTACCCGACTCATACGCTTTCCGCATAGCGTGCTGGCGGAAGTTCGCCATCCAGTGCTGAGCAGTTTTGTGAGTTTGTTTCCGGCAACGACGATGCTGGTGGCGATTGGTTTTGTTCCGTGGTTTCGCCCACTGGCGGTGTGCCTGTTCAGTTTTGGTGTCGTGGTTCAGTTGGCTTATGCCGCCTGGCAAACTGCGGGATTATGGCGCGGATCTCACCCTGAAGAAGCTACCACGCCTGGACTGTATCTGCCGACAGTTGCCAACAACTTTATCAGCGCAATGGCCTGTGGTGCGTTGGGCTACACCGACGCCGGTCTGGTGTTTTTAGGCGCAGGCGTTTTCTCATGGCTAAGCCTTGAACCGGTGATCTTGCAGCGTCTGCGCAGTTCGGGAGAATTACCCACGGCACTGCGGACATCACTCGGCATTCAGCTCGCTCCTGCGCTGGTGGCTTGTAGTGCCTGGCTGAGCGTCAACGGCGGCGAGGGTGACACGCTGGCGAAAATGCTTTTCGGTTATGGACTGCTGCAACTGCTGTTTATGCTACGTCTGATGCCATGGTATCTCTCCCAGCCATTTAATGCTTCATTCTGGAGTTTCTCGTTCGGCGTATCTGCACTGGCAACCACCGGTTTGCATCTGGGGAGTGGCAGCGATAATGGATTTTTCCATACGCTGGCGGTGCCGCTGTTTATCTTTACCAATTTTATTATTGCAATACTGCTCATCCGTACTTTTGCGCTTCTGATGCAGGGAAAATTGTTAGTCAGAACCGAGCGCGCCGTTTTAATGAAAGCAGAGGACAAAGAATGATCATTCGTGACGAAAACTATTTTACTGATAAATATGAATTAACCCGCACACACTCTGAAGTACTGGAAGCGGTGAAAGTGGTTAAACCGGGTAAAACGCTGGATCTGGGCTGTGGCAATGGTCGTAACAGTCTTTACCTGGCAGCCAATGGTTATGATGTTGACGCATGGGATAAAAATGCCATGAGTATCGCCAACGTCGAGCGCATTAAATCCATTGAAAATCTGGATAATTTACACACCCGGGTCGTTGATCTGAATAACCTCACATTTGATGGACAGTACGATTTTATTCTTTCGACTGTGGTGCTGATGTTCCTTGAGGCTAAAACCATCCCCGGGTTGATTGCCAATATGCAACGTTGCACTAAACCTGGTGGTTACAACCTGATTGTGGCGGCGATGGATACCGCTGATTATCCATGTACCGTCGGCTTCCCGTTTGCCTTCAAAGAGGGAGAATTACGTCGATATTACGAAGGCTGGGAGAGGGTGAAATACAATGAAGACGTCGGCGAGCTGCACCGCACCGACGCCAACGGTAATCGTATTAAACTGCGTTTCGCCACGATGCTGGCACGTAAAAAATGACCCGCTAAGAATAAGGCGCGTGAAAATTCCCCACGCTGAGATGATTTACTGTTCTTCTTTTCGGTAAGCATATTTTTTATCGAAGGGATGTGAAATTAATCACAGTAGTCGAAGTTTTTTAGCAGCTTAACTTACTGAAATTTAACTACTGATGATTGACTTAGCCCCTTTTTCGGCATTGACTATGTCGTCTGAAAAGGGGCTGAAAAATTTATTTTCACCAACACTTTTTTTGCCACAACACGAAGCGGCGCTTTTTGCTATAACTTAAAAAGTAATATAATCATCTCAGGAAACTATTCATGCGTACCACATCATTTGCGAAAGTTGCAGCTTTATGCGGCTTGTTGGCTCTGTCTGGTTGTGCCTCTAAAATCACCCAGCCAGATAAATATTCTGGTTTTTTAAACAATTACTCTGATTTAAAAGAAACAACCTCAGCAACAGGTAAACCTGTTTTACGTTGGGTAGACCCGAGTTTTGATCAAAGCAAATATGACAGCATCGTCTGGAACCCAATCACTTATTATCCGGTGCCAAAACCTTCTACCCAGGTAGGGCAGAAAGTTCTGGATAAAATTTTGAACTATACCAACACCGAAATGAAAGAAGCGATAGCGCAGCGTAAACCACTGGTTACCACCGCTGGGCCGCGTAGTCTGATTTTCCGTGGGGCCATTACCGGTGTAGATACCAGCAAAGAAGGGCTGCAATTCTATGAAGTGGTTCCTGTTGCATTAGTGGTTGCGGGGACGCAAATGGCTACAGGCCACCGTACCATGGATACTCGCCTCTATTTTGAAGGTGAGCTGATTGATGCAGCGACTAATAAACCGGTTATCAAAGTCGTTCGTCAGGGCGAAGGTAAAGACCTGAATAACGAAAGTACGCCAATGGCTTTCGAAAATATTAAACAAGTTATTGATGACATGGCGACCGATGCCACCATGTTTGACGTTAACAAAAAGTAGTTCCAGACGCGCCATCGTTAGATGGCGCTTTTTATCCGGTGTGCCGTAAAACCCCATCCTTCAGGGCGGGGATATAAGGCGCGGTTTTCCACCTGACCAGGTGTTTGCTGTTGTTCAATGTATTGGCGGATGACGGATAT
>NZ_JAHZSO010000157.1:0-52779 GCF_028421345.1 Escherichia sp. S10b
CGCTTTAAACTGGGGGTGATGTTCCACTACGGAAAGCTGAATATGGCGTTCTGAGCCTTCCCACCATGATCGGGGAAGACCCATTTATATACAGTTGTGAGTATCTCACGTTCTCAGTGTGCTGGGCAAAAAAACATCGCAAAATCTGGAGCAGGCACGCAAAACAGAATTGAAGTTGCGGGGAAGAAAAATGCCGCTCTGTTTGAGTGGGCGGCATTTGTGAAGGCTGAAAAGTAAGAATTGGCGTTACGAGTTATTCAATGTTCTGAATCTGCTCGCGCATCTGCTCAATCAACACTTTCAGCTCAATCGCGGAGTTTGTCACTTCGGCATTGATAGACTTCGACGCAAGAGTGTTCGACTCGCGGTTGAATTCCTGCATCATAAAGTCCAGACGACGACCAACGGCTTCTTTTTTCTTCAGAATGTTGTAGGTCTCTTTGACATGCGCTTCCAGGCGGTCCAGTTCTTCGGCAACGTCAATTCGTTGTGCCAGCAGAACCAGCTCCTGCTCCAGACGGTTGTTTTCCAACTGAACCTGAGCATCTTCCAGCTTCGCGACCAGACGCTCACGCTGCCATTGCAGGATTTCCGGCATATGGGCGCGGACTTTGACCACTTCGGCGGTGACGCCTTCCAGACGCTGCTCGATCAATGCTTTCAGTGCCTGACCTTCGGTTTCGCGCGCGACAATAAAGTCGTCCAGCGTACCATCCAGCGCCGCGAGAATTTCAGCGGCAATGGCGTCAAGATCCTGCTCCTGGGCTGCCATCACGCCCGGCCAGCGTAGAATATCAACCGGGTTGATTTCCCCTTCGTCACTCTGCATTTTTACCCAGTTCGCGGCAGTTACCAGCTGTTTAGCCAGTTTTTCGTTGAGGATCATCTCACCTTGCGCGCTAACATCTGGCTCATAGCGCAGGGTACATTCCACTTTACCGCGCGTCAGGCGAGAACGAATACGCTCGCGAACGACAGGTTCAAGGCTACGGAACTGCTCCGGCAGACGAAAGTAAGTTTCCAGATAACGCTGGTTTACCGAGCGCATTTCCCAGGTTGCGCTCCCCCATTCACCCTTGATTTCACGCCGGGCGTAGGCGGTCATACTGCGGATCATAGACGTTCCTGTTTATAAAAGGAGAGGTGGAAGGATTATAGCCATCGATGCCTTGTCAGGATAGGAATAACCGCCGGAAGTCCGTATAATGCGCAGCCACATTTGTTTCAAGCCGGAGATTTCAATATGCGTCCAGCAGGCCGTAGCAATAATCAGGTGCGTCCCGTTACCCTGACTCGTAACTATACAAAACATGCAGAAGGCTCGGTGCTGGTCGAATTTGGCGATACCAAAGTGTTGTGTACCGCCTCTATTGAAGAAGGCGTGCCGCGCTTCCTGAAAGGTCAGGGCCAGGGCTGGATCACCGCAGAGTACGGCATGCTGCCACGTTCTACCCACACCCGTAACGCTCGTGAAGCGGCGAAAGGTAAGCAGGGTGGACGCACAATGGAAATCCAGCGTCTGATCGCCCGTGCTCTTCGCGCGGCAGTAGATTTGAAAGCGCTGGGTGAGTTCACCATTACGCTGGACTGCGACGTGCTTCAGGCTGATGGTGGCACGCGTACCGCGTCGATTACGGGTGCCTGCGTGGCGCTGGCAGATGCGCTACAGAAGCTGGTGGAAAACGGCAAGCTGAAAACCAATCCGATGAAAGGGATGGTAGCCGCAGTTTCTGTCGGAATTGTGAACGGCGAAGCGGTTTGCGATCTGGAATACGTTGAAGACTCTGCCGCAGAGACCGACATGAACGTAGTGATGACCGAAGACGGGCGCATCATTGAAGTGCAGGGGACGGCAGAAGGCGAGCCGTTCACCCATGAAGAGCTACTCACCTTGTTGGCTCTGGCCCGAGGGGGAATCGAATCCATTGTAGCGACGCAGAAGGCGGCGCTGGCAAACTGATTTTTAAGGCGACTGATGAGTCGCCTTTTTTTTGTCTGTAGAAAAGTAAGATGAGGAGCGAAGGCATGAAACCATATCAGCGCCAGTTTATTGAATTTGCGCTTGGCAAGCAGGTGTTAAAGTTTGGCGAGTTTACGTTGAAGTCCGGGCGCAAAAGCCCCTATTTCTTCAACGCCGGGCTGTTTAATACCGGGCGCGATCTGGCACTGTTAGGCCGTTTTTACGCTGAAGCGTTGGTGGATTCCGGCCTTGAGTTCGATCTGCTGTTTGGCCCTGCTTACAAAGGGATCCCGATTGCGACCACTACCGCCGTGGCGCTGGCGGAGCATCATGACCTTGACCTGCCGTACTGCTTTAACCGCAAAGAGGCAAAAGACCACGGTGAAGGCGGCAATCTGGTTGGTAGCGCGTTACAAGGACGCGTAATGCTGGTAGATGATGTGATCACCGCCGGAACGGCGATTCGCGAATCGATGGAGATTATTCAGGCTAATGGCGCGACGCTTGCTGGCGTATTGATTTCGCTTGATCGTCAGGAACGGGGGCGCGGCGAGATTTCGGCGATTCAGGAAGTTGAGCGTGATTACAACTGCAAAGTGATCTCTATCATCACCCTGAAAGATCTGATTGCCTATCTGGAAGAGAAGCCGGAAATGGCGGAACATCTGGCGGCGGTTAAGGCCTATCGCGAAGAGTTTGGCGTTTAAAGAAACTCGCCGGATGAAAAGTCATCCGGCGTCATATTACTGCAACTGCGCGGCAATTAGCGGCCAGCGGGCGTCAAAATCATCCGTCGGGCGGTATTTAAATTCGCTGCGGACAAAACGTGACAGCATACCTTCACAGAAGGCCAGGATCTGGCTTGCCAGCAGGGTTTCATCGGTGGTGTAACCTTCACCCTCACGCATTCTCTTTTCACGCAATACCTGACGCAGCTGCGCTTCAATACGCTCGAACAGCTGGTTGATACGCCCTTGCAGGCGATCCTGTTCAAACATTAGCGCATGACCAGTGAGGATGCGGGTCAGGCCAGGATTACGCTCACCAAAACCGAGAAGCAGCAACACAATCAGACGCAGGCGCGCTGTGGTGTCTTTCTCATCTTTCAGAATCAGGTTGATGCGAGTAATCAGGCTATCTTCGATAAACTCAATCAGGCTATCGAACATGCGGGTCTTACTGGGGAAGTGGCGATACAGTGCCGCTTCGGAAACGCCGACAGAGGCGGCCAGTTTTGCCGTCGTGATACGTTGGCTTCCATCGCTGGATTCCAGCATCAGCGCCAGAGACTGAAGTATTTCCTCGCGACGGTTCCTTTTCGCAGTTTGTTTTTCTGCCATGTTACAAAATACCCCTGAAAATAAGCACTTGCCAGGCGGCACCCACGCTATGACCGCAAACGAAATGTTTGCGGCTATGTTATGACGTTATTCGGATGCGTATGTGTTACTGACGACCAGAGTGACCAAAGCCGCCTTCACCGCGGTCGGTGGCGTCGAAATCTTCCACCAGATTAAATTCAGCCTGTACTACCGGAACAAAAATCATCTGGGCGATGCGTTCGCCAGGTTGAATGGTGAAGCTGTCCTGACCACGGTTCCACACGGAAATCATCAACTGGCCCTGATAGTCAGAATCGATCAATCCTACCAGGTTACCAAGCACGATACCGTGCTTATGTCCCAATCCGGAGCGCGGCAGCATCATTGCCGCCAGTGAAGGATCGGCAATATGAATCGCCAGCCCGGTCGGAACCAGCGTAGTGTCACCCGGAGCCAGTTCTACGGCGTCGTCGAGACAGGCACGCAGGTCAAGTCCGGCAGAGCCAGAGGTGGCATAAGTCGGGAGCGGAAATTCCTTCCCAACGCGCGGATCCAGAATCTTAACGTCGATTTTTTTCATCATAACGGGTCACGATCTCGTCGAGTAATAATTGGCCAAGGAGCTCTTTGCGCTCAAGCGGTAAGACTTTATCTCCGTCCTGCCAGAAAAGGTGTAATGCGTTGTTGTCGCTGTTAAATCCTTGAGTTGGCTGGGAAACATCGTTCGCGCAGATCAGATCAAGGTTTTTACGGATACGTTTTTGCCGGGCGTATTCTTCCACATTATTTGTTTCGGCGGCAAATCCAACGACGTAGGGTCGATGGTCTTTTAGTGCGGCAACGCCTGCGACGATATCGGGGTTTTTAACCATTTTTATTGTTAATTCATCACCCTGCGTGGCCTGCTTTTTGATTTTCTCTGGGGCCACGGTAGCTGCGCGATAATCCGCCACGGCGGCGCAACCGATAAAAATATTTTGCTGCTGTACAGAAGCATTCACGGCGGCTTCCATTTCCAGCGCAGTCATCACATCAACACGTTTAACAAACGGTGGCGTCGGTAGTGAAACCGGACCTGATACCAGCGTGACGTTCGCGCCACGACGGGCAGCGGCGGCGGCGATAGCAAAACCCATCTTGCCGGAGCTGTGATTAGAGATATAACGCACCGGATCGAGCGGTTCACGCGTCGGACCGGCGGTAATCATAATGTTCAGATGTTTCAGGTCGTTGACGGGCGAAAAATGCGCCACCGCCATATCCACAATGGTTAACGGATCGAGCATTCGCCCAGGACCGATATCACCACAAGCCTGACTGCCACTGTCTGGCCCCCAGATGAGCAAACCACGGGAAGCAAGCACCTCTAAATTATGCTGCGTGGCAGCGGCACGGTACATCTGCTGGTTCATGGCGGGGAGCACGGCTACAGGCGCAGGTGTAGCCAGACAAATCGTCGATACCAGGTCATTCGCCATTCCGGCAGCAACACGGGCAATCAAATCTGCCGTGGCAGGGGCGAGAATCACTAAATCAGCCCATTTACCCAGCTCAATATGGCCCATAGCGGCTTCGGCTGCCGGGTCCAGCAAACTGTCGGAAACGGGATAACCAGAAACCGCCTGCAAGCTAAGTGGGGTGATAAAGGCTTTTGCCGCTTCGGTCATGGCTACGCGGACGTCGGCCCCGCGATCGCGCAAACGACGCACCAGTTCAGGGGTTTTATAGGCAGCAATACCGCCGCTAACGCCGAGAACGATTTTTTTACCGGCCAGGCTCATGATGATTTTTCCTGTTGGGTGACACCAGAAGTTGGCGATTTTATCACAATACTTTTGTTGTCGTGCCTTCACCTGAGAATCACTTTGCGAGGCGCTTTCCAGGATTGAAAACTGGCCGTCGATTTAACGGAACGGCTATGACAGGATGCGAGCACCACAAAGGAGGTGAAGGTGAAAAACAATGCACAGCTGTTGATGCCGCGCGAAAAAATGCTGAAGTTTGGTATTAGCGCCTTAACGGATGTCGAGCTGCTGGCGTTATTTCTGCGTACCGGAACGCGCGGTAAAGATGTATTAACCCTGGCAAAAGAGATGCTGGAGAATTTCGGCTCTCTTTATGGCTTGTTAACCTCTGAATATGAACAATTTAGTGGCGTTCATGGAATTGGCGTAGCGAAATTTGCCCAGTTAAAGGGGATTGCTGAACTGGCGCGGCGTTACTACAACGTGCGGATGCGTGAAGAAAGCCCTTTACTCAGCCCGGAGATGACGCGGGAATTTTTACAAAGCCAGCTCACGGGTGAGGAGCGGGAGATCTTTATGGTGATCTTTCTCGACTCACAACACCGGGTTATAACGCATAGCCGTCTTTTTTCCGGCACGCTAAACCATGTTGAAGTCCATCCTCGGGAAATTATCCGCGAAGCGATAAAAATAAACGCCTCGGCGCTGATCCTTGCACATAATCACCCTTCGGGTTGTGCTGAACCCAGTAAAGCGGATAAACTCATTACTGAACGGATAATAAAGAGTTGTCAGTTCATGGATTTACGCGTGCTCGACCATATCGTGATTGGGCGTGGAGAGTATGTTTCTTTTGCCGAACGCGGCTGGATTTAACCCGCTATGCGCGATCCTTCGGGATCTTTGTCTGTTCGGGACTTGAGCACATCGCTGAGTCAGCGTATACTACGCCACCTTTGAGAATCTCGGGTTTGGCATTTGGGCCTGGCAATCGAGAGTTCACATAGAACTGCGATGACCGGGCTGTAAAGCCTGACGAGGCGCCAATACCCCATACGAAGCTCGAGCTAATTTGATTTTTGGAGAATAGACATGTCCCGAGTCTGCCAAGTTACTGGCAAGCGTCCGGTGACCGGTAACAACCGTTCCCACGCACTGAACGCGACTAAACGCCGTTTCCTGCCGAACCTGCACTCTCACCGTTTCTGGGTTGAGAGCGAGAAGCGTTTTGTCACCCTGCGCGTATCTGCTAAAGGTATGCGTGTAATCGATAAAAAAGGCATCGATACAGTTCTGGCTGAACTGCGTGCCCGTGGCGAAAAGTACTAAGTACTTAGAGGAAATAAATCATGGCTAAAGGTATTCGTGAGAAAATCAAGCTGGTTTCTTCTGCTGGTACTGGTCACTTCTATACCACTACGAAGAACAAACGTACTAAGCCGGAAAAACTGGAACTGAAAAAATTCGATCCAGTTGTTCGCCAGCACGTGATCTACAAAGAAGCGAAAATCAAATAATTCTCGCTTTGATGTAACAAAAAACCTCGCTCCGGCGGGGTTTTTTGTTATCTGCTTGCCCCCATATTGACTGCATCTGTTCATTCCTGGAGATGCTATGCCTGAATTACCCGAAGTTGAAACCAGCCGCCGCGGCATAGAACCGCATCTCGTTGGTGCAACCATTCTTCATGCGGTGGTGCGCAACGGACGCTTGCGCTGGCCGGTTTCAGAAGAGATCTACCGTTTAAGCGACCAACCAGTGCTTAGCGTGCAGCGGCGGGCTAAATATCTGCTGCTGGAGCTGCCTGAGGGCTGGATTATCATTCATTTAGGGATGTCTGGCAGCCTGCGCATCCTTCCAGAAGAACTTCCCCCTGAAAAGCATGACCATGTGGATTTGGTGATGAGCAACGGCAAAGTGCTGCGCTACACCGATCCGCGCCGCTTTGGTGCCTGGCTGTGGACCAAAGAGCTGGAAGGGCATAATGTGCTGGCCCATCTTGGACCGGAGCCGCTTAGCGACGATTTCAACGGTGAGTACCTGCATCAGAAGTGCGCGAAGAAAAAAACGGCGATTAAACCGTGGCTGATGGATAACAAGCTGGTGGTAGGGGTAGGGAATATCTATGCCAGCGAATCACTGTTTGCGGCGGGGATCCATCCGGATCGGCTGGCGTCATCACTGTCGCTGGCAGAGTGTGAATTGTTAGCTCGGGTGATTAAAGCGGTGTTGCTGCGTTCGATTGAGCAGGGCGGTACAACGCTGAAAGATTTTCTGCAAAGTGATGGTAAACCGGGCTATTTCGCACAGGAATTGCAGGTTTACGGGCGAAAAGGCGAGCCGTGTCGGGTGTGCGGTACGCCGATTGTGGCGACTAAACATGCGCAGCGGGCAACGTTTTATTGTCGGCAGTGCCAGAAGTAATTCATGCGCGCCGGATGGCATACCATCCGGCATAAACGCTACGCTAACTTCGCCATCAGCGCCTGATGGACATTCTCCGGCAGGAAATGGGTGACATCGCCCTGATGGCGCGCCACCTCTTTCACCAACGATGAAGAGATAAACGACCACTCTTTCGACGGCATCAGAAACACACTTTCCAGTTCCGGCATTAAGTGGCGATTCATATGCGCCAGCTGCATTTCATATTCAAAATCCGCCACCGCACGCAGGCCACGAATCAGCACCGTAGCGTGTTGATTACGGGCGAAGTTCGCCATCAAATCACTAAACCCGACCACTTCCACGTTCCCCAGATGCGCGGTTGCCTGCTGTGCCAGCGCCACACGCTCTTCCAGGGTAAACATCGGTTTTTTACTGGGGCTGGCGGCAATCGCCAGAATAACGTGATCGAACATTTGCGTGGCGCGCGTCACGATATCGATATGACCATTGGTAATGGGATCGAAAGTACCCGGATAAATCGCCCGTTTTTGCATAACAACCTCAATGCGTTTTCGGTGGCAGGTAAGGTTCCAGCAGTTGAAGCAGACGCTGTAGCGCGCCCTGGTTTTGATACAGTACTTCAACGGCATGACGGCCATAGAAACTACGGTAATCGGCGTCGGTGAGTAAAGAGGACACCTCTTTTGCAAGCGTAGTGGCATCGGTAACGGTAATCAGCCCGCTTGCCTGCTCCAGCCGCGCGCAAATGTCTTTAAAGTTAAAAGTATGCGGCCCCATCAATACCGGAATAGCGTGTGCGGCAGCTTCCAGCGGATTATGCCCACCACGTTCAACCAGTGAACCGCCAACAAAGGCGAGATCGGCAATGCCGTACAGTAACATCAACTCGCCCATCGTATCGCCAACCACAACCTGCGTGCTGGTGGAGGGGACTTCCCCTGAAGAGCGTGTGATATAGCTTAGTCCAGCCTGGCGGACAAGATTAATCGCATCCGGGAAGCGTTCTGGATGACGGGGTACCAGGATGAGCAATAAATTCGGGAATTGCTGTAACAATGCCTGATGTGCGGCAATGACCACGCTCTCTTCACCTTCGTGAGTGCTGGTGGCAATCCATACCGGGCGGTGTGGTGCCCACTGGCGGCGCAGCGTCACGGCTTTAGCAGCCAACTGCGGCGTTACAGAAATATCGAATTTCAGGCTACCGGTAACGGTCACCTGATTATTTTTTGCGCCCAGCGCCACAAAACGTGCACCATCTTCTTCATTTTGCGCAGCAATCAGCGTAATACGACGCAGCAAGCGACGGACGAATTTACCCAGTTTGGCATAACCTGCGGCCGAGCGGGCAGAGAGTCGCGCGTTAGCGATCACCAGCGGAATTTTACGTTTGTGTAGCGCCGCAATCAGGTTAGGCCATAGTTCGGTTTCCATAATCAACACCAGTTTGGGGTCGACTTTATTCAGGAAACGGTTGAGCGCATCGGGCAGGTCATACGGCAGATAAACGTGCTGAACATCCTTCCCGAAAGCCGATTGTACGCGCTCCGAACCGGTTGGCGTCATGGTTGTAACGGTAATCGGTAAATCAGGATAACGATGGCGCAGCGCGCGCACCAACGGGATCGCCGCCAGAGTTTCACCGACGGAGACGGAGTGCAGCATAATGCCGCCTGGTTTTAGCGGATGGCGGTAAAAACCGTAACGTTCACCCCAGCGTTTTCGATAGGCCGGAGCCTTACGTCCGCGCACCCAGAGCCGTATCCAGATCAGCGGCTGAATAAGGTAGAGAAGGGCGGTGTAAAGCAATTCGAGCATAGTAAATAGCTGACTTATGGATGTGCTGGGGATTCTATGTATTTAGCTGTGGCTTTACCATTACTTTTCCCGTTTTTGACTTAAATAGCAATTTACCCGCCAATTCTTGCTGAACATCTATACTTTTTTGGTATTTTTATGCGATTCATTGATTTCTGCTGTACGTGCAGGAAGGAATCGCAGAGCAACAGTGAAAGAATATGGTTGCTAATGATTTTATTTGATTGATTTCTTTATTGAAAATCAACAATGTGCTTAAAAATCATTCGGGTCGGATTGCCGCGAAAGAAGTGATACACTAGCGCGTCAATATCAGTGCGGTATCAGTATTCAGGTAGCTGTTGAGCCTGGGGCGGTAGCGTGCTTTTTCTGCTTCACCTTAATCGGATAATCTCAACAAAAAGAGTTACTTGTGGATAAGCCATTTCGAAGAATTTTGCTCATTAAGATGCGTTTTCATGGGGATATGTTATTAACTACTCCCGTCATTAGTTCGCTGAAAAAAAATTACCCTGACGCAAAAATCGATGTGCTGCTTTATCAGGACACCATCCCGATCCTGTCTGAAAATCCAGAGATTAACGCGCTCTACGGCATAAAAAATAAAAAAGCAAAAGCCTCAGAAAAAATTGCCAACTTTTTTCATCTCATCAAGGTATTACGTGCCAATAAGTATGACCTTATCGTCAATCTTACCGATCAATGGATGGTTGCTATACTGGTTCGCTTATTAAATACTCGTGTGAAAATTTCCCAGGATTATCATCATCGGCAGTCTGCTTTTTGGCGTAAAAGTTTCACCCATTTGGTGCCGTTGCAGGGTGGAAATGTGGTGGAAAGTAACTTATCCGTGCTGACACCATTGGGACTTGATTCGTTGGTGAAGCAGACAACCATGAGTTACCCGCCTGCAAGCTGGAAACGTATGCGTCGCGAACTTGATCACGCTGGTGTTGGACAAAATTATGTGGTTATCCAACCTACGGCGCGGCAAATCTTCAAATGCTGGGACAACGCCAAGTTTTCCGCTGTGATTGATGCCTTACATGCTCGTGGTTATGAAGTCGTTCTGACGTCCGGCCCAGATAAAGACGATCTGGCCTGCGTCAATGAAATTGCGCAGGGATGCCAGACGCCACCAGTAACGGCGCTGGCTGGAAAGGTGACCTTCCCGGAACTTGGTGCGTTAATCGATCATGCGCAGCTGTTTATTGGCGTTGATTCCGCACCGGCGCATATTGCCGCTGCAGTTAATACGCCGCTGATATCGCTGTTTGGTGCGACAGATCATATTTTCTGGCGTCCCTGGTCAAATAACATGATTCAATTCTGGGCGGGAGATTACCGGGAAATGCCAACGCGCGATCAGCGTGACCGAAATGAGATGTATCTTTCGGTTATTCCGGCGGCAGATGTCATTGCTGCTGTCGATAAATTACTGACCTCCTCCACGACAGGTACGTCGTTATGATCGTTGCTTTTTGTTTATATAAATATTTTCCCTTTGGCGGTTTGCAGCGTGATTTTATGCGTATTGCTCAGACAGTCGCCGCCCGAGGTCATCATGTTCGGGTTTATACCCAGTCGTGGGAAGGCGAATGCCCTGATGTATTTGAACTGATCAAAGTGCCGGTTAAATCGCATACCAATCACGGGCGCAATGCGGAGTATTTTGCCTGGGTGCAAAAACATTTACGCGAACATCCCGTCGATAAAGTCGTTGGATTCAACAAAATGCCGGGGCTGGACGTTTATTATGCCGCTGATGTTTGTTATGCCGAGAAAGTAGCGCAGGAAAAAGGCTTTTTCTATCGCCTGACGTCACGTTATCGCCATTATGCCGCCTTTGAGCGGGCAACCTTCGAACAGGGTAAGCCGACACAGTTGCTGATGCTGACAGATAAGCAAATCGCCGATTTCCAGAAACATTATCAGACTGAAGCGGAGCGTTTTCATATTCTGCCACCGGGGATTTATCCTGATCGTAAATATAGCCAGCAGCCAGCCAATAGCCGTGAAATCTTCCGTAAGAAGAATGGAATAACCGAACAACAATATTTATTGTTGCAGGTCGGTTCAGACTTCACGCGTAAAGGTGTCGATCGTTCCATTGAAGCACTTGCTTCGTTACCGGATTCGCTGCGCCACAACACATTGCTATATGTTGTTGGGCAGGATAAACCGCGAAAATTTGAGGCGCTGGCAGAAAAACGCGGCGTGCGCAGTAATGTTCACTTTTTCTCGGGGCGCAATGATGTCTCGGAATTAATGGCGGCGGCGGATTTATTACTGCATCCTGCCTACCAGGAAGCGGCGGGAATTGTGCTGCTGGAAGCGATTACTGCAGGATTACCGGTACTAACAACAGCCGTTTGTGGCTATGCGCATTATATTGTCGACGCTAATTGCGGCGAGGCTATTGCTGAGCCATTCCGCCAGGAAACATTGAATGAGATTTTACGCAAAGCGTTAACGCAATCTTCATTGCGCCAGGCCTGGGCGGAAAATGCGCGACATTATGCTGATACACAAGATTTATACAGTCTGCCAGAGAAAGCGGCGGATATCATAACGGGTGGTCTGGATGGTTGAACTTAAAGAGCCGTTTGCCACGTTATGGCGCGGCAAAGATCCTTTTGAGGAAGTTAAAACCTTGCAGGGTGAGGTATTTCGTGAACTGGAAACTCGCCGTACTCTGCGCTTTGAAATGGCGGGCAAAAGCTATTTTCTCAAATGGCATCGCGGCACGACCCTGAAAGAGATAATCAAAAATTTACTCTCATTGCGGATGCCAGTATTAGGCGCAGACCGCGAATGGAATGCGATTCATCGACTGCGGGATGTCGGCGTTGATACTATGTATGGGGTGGCATTCGGCGAAAAAGGCATGAATCCGCTGACCAGAACCTCGTTTATTATTACCGAAGATCTGACACCAACCATCAGTCTGGAAGATTACTGTGCTGACTGGGCGACCAACCCACCAGATGTTCGCGTAAAGCGTATGCTTATTAAGCGTGTCGCGACGATGGTGCGCGATATGCATGCTGCGGGCATTAACCATCGTGACTGTTATATCTGTCATTTCCTGCTGCACTTGCCTTTTTCCGGTAAGGAAGAGGAGTTAAAAATTTCGGTAATTGACCTACACCGGGCGCAGCTTCGCACGCGCGTTCCACGTCGTTGGCGCGATAAAGATCTTATAGGGCTTTATTTTTCTTCAATGAATATCGGCCTGACTCAGCGGGATATCTGGCGGTTTATGAAAGTGTATTTTGCCGCCCCGCTTAAAGACATTCTCAAGCAGGAACAAGGACTGCTGTCGCAAGCAGAAGCAAAAGCCACAAAAATCAGGGAAAGAACGATTCGAAAATCGTTGTAATTTCCGGAGAGAAATATGAGTGCCCACTATTTTAATCCACAAGAGATGATCAATAAGACAATCATCTTCGATGAAAGGCCAGCGGCGTCAGTGGCATCATCATTCCATGTTGCTTATGGCATTGATAAAAACTTTCTTTTTGGTTGTGGTGTTTCAATCACGTCAGTTTTGTTACATAACAACGACGTGAGTTTTGTTTTCCACGTTTTTATTGATGATATCCCTGAAGCCGATATCCAGCGTTTAGCCCAATTGGCGAAAAGCTATCGTACCTGTATCCAGATCCATCTAGTAAATTGTGAACGGCTTAAGGCATTACCGACGACCAAAAATTGGTCTATTGCCATGTATTTCCGTTTTGTAATTGCAGATTACTTTATTGATCAACAAGATAAGATCCTTTACCTGGATGCTGATATCGCCTGTCAGGGAAACTTAAAGCCGCTGATAACAATGGATCTTGCCAATAACGTTGCTGCTGTTGTTACTGAACGCGATGCTAACTGGTGGTCGTTACGGGGTCAAAGTCTGCAGTGTAATGAACTTGAAAAGGGTTACTTTAATTCAGGTGTCCTGTTAATTAATACACTAGCGTGGGCGCAGGAGTCCGTTTCTGCTAAAGCGATGTCGATGCTTGCTGATAAAGCCATCGTTTCCCGTTTAACCTATATGGATCAAGATATCCTTAATCTTATCCTGTTAGGGAAAGTTAAATTCATTGATGCTAAATACAATACGCAATTTAGTTTAAATTATGAATTAAAAAAATCATTTGTTTGTCCAATTAATGATGAAACCGTATTAATTCATTATGTCGGCCCGACAAAACCCTGGCATTACTGGGCCGGTTATCCAAGTGCGCAACCTTTTATCAAAGCCAAAGAAGCATCGCCCTGGAAAAATGAACCGTTAATGCGGCCAGTTAACTCAAACTATGCTCGTTATTGCGCCAAGCATAATTTTAAACAAAACAAACCAATTAACGGGATAATGAATTATATTTATTATTTTTATTTAAAGATAATAAAATGAAATTGAGAAAAGTTAAATGAATGAATTTATAAAAGAACGGTTTTCGTATTTAGCAGATAATAAAAAAGAAAACGCCCCAGAGCTAAATGTTTCCTACGGTATCGATAAGAATTTTTTGTATGGTGCTGGCGTTTCAATTTCTTCCGTTTTGATTAATAATTCAGATATTAATTTTGTCTTTCATGTTTTCACTGATTATGTGGATGATGATTATTTAAAGTCATTTAATGAAACAGCAAAACAATTTAATACCTCAATTATTGTATATTTAATTGACCCCAAATACTTTGCTGATCTGCCGACGTCACAGTTTTGGTCGTACGCGACATACTTCAGGGTATTGTCTTTTGAATATCTGAGTGAAAGTATTTCCACACTGCTGTATCTGGATGCCGATGTTGTTTGTAAAGGAAGCCTGAAACCTCTCACAGAAATTATATTTAAAGATGAGTTTGCTGCGGTCATTCCTGACAATGATAGTACTCAGGCGGCATGTGCAAAACGCCTCAACATTCCCGAAATGAATGGACGTTATTTCAATGCAGGCGTTATCTATGTCAATCTTAAAAAATGGCATGAAGCAAATTTGACACCGTATTTACTCAAACTTTTACGAGGGGAAACTAAATATGGCTCTCTTAAATATTTAGATCAGGATGCGTTGAATATCGCATTTAATATGAATAATATCTACCTTGCGAAGGATTTTGATACTATTTATACCCTGAAAAACGAACTTTATGATCGTAGTCATCGAAAGTATCAGCAAACCATTACCGATAAAACAGTGTTGATTCACTATACAGGGATAACTAAACCATGGCATAGCTGGGCTGGATATCCGTCTGCATCATACTTTAATATCGCGCGTGAACAATCTCCTTGGAAGAAATATCCTCTTAAAGAGGCGCGGACTGTTGCAGAAATGCAGAAACAATATAAGCATCTGTTTGCCCATGGTGAGTATATAAAAGGCATAACTTCATTAATTAAGTACAAGCTTAAGAAATAAATTACTCTTATGATTACAAGTATACGTTATCGCGGCTTCTCATTTTATTACAAAGATAATGATAATAAATATAAAGAAATCTTTGATGAAATACTGGCCTATAATTTTAAAACAGTAAAAGTATTACGTAATATTGATGATACCAAAGTATCTTTGATTGATACGAAATATGGTCGCTATGTTTTTAAAGTCTTTGCTCCGAAAACGAAAAGGAATGAACGTTTTTTAAAATCTTTTGTAAAAGGTGACTACTATCAGAATTTGATCGTTGAAACCGATCGTGTCAGAAGTGCAGGTCTTACTTTTCCTAATGATTTTTATTTTCTGGCTGAGCGTAAAATTTTCAACTATGCCAGTGTTTTTATCATGCTTATCGAGTATGTCGAGGGCGTAGAGCTCAATGATATGCCGATTATTCCAGAAAATGTTAAAGCAGAAATTAAGGCTTCAATGGAAAAATTGCATGCCTTAAATATGCTATCGGGCGACCCACACCGGGGTAACTTTATCGTTAGTAAAGATGGTGTCAGGATAATTGACCTATCCGGTAAAAGCTGTACGGCAGAGCGTAAAGCTCGTGATCGTCTGGCCATGGAACGTCACCTGGGTATTGTCAACGAAATAAAAGATTATGGCTACTATTCAGTAATCTACAGAACCAAACTACGCAAATTTATTAAAAAATTAAAAGGCAAAGCGTAAACCACACAGTCAAAACGGAACCAACATGGATTTATTAGCTGAGAGTATTACTGAAGTCGCTGTCTCTGGGGAAATTGCTAACACCGATCGTGTGTTAAATATCGCTTACGGTATTGACCGTAACTTTTTATTTGGTGCGGCAGTATCTATGCAATCAGTTGTTATGCATAACCCGGACCTTGCGGTTAAGTTTCATCTCTTTACCGACTACATTGATGAAGATTATCTACAACGTGTTAATGCTTTTACCAGCAAAAATGCTAACGTTGAAGTAATAATTTATAAAGTCTCCAATGCCTTTATTGATATCTTCCCCAGCCTGAAACAGTGGTCTTATGCAACATTCTTCCGTTTAGTTGCGTTCCAGTATTTGAGTGAAACTATTGAAAATCTGTTATATATCGATGCTGATGTCATCTGTAAAGGCTCATTAGCTGGATTGCTTGATATTAATTTTGATGAGGATAAGTTCGCAGCTGTTATTAAAGATGTGCCTTTTATGCAGGAAAAACCAGCGAAGCGTCTGGCTATAGAGGGACTTCCAGGGAATTATTTCAACGCCGGTGTAGTATATCTGCAGCTTGAAGCATGGGCGAAAAATGATTTTATGAATAAAGCCATTGCTATGCTGGCAAGTGACCCGCAGCACACGAAGTATAAATGCCTTGATCAGGATATTTTAAATATTCTGTTCTTTGGTCATTGTATTTTTATTAGCGGCGATTATGATTGCTTTTATGGCATTGACTATGAGTTAAAAAATAAAAGCGATGAAGATTATAAAAAGACCATTACCGATGATACTAAGCTGATTCATTATGTTGGCGTAACGAAGCCCTGGAACGACTGGACGAATTATCCCTGCCAGAAGTATTTTAATGAGGCTTATCAGGCTTCTTGCTGGAATGATGTGGCGTTTATTCCAGCCACGAATGAAAAGCAGTATCAAGTGAAATCCAGACATTTGAAAAGAAATGGTAATATTGCATCTTCATTTTACTATTTCATCCTCTATTATAGTAAGAAAATAGCGCGTAAGCATTTTTCCAAATAATTATTAAGATTAATCACCCAGAGATTTTTTAATGAACTTGCCCATTTATATTGTCTCACTTAAAAGAGATATTGAGCGAAGAAATAAAATAAATGATGTTTTTCATCGATTAAATATTAATTTTGATTTTTTTGATGCCATAGATGCTAAAGACCCTCAAAATAAAGAAATTATTGATAAAATGAGATTAAGTGGTGTCGGCGCAGAAATGACTGATGGAGAAATTGCTTGTACATTAAGTCATCAGCTTATATATAAGGATATGATAGATAAAAATATAGAATGGGCAGTCATTCTCGAGGATGATGTTATCGTCAATGAGAAGTTTAAAAAATTTCTGCAATATTTTAATCTTTCTGAAAAAGACAAGTTAAAACATAATAATTTGTATTTGCTTGGAGGACAAAAAGGATTACATGATTATCCGGTATTGGGGCAAAGCCTTTTTAGTAAAGTTAAGGTAAGTACTTGTACTTTTCGGCGTGTTAATTTCAATAAAAATAAAATTCGTCGTACATGTTCATATTTGATGAATAAAGATATGGCACAAAAGTTGCTCAAATTGACAAAGGATTATGGCACCTATCGAGCTGATAGCTGGAAGTTAATGCATCAACATAATATTATAAAAGAGTTTTATTTAGACGAAATAATATTACATCCTATTTTAAATGAGTTTAATAGTCATCTTGAAAGTGAAAGGCTATTAACATCGGAAAAAAAACAACCCAGAACAAGGCTTCAGAAAAGAATGAAGTTTATACGCTCCTGGATAAAGGTGGCTTTTTTTTCTCTTTTGAAATGAGATTGTTAATTTCAATTTGTTGTGAGATATTAACGTGGAAGTAAAAATTGAGCAATTTCGAAATAATAGCTGTAATTTTATTTTTTTATTGTATTTAATCGGTTTGTTGTTTGTGCCAATTGATCTTAATATCACCACTAAAATAATTAATGCGACAGGTGCATTTTCTCTTTTCTTATTAATTGTAAATAAAAAGCATAATTATAATAAAAATGTCATTATATTAATTCTTGGTTTACTTCTTTTGGGTGCAATGAACCTTATATGGTATGAATTTTATAAAACAGAAGATGTAGTATATAGAAATGCTTATCGAGGCTACCTTGAGTCTGGAAAACTATTAGTATTTAGCTCGTTGACATTTTTATTACTAAGTAAAAATAAATTCAGGCAAAATGAAAAACTACATTTTATTTCAGCTATCTTAGTTCAAATAATCATGCTATGTAGAGCATATTATCAAGGGATATATTTGCATGCAGACCGCATTCCCCTCTCCGCCATGAATGGGAATATTGGTCAGATGGGGGCAGCGACTATTGCGGCTTATGTGATTACATTTACAACTTTATATTCTTCAATTGTATTCATCAAAATGCAATCGAAATATAAATGGTTTCTATTTTATGCTAACTTTGCTTTAAGCTTTGCAGCAGTAATGATGACTGGGACGCGTGCGGCATTTTTCACATTCCCACTTATGATTATGGTCATATTATTTCTCCAGCACCGTGATCAAAAAGTTTTTTTATTTAAAGGATTGAGTGGTGTTTTTATATTGCTGCTTGCTTGTGGTTTGATATTTAATAAGGAAATTGAGAGGCGAATTAATTCATTAAAAGTTGATGTTATTTCATATACAACAAAAAATAACAGCCAATCCTCGGTCGGGGCACGTTTTGCAATGATTAATGCAGGAATCAAAGGAAGTCCTGATGGTTTTAATTGGCAATCTCTTGAGCAACGTGCTGAAAATATAAAAGCATTAAGTTCAGAAAATAATATTTATAGTGGAGCTTTATTATTCCTTGATGTACATATGCATAACGAAATTGTGGAATCTCTTTCCACGAAAGGAAAAATTGGTCTTCTTGTTCTTATTATGTTCTATGTTGCAATGATCTATTACTGTATCCGGGAGAAAAAGTATATACTCTTGGTTTTCCCTGCTTCTATTATGTTATTTGGCATTAGTGATGTCATTACACATGCTAAACCAATACCGGCATCGTGGATTGTGTGCCTCTTCCTGTCTATATCGTTTTTGAGTAAAAAAGAACCACAATAATAAAAGCGTTGACTAAGTAAGTGGGTATAATGCCCACTTACTATTTATTAAATCAATGTGATTTTTTTATAAACAGCCGCTGCTTCTAAATTATTTAAATTCATTAGCGGAGCCCTACAAACCATCTGATTCTTCCCATACCCGCCAATTAATCCCGGATCGGTAGGTCCATAAACCGTGATATTGGGTCTATCCAGTGCCGCCGTTAAATGGCTTAACCCCGTATCCACCGACACTACAAATTTAGCCCCGGCCAGCACGCGGGCAACGCCTTCCAGACTCATCTTCGGCAATACTTCAACATAAGCAAATCCTTCCGCCAGTCGTTTCGCCCGTTCTTCCTCATGCGGCGCGCCCCACGGAAGTTTAATCCGTATTCCTGAATCAGCCAGTAAACCAATCAATTCTCGCCAGTGTTCTTCCGGCCAGTGTTTATCATCACGGGTCGTCGCATGAAGAAATACGGCATATTCGCCAGCATCTGTAGGCAGGTTCGTCAGGAAATGCTGTGCAATAGCATAATCGCCCTGGGTTTGCGGTTTGCTATAGCCCAGACTTTTGGCAAACAGTTCGCGGGTGCGTTCTACGGCGTGCTGCTGTTTTGCAATATGATGCTTACGATTGTAAAACAGACTGGCTAAAGGTTCGCGAGCGGTTTGCCAGTCCATTCCATGCTTTACGCCATGCGCCAGACGCGTCACCAGCGCCGCGCTTTTTACCAGCCCCTGAGCGTCGATAACTGCGTCATAGTTCTCTGCTTGTAGCGCTTCACGAAACGCTTTGCGTTCCGCTTTTATGGGGGCCGAGAACCAGGCTTTACGCCAGCGACGTATTGCCACAGGAATAACTCGCTCAACGGCAGCGTGCCAGGAAGGAATCTGTGCGAACCCTTCTTCCACCACCCAGTCAAATTTAATCTCTGGAATTGCCTGCTGGGCATCAGTGAGTGCGGGCAGCGTGTGGAGAACATCGCCCATCGACGATGTTTTAACGATCAAAACCCGCATCCGTCAGGCTTCCTCTTGTAACAATAGTGCGTTGAGTTCTTCCAGTACGCGCTGGGGAGTAATGTCGATCAGACTCTGGTGATATCCTTCTGCGGCATCGCCTTTACGCACTTTGTGATAGCCGGTAATCAAACGGATCACGCGCGCTTTATGGGATAGCGGCGGTGTGAAGTCCGGGCTACTTGGACCATACAGGGCAACCAGCGGACGATTGAGCGCCGCCGCAACGTGCATCAGGCCAGAATCGTTAGTGACAATGGCTTTACAGGCTGCAATCAGGATAACCGCTTGATCAAGCTGTGTTTCCCCCGCCAGGTTCCGACACCATGCCTGCTGCTCGGTATTCAAAGCGGCAAGAATCTCATTGCCCGCTTCATGATCTTTCGCAGAGCCAAACAGAACCACCTGATAACCTTCATCAATCAGCTGCTTTGCCAGCTCCGCATAGTGGTAGTGTGGCCAGCGTTTTGCCGGACCAAACTCCGCACCCGGGCAAAAGCCAATCATCGGACGTTCTGATGAAAGCGAAAATTGATTACAGGTATATGATTTTTCACCTTCGCTCACCTGCAACTGCGGCCATAACAATGGCTGCGGCAGATCTTGTGCGGTACGCATAATGCCTTTGTCATAGGCCAGCGCGACATAGCGTTCCACCATTAGCGGCCAGGCTTCTTTATCGAGCACGCGTACATCGTTGAGTAAACCGTAGCGCATCTCGCCGCGCCAGCCAGTGCGATGAGGAATACCCGCGAAGAAAGGCACTAATGCAGATTTGAAGGAGTTTGGTAAGACGTAGGCGCGGTCGTAGCGCTTTTCACGCAGGCTATGACCCAGTTTGCGGCGTTCGCCGATTTCCAGCGCTCCGTGACCGAGAGGCATAGGGATAGCTTCGTTAACTTCCGGCATCCGCGATAATAATGGACGGCACCATGCCGGTGCCATCACATCGATTATCGCCTGGGGATAGCGCGCCTGGAGCGTGCGATAGAGACTTTGCGACATCATCATGTCGCCAACCCAAGACGGGCCGATCACCAGTATTTTCATGCAGAGCTCTTATGCGTCGCGATTCAGCCAGGCCATGTATTCCGTTACACCTTCAGCAACGGTTTTGAACGGTTTGTCGTAACCCGCCGCGCGCAGATTTGTCAGATCTGCCTGAGTGAACGCCTGATAGCGGCCTTTCAGTTTATCCGGGAACGGAATGTATTCGATCTGGCCTTTCTTGTGATAAGCCAGCGTAGCATCAGCTACAGCCTGGAAGGATTCCGCACGACCGGTGCCGAGGTTGAAGATGCCGGAAACGCCATTTTCCAGGAACCACAGGTTTACATCTGCCACGTCGCCCACATAGACGAAGTCACGTTTGAAGTTCTCGCTACCTTCGAACAGTTTTGGCGATTCACCGTTGTTAAGCTGGGTGTTGAGATGGAAAGCGACGCTCGCCATGCTGCCTTTATGGCCTTCACGCGGTCCATAAACGTTGAAATAACGGAAGCCAACAATCTGCGAGTTCGCTTCAGGCAGGATTTGACGAACATATTCATCAAACAGGAATTTTGAGTAACCGTAGACGTTCAACGGTTTTTCGTACTCGCGGGATTCAATAAAGTCGGAGGTGCGTCCGCCGTAGGTGGCTGCGGAAGAAGCGTACAGGAACGGGATTTCGCGCTCCAGGCAGTAGTGCAGCAGCTCCTTGGAGTATTGATAGTTGTTATCCATCATATACTTGCCGTCCCACTCGGTGGTGGAAGAGCATGCGCCTTCGTGGAAAATCGCTTCGACATCGCCGAACTCTTCGCCAGCCATAATCTGGATCAGGAAGTCTTCCTTATCCATATAGTCCGCGATATCCAGATCCACCAGGTTCACAAACTTGGTGCCGTCTTTCAGGTTGTCCACCACCAGAATATCGGTGATGCCTTTATCATTCAGGGCCTTAACGATGTTGCTGCCGATAAAGCCCGCGCCGCCGGTAACGATGATCATAACTGTAACCTTCGAATTATGGAGTCAGAGACAATCTCAGACACGAATACTTCTATCATATCACTACACGGCGTTGGCTTCAGCCATTCGCCAAAAGTGAGATTGATGGACGTTATTTATCCTGAATTTTGCAGAAGTGTTAACGCGTCATCTCGTCGCGACCTATAAGTTTGGGTAATATGTGCTGGAATTTGCCCTGTCTGGAGAATCGCAATGCGTGGAGAATTTTATCAGCAGTTAACCAACGATCTGGAAACCGCACGGGCGGAAGGGTTGTTTAAAGAAGAGCGCATTATTACGTCTGCGCAGCAAGCAGATATCACCGTGGCTGATGGAAGCCACGTCATTAACTTTTGTGCCAACAACTATCTCGGGCTGGCGAATCATCCGGATCTGATTGCGGCAGCAAAGGCGGGAATGGATTCTCACGGTTTCGGCATGGCTTCGGTGCGTTTTATTTGCGGCACTCAGGACAGCCATAAAGAGCTTGAACAAAAACTGGCGGCATTCCTGGGGATGGAAGATGCGATTCTCTACTCTTCCTGCTTTGATGCTAACGGTGGCCTGTTTGAAACGCTGCTGGGCGCGGAAGACGCCATTATCTCCGACGCACTGAACCACGCGTCTATTATTGATGGTGTGCGTCTGTGTAAAGCTAAACGCTATCGCTATGCCAACAACGATATGCAGGAGCTTGAAGCTCGTCTGAAAGAAGCGCGTGAAGCCGGTGCGCGTCATGTGCTGATTGCCACCGATGGTGTATTCTCGATGGACGGTGTGATTGCCAATCTGAAGGGCGTTTGCGATCTGGCAGATAAATACGATGCCCTGGTGATGGTAGACGACTCCCACGCGGTCGGTTTTGTCGGTGAAAACGGTCGTGGTTCCCATGAATACTGCGATGTGATGGGCCGGGTCGATATTATCACCGGCACACTTGGTAAAGCGCTGGGCGGGGCTTCTGGTGGTTATACCGCGGCGCGCAAAGAGGTGGTTGAGTGGCTGCGCCAGCGTTCTCGTCCGTACCTGTTCTCCAACTCGCTGGCACCGGCCATTGTTGCCGCGTCCATCAAAGTACTGGAGATGGTCGAAGCGGGCAGCGAACTGCGTGACCGTCTGTGGGCGAACGCGCGCCAGTTCCGTGAGCAAATGTCGGCGGCGGGCTTTACCCTGGCGGGAGCCGATCATGCCATTATTCCGGTCATGCTTGGCGATGCAGTAGTGGCGCAGAAATTTGCCCGTGAGCTGCAAAAAGAGGGCATTTACGTCACCGGTTTCTTCTATCCGGTCGTTCCGAAAGGTCAGGCGCGTATTCGTACCCAGATGTCTGCGGCGCATACCCCTGAGCAAATTACGCGTGCAGTAGAAGCATTCACGCGTATTGGTAAACAACTGGGCGTTATCGCCTGAGGATGTGAGATGAAAGCGTTATCCAAACTGAAAGCGGAAGAGGGCATCTGGATGACCGACGTTCCTGTACCGGAACTCGGGCATAACGATCTGCTGATTAAAATCCGTAAAACAGCCATCTGCGGGACTGACGTTCACATCTATAACTGGGATGAGTGGTCGCAAAAAACCATCCCGGTGCCGATGGTCGTAGGCCATGAATATGTCGGTGAAGTGGTAGGTATTGGTCAGGAAGTGAAAGGCTTCAAAATCGGCGATCGCGTTTCTGGCGAAGGCCATATCACCTGCGGTCACTGTCGCAACTGTCGTGGCGGTCGTACCCATCTGTGCCGCAACACGATCGGCGTCGGCGTTAACCGTCCGGGCTGCTTCGCCGAATATCTGGTGATCCCGGCGTTCAACGCCTTCAAAATCCCAGACAATATCTCCGACGACCTGGCTTCCATTTTTGATCCCTTCGGTAACGCCGTGCATACCGCGCTGTCGTTCGATCTGGTGGGCGAAGATGTGCTGGTTTCTGGTGCAGGTCCGATAGGTATTATGGCTGCGGCGGTGGCGAAACACGTTGGTGCACGCAATGTGGTGATCACCGATGTTAACGAATACCGCCTTGAGCTGGCGCGCAAAATGGGTATCACCCGTGCGGTTAACGTCGCGAAAGAAAACCTTAATGATGTGATGGCTGAACTGGGCATGACCGAAGGCTTTGATGTCGGTCTGGAAATGTCCGGCGCGCCGCCAGCGTTTCGTACCATGCTCGATACCATGAACCACGGCGGTCGTATTGCGATGCTGGGTATTCCACCGTCCGATATGTCTATCGACTGGACCAAAGTAATCTTTAAAGGCTTGTTCATTAAAGGTATTTACGGTCGTGAGATGTTTGAAACCTGGTACAAGATGGCGGCGCTGATTCAGTCAGGTCTGGATCTCTCGCCGATCATTACCCATCGTTTCTCTATCGATGATTTCCAGAAGGGCTTTGACGCTATGCGTTCGGGCCAGTCCGGGAAAGTAATTCTGAGTTGGGATTAACACGAACAAGGGCTGGTATTCCAGCCCTTTTGCCTGAGGATAATCCGTTAAATATGTAAAATCCTGTCAGTGTAATAAAGATATCGTAATTGCGCTGATCTCTTATATAGCTGCTCTCATTATCTCTCTACCCTGAAGTGACTCTCTCACCTGTAAAAATAATATCTCACAGGCTTAATAGTTTCTTAATACAAAGCCTGTAAAACGTCAGGATAACTTCAGAGGTCGTCGGTAATTTATGATGAACAGCACCAATAAACTTAGTGTTATTATTCCGTTATATAATGCGGGCGATGATTTCCGCACTTGTATGGAATCTTTAATTACGCAAACCTGGACTGCTCTGGAAATCATTATTATTAACGATGGTTCAACGGATAATTCTGTTGAAATAGCAAAGCATTACGCAGAAAACTATCCGCACGTTCGTTTGTTGCATCAGGCGAATGCTGGCGCATCGGTAGCGCGTAATCGTGGGATCGAGGTGGCGACGGGCAAATATGTCGCTTTTGTCGATGCTGACGATGAGGTCTATCCCACCATGTACGAAACGCTGATGACCATGGCGTTAGAGGATGACCTCGACGTGGCGCAGTGCAACGCTGACTGGTGTTTTCGTGAAACGGGAGAAACCTGGCAATCCATCCCCAGCGATCGCCTTCGCTCAACCGGCGTATTAACCGGCCCGGACTGGCTGCGGATGGGGCTTTCTTCGCGCCGTTGGACTCACGTTGTCTGGATGGGGGTTTATCGCCGTGATGTTATTGTTAAAAATAACATTAAATTTATTGCCGGATTACATCATCAGGATATTGTCTGGACAACAGAATTCATGTTTAACGCGCTGCGTGCGCGATATACCGAGCAATCATTATATAAATATTATCTGCATAATACGTCAGTGAGTCGGTTGCATAGACAAGGGAATAAAAACCTTAATTATCAACGTCACTATATTAAGATTACCCGCCTGCTGGAGAAATTAAATCGAAATTATGCCGACAAAATTACGATTTATCCGGAATTTCATCAGCAAATAACTTACGAAGCATTGCGTGTTTGCCATGCGGTGCGCAAAGAGCCGGATATTCTTACCCGCCAACGGATGATTGCCGAGATATTTACTTCCGGTATGTATAAGCGCCTGATTACCAATGTGCGCAGCGTGAAGGTCGGTTACCAGGCGTTACTGTGGTCTTTCCGCTTATGGCAATGGCGCGACAAAACGCGGTCGCACCATCGCATTACGCGTAGCGCCTTTAATTTGCGCTAGCGTTAAACTTCGCCGCTTCGGGCTGTTTGCCCCAGCCTTGCCACTGATGCTGGAAGTAAACGATCAGCGTGCTCTGGCTGATGCTTTCGCTTAATACTTCAAAGAAGCGATTAGCATAAACAGGTTCTATCGGTTTCTTCGGTTTGCACAGCTTCACGCCACGGAACGGATTACGCGGTGCATCAGGCACAGCGTTTTTCGGCGGTGTAGAAGTATCAACCTGCGGTTCATTCAGCAAGCTGCTGGCTTTCACCAGCGTAATGTCTGGCGGCAGGTTATAAACCATCTGTTGTAGCACGCGTACCGTTGAAGGGTGAGGATGCCCAATGGCAATGGTTGAACCGTTGCGACGCGCCAGATCAATTGCGCGATTAAATTGCACACGGATGTCCGCTTCGTTCTGCGAATCGTCGAGGAACACCTTCCGTTTGATCACCTTCACGCCAGTACCTTGCGCGGCGCGCATCGCCTGGGTATTACCGATGGTTACGCTGTCGAGGAAGTAAAGATTGTAACGCTCCAGTGCCTGCATCACTTTCTGCATACCAAACAGGTTAGAGGTCATCTTGCTACCCATGTGGTTGTTGATCCCCACGGCATAGGGCACGTTATTGACCGCACTACGAATAATGCGCTCAATTTCGTCGCTGCTCATCTCCGGGCGCAGCGTATTTTTCTCCAGCGGCTGTTTACTCAGTGGTGCCATCGGGAGATGAATCAACACTTCGTGCCCGCTGTTATGCGCTTTGGTCGCCATCTCTCTGGCGTGCGGTGAATCGGGTAATACAGCGACGGAGATAGCGGAGGGCATCGCCAGCACCTGGTTTTCGTTGTGCGGGCGATACCCAAAATCATCAATGACGATGGCAAGTTTGCCAGCAAGTACGGGGGAGGAGAGCGCCAACAGAGCGGCAAATGCAAGAACGTTACGACGAAATGGAAACAAAACTTATCTTCCCAACCACGGCTGTGGATTGACCGCCTGACCCTGGCGGCGAATTTCGAAATAGAGTGAAGGCCGACCCTGACCGCCACTGCTGCCCACCAGTGCAATTGGCTGGCCCGCGCGAACCTGCGAACCAACGCTCACCAGTGCGCTCTGATTATAGCCGTAAAGACTCATGTCGCCTTTACCGTGCTCAACCACCACCACCAGACCGTAACCTTGCAGCCAGTCAGCCAGAATCACCCGACCGTCGGCAATCGCTTTAACTTCAGTACCTTCAGAGGCACCGATAACCATTCCTTTCCAGCGTAGTTCGCCCTGTAGCTGTTCACCATAGCGATGCAGCGTCGGCCCGCGAACCGGCCAGAATGCCTGACCACGCGGCGCACCCAGGCCACCAGTTCGGGACATCAGCGATTTTTCGCTTTCGGTCGGTTTGTAGGTGGTGCCTTTGCGCGTCGCTTCTTTCTGGCGGTCGCGAACCGCCTGGGCCTCACGCGCTTCTCGTTCAGCACGCGCTTTCGCCGCGGCTTCCGCACGGGCAATGCTGTTACGCAGACGGGATTCGTTGGCACGCAGTTCACTTAGCTGCTGCTGACCTTGCTGGATGGAAGATTCCAGCCCCGCCAGCGTCTTTTTACGCTCGTTCAGAGCCTGAGTCAGTTTCGCCTGTTGGGCGCGCTGTTCATATAACAGCGTTTGTTGCTCGCTTTGTTTCTCTTCCAGTTCAGCACGCTGCATGGCGACTTCTTCACGCGTTTGCTTCAACTGGGCAATGGTTTCTTGTCGCGCCTGGTTGAGATAGCCGAAATAAGCCTGTAAACGCTGTCCACGCTGGCTTTCTTCACCGCTGAGAATTAGCTGAATACCGGTATGCTCGCCCTGACGGAATGCGGCATCCAGTTGTGCGGCGAGGCTGCGCTCCTGGGCGGCTTTTTGCTGCTCCAGTTTGGCAATCGACGCGTTCATCTCATCAATCTGTTTATTGAGTTGATTGAGAGTGTTTTGCGTTTCGCGCAGCTTACGGGTGGCTTCAGAGATCGCTTCTTCCTGCTTTTTCAATTGTGCGAGCAGGCTTGCGCGTTGTTGTTGCTTTTGGCGTACCGCGCGCTCTTTCGCGGCGATATCGGCCTGAATAGATTTGAGTTGGTCACGCTCATCCGCGTGGGCGGAAAAGGCGCACAACAATACGCCAGCGCTAAGAACGCTGGCGTAGATGATGGGCCTGATTGCAAACCTGCGCGGTTTCACGGCCCGTGTCATGGTATTAATCGCCTTTCCCCTCATGGGGAGGGATTATTCCACGATGAACAGCGGCTTACCAGTCATCTCTTGCGGGATTTCCATACCCATCAGCGACAACATGGTCGGCGCGATGTCAGAAAGTTTGCCGCCTGCAACCGCTTTCACGTTCTTATCACCAACGTAAATCAGCGGAACTGGCAGGTTGGTGTGTGCCGTGTGTGCCTGACCCGTTGCCGGATCGCGCATCTGTTCAGCGTTACCGTGGTCAGCGGTGATCAGCAGTTGTCCACCCACGGACTCAACCGCTTTCGCGACTTCTTCCACGCAGTGATCCAGTGCTTCAACCGCTTTAACCGCCGCTTCCATCACCCCGGTGTGACCTACCATGTCGCCGTTCGGATAGTTACAGATAATGGTGTCGTATTTGCCGCTCTTGATGGCCGCAACCAGTTTTTCGGTCAGCTCTGCGGAGCTCATTTCCGGTTGCAGATCGTAGGTAGCCACTTTCGGTGAGTTGATCAGAATGCGATCTTCGCCTTTGAACGACTCTTCTACGCCACCGTTGAAGAAGAAAGTAACGTGGGCATATTTTTCGGTTTCGGAAATACGCAACTGAGTTTTGTCGTTTTTCGCCATCCACTCGCCGAAGGTGTTAACCAGGGAAGCGGGTGGGTAAGCAACCGCAGTTTTGATGTCAGCGGCGTATTCGGTCAGCATCACGAAATCGACGTTAACCACTTTCTTACGCGCGAAGCCGTCGAAATCTGCGTTTACGAATGCACGAGTGATTTCGCGCGCGCGGTCAGCACGGAAGTTCATGAAAATCAGCGCATCGCCGTCTTCCATTGCCGCATCTGGCTGACCTTCTGCACGAATAACGGTCGCTTTCACGAACTCGTCGTTTTCGTCGCGAGCATAAGCTGCCTGCAAACCAGCAACGGCAGTATCGGCCTGGAACTCACCCTGCGCCAGAGTCAGCAGGTCATAGGCTTTTTCAACGCGATCCCAACGGTTATCGCGGTCCATCGCGTAGTAACGACCAATGATGGACGCTACGCGGCCTTTACCCAGCGCAGCAAATTTCTCTTCAAATTTTTTCAGCGAGGATTCAGCACTGCGCGGCGGGGTGTCGCGACCGTCAAGGAATGCGTGCAGGTAGATTTTTTCTGCGCCGCGTTCAGCTGCCAGTTCTACCATCGCCATGATGTGATCTTCGTGGCTGTGTACGCCGCCTGCGGAGAGCAGACCCATAATGTGTACTGCTTTACCTGCGTTTTTCGCTTTATCTACCGCGCCAGTCAGCACTGGATTAGCAAAGAAAGCGCGATCTTTGATTTCAACGTCCAGACGAGTCAGGTCCTGATACACGATGCGGCCGGCACCCAGGTTAACGTGGCCTACTTCGGAGTTACCCATCTGACGGTCAGGCAGACCGACTTCCAGACCGGAAGCGTCGATCAGGGTATGCGGACGATTGGCCCACAGTGCATCCATTACCGGGGTTTTAGCACTAAAAATGGCGTTATCCTGCTGTTCTTCACGATAGCCATAGCCATCCAGAATCACCAGTACCATAGGTTTTTTAGAAACCGACATTGCGACAACCTCATACTCAAGAGTCAAAATTTGCGTAATTTTACTACAGCTGAATCGATAAAATAGCCTCTGAAGATCAAAATATACGACCGCTCGCGGCAAGCCGATGCCAGATTTGCGCTTTTTTTTCGTCGTGCCCCGCAAAATTGCATTCCAGTTAACGCGCTGGCTGTATTTGCCGCACCGCGCAGGTATACTCCTTTCCTGGTTTTTTTAATCACTACGTCGGGAGTTGTTACCCCCCATGCAAGAAATTATGCAATTTGTTGGCCGTCATCCCATACTGAGTATCGCCTGGATCGCGTTACTGGTGGCGGTTCTTGTGACTACGTTTAAGAGCCTGACCTCGAAAGTGAAGGTGATTACTCGTGGTGAAGCTACGCGTCTGATCAACAAAGAAGACGCTGTGGTTGTGGATTTACGTCAGCGTGATGACTTCCGTAAAGGCCATATCGCAGGTTCTATCAATCTGTTGCCGAGCGAAATCAAAGCCAACAATGTTGGTGAGCTTGAGAAGCACAAAGACAAACCGGTTATCGTGATAGACGGTTCTGGCATGCAGTGCCAGGAGCCTGCAAACGCGCTGACGAAAGCTGGTTTTGCGCAAGTATTCGTGCTGAAAGAAGGCGTCGCTGGCTGGGCTGGCGAAAACTTGCCTTTGGTGCGCGGCAAATAATTTACCTGTCGTCTTTCATGATGCAGGCCGTTAGCTGCAATTAGGCCCCCAGCGACTTATTGTTATAAGCTTCTGGGGACACTCCATTTTGCAGCCGCCCTGCAACATGAAATTTCAGGGTAAAAAAACAGGAGCTAAATTATGGCCAATGTTGAAATCTATACCAAAGAAACCTGCCCGTATTGCCATCGTGCAAAAGCACTGCTGAGCAGCAAGGGCGTGAGTTTTCAGGAGTTGCCGATCGATGGCAATGCCGCCAAGCGTGAAGAGATGATCAAACGCAGCGGTCGCACCACGGTTCCCCAGATTTTTATTGACGCACAGCACATTGGCGGCTGTGATGACTTGTATGCATTGGATGCACGTGGTGGACTGGATCCCCTGCTGAAATAACGTGTGAACGTTGGCATTACATTGCGCAGTATTTAAGGACAACACTTAAGGGTTTTCTACACATGTCAGAACAAAACAACACTGAAATGACTTTCCAGATCCAACGTATTTATACCAAGGATATCTCTTTCGAAGCGCCGAACGCGCCGCACGTTTTCCAGAAAGATTGGCAACCAGAAGTTAAACTTGATCTGGATACGGCATCTTCCCAACTGGCAGATGACGTATACGAAGTGGTACTGCGTGTTACCGTAACGGCCTCCCTGGGCGAAGAAACCGCGTTCCTGTGTGAAGTTCAGCAGGGCGGTATTTTCTCCATCGCGGGTATCGAAGGCACCCAGATGGCACATTGCCTGGGCGCATACTGCCCGAACATTCTGTTCCCGTATGCTCGTGAGTGCATCACCAGCATGGTATCCCGCGGTACATTCCCGCAACTGAACCTTGCGCCGGTTAACTTCGATGCGCTGTTCATGAACTATTTGCAGCAGCAGGCTGGCGAAGGTACTGAAGAACATCAGGATGCCTGATGAACCAACGTAATGCTTCAATGACTGTGATCGGTGCCGGCTCGTACGGCACCGCTCTTGCCATCACCCTGGCAAGAAATGGCCACGAGGTTGTCCTCTGGGGCCATGACCCTGAACATATCGCAACGCTTGAACGCGACCGCTGTAACGCCGCGTTTCTCCCCGATGTGCCTTTTCCCGATACGCTCCATCTTGAAAGCGATCTCGCCACTGCGCTGGCAGCCAGCCGTAATATTCTCGTCGTCGTACCCAGCCATGTCTTTGGTGAAGTGCTGCGCCAGATTAAACCGCTGATGCGTCCTGATGCGCGTCTGGTGTGGGCGACCAAAGGGCTGGAAGCGGAAACCGGACGTCTGTTACAGGACGTGGCGCGTGAGGCCTTAGGCGATCAAATTCCGCTGGCGGTTATCTCTGGCCCAACGTTTGCGAAAGAACTGGCGGCAGGTTTACCGACGGCTATTTCGTTGGCCTCTACCGACCAGACCTTTGCCGATGATCTCCAACAATTGCTGCACTGTGGCAAAAGTTTCCGCGTTTACAGCAACCCGGATTTCATCGGCGTGCAGCTTGGCGGTGCGGTGAAAAACGTCATTGCCATTGGCGCGGGGATGTCCGACGGTATCGGTTTTGGTGCGAATGCGCGTACGGCGCTGATCACCCGTGGGCTGGCTGAAATGTCGCGTCTTGGTGCGGCGCTGGGTGCCGATCCTGCCACCTTTATGGGCATGGCGGGGCTTGGCGATCTGGTGCTTACCTGTACCGACAACCAGTCGCGTAACCGCCGTTTTGGCATGATGCTCGGTCAGGGCATGGATGTACAAAGCGCGCAGGAGAAGATTGGTCAGGTGGTGGAAGGCTACCGCAATACGAAAGAAGTCCGCGAACTGGCGCATCGCTTCGGCGTTGAAATGCCAATAACCGAGGAAATTTATCAAGTATTATATTGCGGAAAAAACGCGCGCGAGGCAGCATTGACGTTATTAGGTCGTGCACGCAAGGACGAGCGCAGCAGCCACTAACCCCAGGGAACCTTTGTTACCGCTATGACCCGGCCCGCGCAGAACGGGCCGGTCATTATCTCATCGTGTGGAGTAAGCAATGTCGTGTGAAGAACTGGAAATTGTCTGGAACAATATTAAAGCCGAAGCCAGAACGCTGGCGGACTGTGAGCCAATGCTGGCCAGTTTTTACCACGCGACGCTACTCAAGCACGAAAACCTTGGTAGTGCACTGAGCTACATGCTGGCGAACAAGCTGTCATCGCCAATTATGCCTGCTATTGCTATCCGTGAAGTGGTGGAAGAAGCCTACGCCGCTGACCCGGAAATGATCGCCTCTGCGGCCTGTGATATTCAGGCGGTGCGTACCCGCGACCCGGCAGTCGATAAATACTCAACCCCGTTGTTATACCTGAAGGGTTTTCATGCCTTGCAGGCCTATCGCATCGGTCACTGGTTGTGGAATCAGGGGCGTCGCGCATTGGCAATCTTTCTGCAAAACCAGGTTTCTGTGACGTTCCAGGTCGATATTCACCCGGCAGCAAAAATTGGCCGTGGCATTATGCTCGACCACGCCACGGGCATCGTTGTGGGTGAAACGGCGGTAATTGAAAACGACGTATCGATTCTGCAATCTGTGACGCTTGGCGGTACGGGTAAATCTGGTGGTGACCGTCACCCGAAAATTCGTGAAGGTGTGATGATTGGCGCGGGCGCGAAAATCCTCGGCAATATTGAAGTTGGTCGCGGCGCGAAGATTGGCGCAGGTTCCGTGGTGCTGCAACCGGTGCCGCCGCATACAACCGCCGCTGGCGTTCCGGCTCGTATTGTCGGTAAACCAGACAGCGATAAGCCATCAATGGATATGGACCAGCATTTCAACGGTATTAACCATACATTTGAGTATGGGGATGGGATCTGATGTCCTGTGATCGTGCCGGATGCGATGTAATCATCTATCCGGCATACAGTAACTAATCTCTCAACAACGCTCCCGGATATCCCAGCTGCCTCCAGGCTTCATACACCACAACTGACACCGCATTGGACAGGTTCATGCTGCGGCTGTCCGGCACCATCGGAATGCGAATTTTTTGTTCAGCGGGCAGGGCATCAAGAATGCTCGCTGGCAGGCCGCGTGTTTCCGGGCCGAACATCAGATAATCGCCATCCTGATAGTTTACGGCGCTGTGAGCAGGCGTACCTTTCGTGGTGAGGGCAAACAGGCGCTGGGGATTTTCTGCTTCGAGGAATGCGCGAAAGTCATGATGACGCGTAACGGCGGTAAACTCGTGATAGTCCAGCCCCGCGCGGCGCAGGCGCTTATCGTCCCAGGCAAATCCCATCGGTTCGATGATATGCAGACGAAAGCCGGTATTAGCGCAAAGACGGATGATATTGCCAGTATTTGGCGGAATTTCTGGTTCGTAAAGTACGATGTTTAGCATACTGCCCCCTTAGTGCGGGGGCAGGATAGCAGAAAATTGGTGAGCAGTGCGGCCTTTTCCCCTCACCCCGGAGGGGCGAGGGAGAAAAAAAGAGTGCGGTGTCGTTTCAGAGTGAGGGAGTACATACAGCGCCGAACGGTCCCCACTCCCTGAGGGAGAGGGTTAGGGTGAGGGGGCTCAAACGACTATGCCGCATTCCCTTTCGCCATCGGAGCCAGTGCCGTAGGCAACTCTTTACCCAGCCCCTGCACCAGCGAATCTTGCGTAATTTCACTGATCGATTTCGCGCCAGTCAGCGTCATTGCCACTTTCATCTCTTTCTCGATCAGATTTAGCAGGTTAGCTACACCCGCCTGGCCCGCTGTTGCCAGCGCATACAGGAAAGCACGACCCAGAAGTACGGTGTCGGCACCGAGCGCAATCATACGCACGACATCAAGCCCGTTACGAATTCCGCTATCCGCCAGAATGGCGATATCACCTTTCACCGCATCTGCAATAGCGGGCAACGCACGAGCGGAAGAGAGTACACCGTCCAGCTGGCGGCCACCGTGGTTAGAAACCACAATTCCATCAGCACCAAAACGTACTGCATCGCGCGCATCTTCCGGATCGAGGATCCCTTTGATCACCATCGGGCCATCCCAGAAATCGCGGATCCACTCAAGGTCTTTCCATGAGATGGACGGATCGAAGTTATTCCCCAGCCAGCCGATGTAATCTTCCAGTCCGGTCGGTTTGCCGAGATAAGCTGAGATATTACCTAAATCATGTGGACGACCGTTCAGGCCCACATCCCACGCCCATTGCGGATGCGTCACCGCCTGCAAGTAGCGGCGCATTGCCGCATTTGGGCCGCTCATACCTGAATGCGCATCACGGTAGCGTGCGCCCGGTGTCGGCATATCCACGGTGAAAACCAGCGTCGAACAACCCGCTGCTTTTGCTCGCTCCAGCGCGTTACGCATAAAGCCGCGATCGCGCAGTACATAAAGCTGGAACCACATTGGGCGCTTGATGGCTGGCGCGACTTCTTCAATCGGGCAAACGGAAACCGTCGAGAGAGTAAACGGAATGCCATGCGCGTCCGCCGCTTTGGCTGCCTGAACTTCGCCACGACGCGCATACATGCCACACAAACCCACCGGTGCCAGTGCTACCGGCATCGACAATTTCTCATTAAACAGCGTCGTTTCCAGGCTTAAGTCAGACATGTTTTTCAGAATACGCTGGCGCAGTGCCACTTCTGACAAATCTTCCACGTTGCGGCGCAGCGTGTATTCAGAATATGCACCACCATCCATATAGTGGAACAGGAACGGCGGCAGAATGCGTTGCGCTGCGGCGCGATAATCGCTGGCTGCGGAAATAATCATGCGTTTTTCTCCCTCGAATGCTCATAATGCTCACCGGGCAGGCGGGTAATCCGTGCGTGGCGAGCCTGATCTTCATCGAATCGTTTCATGGTGGTGTGAACAAAACTAAGGTGCGCCATCATTGCTTTACGCGCCCCGTCGGCATCACCAGCAAAAATGGCGTCAATGACAGCCTGATGTTGTTCGGTCAGTTGTGAAAAAACCGGTGGCACCAGATACATCCGCTGACGGCTATGCTTCACTGAGGATTGCAGGACATCGAAGAAACCGCGCATGGTTTGCAGCAGCACGATGTTATGTGAGGCTTCGGCAATCGCCAGATGAAAACGAACGTCCGCTTGTGAGGCGATATCCGGGTCTTCACTTAGCGTTGCTTCAAAGCAAAGCTGAATCTTTTCTTTGTCGCCAGGTGTGGCGCGCATTGCCGCATGCCATGCGGTGCTGGCTTCAATGGCGTAGCGGGCTTCCAGAATATCGAAACTGTAATCCGGATCATCGGCCATCAGTGTTTTTAGCGGCTGGACGATGTTTTGCTCCGACCATGTGTCATGACGCCAGCGAATAAACGTCCCGCCGCCGCGTCGACTGAGCAGCACGCCTTCACTCACCAGTTTTGCCAGCGCCTCGCGCAGTGAATTACGTGATACGCCGAGTTGCATCGCCAGTTGGCGCTCAGCGGGCAACTTCATGCCCGCTTCCAGGTTTTTTTCATCAATCAGCGCCCGCACACGATCGGCAACCTCGTCTGACAGGCGTCTGGGTAAAACAATCATTAAGGAATCATCCACGTTAAGACATAAGCCTGAAGCGTGGTGATCACGCCCACTATACAGGTGAAGATCAGGCTGTGTTTGACAGTAAAGCGGAACAAATCAGACTCTTTGCCCACCAGGCCTACCGCCGCACAGGCGATAGCGATAGATTGCGGGGAGATCATCTTACCGGTGACGCCACCGGTGGTATTGGCGGCAACCAGCAACAGATCAGAGACGCCAATTTGTTGTGCTGCGGTGGCTTGCAGCGCGGCGAACAGGGCGTTAGATGAGGTATCCGACCCGGTCAGGAATACCCCCAGCCAGCCGAGGAACGGCGAGAAGAAGGTGAATGCATGACCGGTGTGCGCCAGTGCCAGCGCCAGTGTTGATGACAGTCCGGAATAGTTCGAAATAAAGGCGAATGCCAGCACCATACCGATGGAGTAGATGGGCAGAGCCAGTTCTTTCAGCGTGCTGCCGAAGGTGCTGATAGCGTCAGACGGTTTCATCTTCAGCCAGACAATCGAGAGCAGTGCAGCAAACAGAATGGCGGTGCCGGTGGCAGAGAACCAGTCAAACTTAAACACGGCGGCATAGGCTGTAGCCTCGCTGACCACTGGCGGCATACGGGCAACCAGTTTATCGAGGTACGGCACCGGAATATTGATCACCCACTCATACAGCGCGCCACCCGATGCGAACAGGGCTTTAAACGGCGGGATACTCCACAGTGTTACGGTAGCTGTCAGGAACAGGAACGGTGTCCAGGCACGTAACACCTGACCCGCAGTGTAACCGGTGTGGGCCAGCGTCATATCAACCTGTGACGCCCCCAAATCACCAAAACGGAATACACGCACTGGCTGCCAGCGTTTGAGGAACAGCGTCAGGCAGAGCAGTGATACCAGCGAAGAGATAATGTCCGGCAGCTCCGGCCCAATGAAGTTAGAGCTAAGGTACTGAGCGATGGCAAACGAGCCGCCCGCAACCACGACCGCAGGCCACGTCTCTTTGATACCGCGCCAGCCGTCCATAATCGCCATGATCCAGAACAGCACGATAATGGTCATAAACGGTAGCTGCCGCCCCACCATCTGACCAATCTCAAAGCTGTCGATACCTGTTACCTGTCCGGCAACCAGGATTGGAATGCCCATCGCACCAAATGCCACTGGCGCGGTGTTAACAATCAGGCACAGCCCGGCGGCGTACAGCGGTTTAAAACCCAGGCCGACCAGCAATGCGGCGGTAATTGCTACCGGTGCGCCAAAGCCTGCGGCTCCTTCAAGGAACGCGCCGAAACAGAAACCGACGATCAGCATTTGCAGACGCTGGTCAGGGGTTATCGAAAGAATAGACGAGCGAATGATGTCAAACTGCCCGGTTTTCACCGAGATCTTATAGACGAACACCGCTGCAATAATGATCCACGCGATGGGCCACAACCCGTAGAAGAAACCATAAACCACCGAGGCCAGCGCGTTAGCGACCGGCATTTTATAGAACAGCAAAGCCACGGCAAGGGCGATTGCCACCGTCCACGAGGCGGCGACGTATCCTTTCAGTTTGAGCTTAATCAGCGCAAAGAAGAAAAACAGGATGGGAAGCGATGCTATCAGACTGGAAAGCCAGATATTCCCGGCGGGATCGTAGTTTTGTTGCCAGAGATTCATTGCAGGTCTCCTGGAGTCCACGCACATCGTGTAATGAGTCTGTTGCTCATCTCCTTGTCACACGTTGTGTAAAAGTGGCACTGCCAATTGTGTTGTGTAGGGATAATGACAATGAATGGTTAACTAAATGTTATGTATTGGCAATATTGATGTGAGTTTTAATTGGGGAATTGTGAACCAGAGGTCAGATAAGCGAAGAATTGGTAGGGCCAATTCTTGTGGGGGGAGATGTCTGGTAAAGAAAAAGGGCAATCCTCATCAGAGAATTGCCCTTAGATTGTTGACCCGGAGCGCCTTATCTTGCCTGATGCGCGTAACGCATCAGGCAATTTGGCGTTTGCCCTTAGTCACACTAACTTAATGGATCATTACCACTGAATACCGGCACCGAGTGCGGCGGAGTATTCACCCTGGCTATTGGTACTACCTTGTAATTTGTAGACCCAACGACCATTGGCGCTCACCATCGATACACCTAAAGCAACTGCCGATTCACCGTTGTAAGTACCGCCACCAATAGAAGCCATGCTGGCACCCGGTGTATAAGCCTGCGGCAGACCGGTCATTGCCATTGCAGAAGCGATACCACCGCTCAACTTGCTTTCAGTTTTAGACAGTTTGTTATCCATCTCAACCATTCGCTGATCGGTGTATTGCTTCGTTTCCTGCACGCTTTGCTTCAACTGCGCGTAATTCACCGCGTCGTTGTTGTTGACGCCAGCGGAGACGTTGCTGATACGAGTCGTACCGCCGTTGCCGCCACCGAGGGTGATATTGCTATAGTCGATAGAACCATCAGCTTTGGTGTCGTAACGCACACCGCCAGCTTCGGAAGACTTCAACTGTGCCACGTTAACAGCATCGGTGTCGTTTTTACCTGCGGCTACGTTGGTGATACGACGTTGATTAGTAGATGAGCCTACAGAGATCGTATTTTCTTCGGTTGCCACAGACCCTGTACCCAGTGCGACGCTGTTATCCGCGGCAGCAATGGAGCCAGAACCAATCGCGACGCTATCTTTACCCTGCGCGCTGGCATCTACACCATCGGTATTGGTCTTGAAGTACTTGGTGCTACCGGTGGTGACGATATCGCCAATACCGTTTTCGATATTGGTGACGCGTGAATCAAGATTCGTTACCCGATTATCCAGGTTAGTAATGCTCTGGGTATTCTGGGAAACCTGCGCATCCGTTACTTTCAACTGACCCACGTTGACCGCATCGGTATCAGCCGAACCTGCTGCGACGTTAGTGATCTGACGTTGACCATCCGCACTACCGACTGAGAATTCACCGACAGAGTTCTGCGGTGCGTCCATGTTGTAGGCGGTATAATTGGTTTGAGCGCCACGAGTGGTCGTAGAACCATTACCTATCGCAATACTGTTGACATGAATGACTTGCGCATTGCTACCAATGGCAATGCCGTTAAGTGCATTCGCGTCCACGTAGGCACCATAACCGATACCAATACCTTTATCGCCATTCACGATGGTTTTCGCACCCATTGCCAGCGAGTCAGTTCCCACTGCCAGTGAATCTTCTTCCGTTGAATTAGCGTGGAAGTATTTAGTCGGCGTGGTTGCGACCGCACCAATCGCATTCTGCAATTGACGAACCGTAACGGCGTCATGGGCTTCGGAACCATCGGCTACGTTGATGATTTGACGATATTTACCGTCATCACCGATAGACAATGCACCGAGCAGTTCGCCATCCGTGGTGTCGTAACCAATAACAACGCCATTTTCCGTTATGCTGGTGTCACGGGAGCCTTTGGCAATCACTCGGCTGGAAACAGAGCTGCTACCCAGGGCGATACCCGTATCAACGTCGCTGTAGCTGCCCTGACCAATAGCTACGCTGCTATCGCCTTTGGCGACAGAGTTATAACCTATAGCTGTAGCGCCAACACCCTGTGCGCTGGCGTCGTTGAACGCTAAGCCGTCGTCGTTAGTACGCACATAGTTAATACCCGCACCGTTTTCTTGGATATAGGTTGCGTCGGTGTTACCAGCGAGCTGATTGATAATTTGGGTGTTCTGCTCAATCATCATATTCGTCGCATTCAACTGAGAACCGTTCACTGCATCGGTACTGTCCTCACTAATACTGCCATTAGCGACATTAGTGATGATGCTGGCTTTACCGTCATGGCTGGCATTGTAGGCTCCAGCACCGCCATTGGCAGTCTCATCCCACAGCAGGGCGTTATCATCAAGCGCATCCAGGGCGTCACCGACGTTGTTGTACTCGGCGTTCGCAATGGTGTAAGTCGGTGCGGTGATGGTGCCGTCAGCGTTGACTTCTGCGTCACCACCCAGCGCATCAGCGATGTACTTATTGGTGGTATAGAGTTGTGAGCCGTTAATCGCGTCGCTGCTGGCAGCAGAGATTGCACCGTTAGCGACGTTAGTGATTACACTGGCAGTTTTATCTTTTCCGTGAGCGGCGCTAAATGCACCATTTTCACCGGCGTCCGCATCCCAGAGCAGAGCGTCGTCAAGAGTGGTATCGATAGCATTCAGGGCATCACCGACATTATCGTAATCAGCATTAGCAATGGTGTACGTCGGCGCAGTGATGGTGCCGTCTGCATTGACTTCGGCACCACCCCCCAGCGCATCAACAACATAACTGCTCACGCCGTGGAGTTGTGAGCCGTTTACTGCGTCAGAACTGGAGTCTGAAATTTCACCATCTGCGACATCAGTGATCACGCTTGCGTCACCATTAGTACCGTGTTTGGCACTGAATTTACCTGCGGTGGCATCCCAAAGCAGAGCATCGCCGAGAGACGTGCTAAATGAGGAGTTAATCGCAGCCAGTGCATCGCCGACGTTATAATAATTTGTTTCACCGATTTTGTAGGTTGGACCGGTAAACACACCGTCAGTATTCACAGAAGCATTGCCGCCGAAGTAGGTGGCGATATTGCTGCTTAAGTCATAAAGCTGGCTACCGTTAATGGCATCGGAACTGGTTGCAGTGACTGTGCCGTCCAGGATATTGGTGATTTTGCTGGCGGTATTGTTGCCATGAGCTGCAGTGAAGACACCATTGTCCTTATCCCATTTCAGCGCATCCTCACCAAGATTAGTCACCGTCTCAGTCAGATTAGAGATGTTGGTGGTGTTAGTGGCAATATTGGAAGTGTTATTGGCGATATTGGTGGTATTCGTCGCCACAGCATCGTTGGTGGTTTTCAGCTGAGAGCCGTTAACAGCATCAGTGCTGTCAGCCGTCAGGTCGGCATCTTTAACGTTGGTGATTTTGCTGGTGGTATCCTGGCCGTGAGCTGCACTGAATGCCTTTTTAGTTTCGTTCCAGAGCAGGGCATCAGCCTGAAGGTCACCAACGGAATCCGTCAGGTTGGTGATATTGGTGGTATTGGTGGCAATATTTGCCGTATTCGTGGCAATGTTGCTGGTATTAGTAGCGATATTGGCGGTATTGGCTTCGACATCGTCATTGGTAGCTTTCAGTTGGGAACCGTTAACCGCATCCTTACTGGAGGCTGAAATCGTGCCATCCGCAACATCGGTGATTACGCTGGCAGTTGGGCTACTAGTACCATGAGCAGCGCTGTATTTGCCTTTGGTTTGGTCCCATTGCAGGGTGTTTTCATCAAGTACAGCGAGCGCAGCCCCTACGTTATTTTTGCTACCATTTTTTAAATTGTAGGTTGGTGCTGTAACAGTACCGTCATCAACATCTACTGCAGCCCCTCCTCCAAGCCTTTTTGCTACCGAGTCGCTAATGGCATAAAGCTGTGAACCATTAATGGCATCGTAACTGTCAGACTTGATCGCGCCATTTTTCACATTAACGATCTTGCGTTTTAATGAACTATTGCCGACAGAGACGGTATTGTCTAAATCCGCAATGGAATCTGCGCCCAGCGCGACAGAGTTAATACCGTTGGCACTGCTATTACTACCAAGCGCAAGACTCTTATCACCAGTTGCATTACTGGCTGTGCCTAAGGCAATGGTGTTTAAGCCTCTCGACTGGCTACCATTACCCAGAGCGATGGCATCCACGCCATCAGCTTTGTTGCCCTGGCCTATGGCGATTGCATTATCTGCCAGAGCCTGGCTGCCATTTCCTAATGCGATAGTATTGACTTTATCGGCAAGGCTTCCGAACCCCATTGCCATGCTATTAGTCCCTTTTGCCTTCGCATTATTGCCAATAGCAGTTGCATTTTCAGCGGCTTCGGTCTCAGCACCTATCGCAATAGCGTTCGCTGCGCTGGCAAGTGATTGTCTGCCAAATGCGAGGCTGTCAGTACCGCTAGCTACACTGCTACGCCCCAGGGCAATTGCGTTTTCTTCAGATGCGACGCTACTTGCTCCCAGCGCCATTGAATACGCTTTTGACGCATTGGCGGTGTCGCCAAGAGCAATACTCATAATCTCAGTAGCTTTAGTGGCATTTCCCAGGGCAATGGCGTTTGCTCCTTCCGCTTTGGAAGAGTCCCCCATAGCAATAGACAATTTACCCAATGCTTTTGAATAACGGCCGAGGGCCATTGAGTATTGGCCCAATGAATACGAAGAGGCACCCAGTGCTATACTTCTATCGCCTTCTGATATTGCACTAACCCCAAAGGCCATTGATGCACCGCCAATCGCATGGGTTTTTGACCCGATGGCAGAGCTATATTGGCCTTCAGCTATAGCGTCATAACCCACAGCAGTACTGGAACCACTGGTGTTCATAAAAGTATTTGCTTTCGCCCCTTTGCCTATAGCAACCCAGCCGTCGCCAGCTGATCCACTACCGTAATCAACACCCTGACCGTTGTCATTCCCGGCATTCGCCAATGCCCCAAACGACGACAACATTCCACCCGCAACCAGCGCAGAAATTAACAGCTTACTGCGCCCAGATTTCTTGCCACGGCTTTTTGCCGTTTCGCTGGTAACAGTATAATTCCCTGTCGCAGGGTTCCAGATAACTTTAAATATTTTGTTCATTAATGATGCTCGCTATTCCTTGTTATAAGCGTACTAACTGCATTTATTTTTTGCTTCTTTTCTGCCGATTTTCAGCAGAGGGAAGATTGTCGAACTGAATATTTTCCATGTTGATGGCTAACTTTAGATATCCCAGGTTATTGGGCGATACACCCTTCAGGGTCAAATTAATGTCTTGCCATTGACCTGGTAATAATTTCAATGTGGATTTCATTGATGTGTTGAAAAGTAATTGTTGCCACCGGGCAAACTCTTTGGCATCGACAGGTTTTTCACCACCCCATGTCGCATTAAAACCAATGTTTGAGATAGGTGTACTTAATAAGTTGACCAGTGAGATATGAATAACACTACCATTCTCTGTGGCGTCAATGGATAACACTCGACCCGCTAAAGCCACCGAACCGTTGTTCAGGATGAAATACTTCGTTTTTGCTGGGTTAAACTCGGTAAAAATAAAAGTATTTTGTTGGTCTTTAACGGATTTAATTACGTGAGTTAAAGTCTTTGTACTGTTTATTATGCCAGTTTGTTGTTTTTGAATAGTTTCGAGTTGACTCTTTAGCTGTGCTTGTTGTTTTTCAAGTAGCACAATTTTATTATTATGTTCTTCTTGTTGTTTCAGTAAACTACTTTCTGGCTTGCCTTCTTCAATGTAGTCACATCCCGTTAATGCGCAGAGAACTGAAACAGTGACAGCACTGAAAAAAATCTTCTTCAAGTTCATGTAAAAATCCTTATTTCCTCCGACCAGCGATCAATGCCGGTAGAGTTGTCCATTGTATTATTGGTGATCTATGTTGCTTTACATTAATGACAGTGATGTGTGTCGATTAAATATTGTTTTAAGCATTCATCATAAAAATGTATCATTCGTTTCAAAAGATGTCTGTGTTTGTATGAATATATTATTTTCGTGGATTCTAATGATGATTATTAATAAATGTCAAATATGAAAGAAACCATGTCTGGGAAAAAATTTACAGATAATTTATTGTATGAATATGATGATTAAAATTTCACAATTAAATCCGAAAAAAAGAGACGTAAATGCTTGTTAATTAATAAATGATATCTTCTATATATTTTTATTGTTTATAGGTGGCTATTTCGGTAAAAATGCATTTTCAGAATATCAACCAGCGGTAAATCGACGTAAAGGGAGTGAATTGTTTGGTAATTAGGCGAGTAGACAGGAGAGTCCCCGCATTGACCAGCTAAGGCAAGCCAGATGCGGGTTGATATGATCGAACCAGTCGTCTGAGGCGCTTAAAACGCAGTCTTAGAGAATCCAGTCATCTCCTGCAGGCCCATTTCACGGCCCAGCGCGGTCATTGGGTGCACAACCACCAGTCCGCGAACACTTTTCTTCAGCTTGCCCATATCAGCCTGCTCTTTTTTGGTAATTGCGCGCTGAAACGGCATCTTCATCAGCTTCTGTGCTTCTTTACTCAGTTTTTGGCTATGAACCTCACGCAGGCGAGCAATTTCTGCTTCCAGCGTGGCTTTCTCTTTTTCCAGCTCGGCATATTTGTCTGCGGCTTCAACCAGCGACAGATCGGCCTGCTGGTGGCGGATGGCGTCCAGGCGATCGCTGAGACGTTTGATTTCGTTTTTTTCGACTTCTTTCATGTGATGGCTTCTGATAAAGATAAATTTATAGCCCCTAGTATGCGCGACCAGGTGCTTTGTTCACAACTGATGACATTGTAATAGTTCTGCAACGTAATCATTAACATGCTCAAAAACTACGCAATTCGTTGATTAATTAAGAAATCTATAGAAAAAAGATAATAAACAGCAGCGGATGATTATTGAGGATTCAGCACGTTTTCCTTAATGTCATCTTTACCGGGAACCTAAACTAAAATTGGCGGCCGCGCATTCCCGGCGCGGGGTAATACGGAGATATCATCATGGGCAAATTAGGTGAAAACGTTCCGCTTCTTATCGATAAAGCCGTAGATTTCATGGCATCAAGCCAGGCGTTCCGGGAGTATCTGAAAAAACTTCCTCCCCGTAACGCGATTCCGTCCGGAATACCCGATGAAAGCGTGCCGTTATATCTACAACGTCTGGAGTATTATCGTCGGCTTTATCGGCCGAAGCAGGTAGAGGGGCAGTAAGCAGACGTTGCTTACTTTTGAAAGGCTTTTTTTAAGCTGATTCTGGAAATCAGCTCAGTCAGTGAAAGGACCATTGTTGATCGCACAGCCTGTTGATAGCGCTGAATTTGCATTGCATACAAACTGGAGTCTGCTGGTTCAAACTGTGGCGGCGGTGGTAACGCCGCCACGCAGTGCAGTTCACCAAAGGGTCCAAGGATCTCGTCGTCGGTAAAGGCGTACTCGTTGCCGTCGTGATTTAGTTCTTCACGCAATGCCATCAGCAGCTCCGCATCTTCGTATTCCTGGCGGTTAATGACGCCCAACCCGTAAATGAGTTTTAAACGCACAGAAAGATCGCCCAGCGGACCGTCGCCGTCGAGTAACGGTTCTACAGCATACTTCACCGCGTAATCGTCTTTGCGGAATACCTGAAGCACCAGAAGATTTACCGCCTCGGTCAAAAGCTCGACGGCGGTGATCAGAAAGCTTCGCACGGTTTTGCCAGCATTCAGACGCTCAAGCACACGGTTTTCAAAGGCCTGGGTTTGTTCCATTGTTGCCTGCATATCTGACAATCTGTTATTCGGGCGCAGGGTGTCCTGCGCCTGGTCCACCATTATTGCATTGCTTTATAAGCGGTTACCGCCTCGGATACAACCTCGCTGTTGGCATCAAGACCGGAAATCTGTGCCAGCGCCGCCTGCGGACCTTTGTCAGCGATCAGTGCTGCCAGTTCCTGAGCCTGCGGATCATCTTCACTGCGGAAGTGCATTGCACCAGCAATCCCCTGAATCAGATTCTTGTGCGGAAGGCTGTATTCCAGCGTACCGAGCAGTGGCTTGATCAGACGGTCGCCAGCACTCAGTTTACGCAGCGGCTGACGGCCTACGCGCTCTACATCATCTTTCAGATACGGGTTCTCAAAACGACCGAGGATTTTCTGGATGTACGCCGCATGTTTGTCTGCGTCAAAGCCGTAGCGCTTGATCAGTACCGCACCACTTTCTTCCATCGCACCTTTTACCACCGCGCGGATTTTCTCGTCGAGAATAGCGTCACGAATGGTCTGATGACCGGCCAGTTTTCCGAGGTACGCGGTTATAGCATGACCCGTGTTCAGGGTGAAGAGTTTACGTTCGACAAATGCCATCAGGTTGTCGGTTAACTCCATGCCTGGGATGTTCGGCAGTGTGCCTTTGAACTGCGTTTTATCGACAATCCATTCGCTGAAAGTTTCTACCGTCACTTCCAGCGGATCGTTAGTTGCCGAAGCCGAAGGCGGTACGATGCGGTCAACGGCGGAATCGACAAAGCCAACGTGTTCTTCTACCCACGCTTTGGCGTCTTCCGGCAGGGCGTTCATCACATGGCCTTTCAGCTGCGTGGTACCGCGTACCATGTTTTCACAGGCGATGATGTTCAGCGGGGATTCATTACCTTGTTCTTTGCGTTTCACCAGCCCTTTGGCGATAGCCGGAGCAATACGTTCCAGCACAACCGGGCCAACGGCGGTAGTGACTAAATCGACCTGAGCAATCAGATCAACGACATCATCACCAATGCTGCTGACAGCATTGACGCCGGAAACGGTATCTACCTGCTCGGTTTCACCAACCACATGAACCTGATAGCTATGACGGGCATTCAGGGCATCAAGTACCACCTGATTGACATCGGCAAACGTCAGTTGGATACCCGCGTCTGCCAGCAGTTTACCGATAAAGCCACGACCGATATTACCTGCGCCAAAATGTAATGCTTTCATAGTATTAACCTTCATCAATGTTTTTACCCGAGAGGGCTGGGGTGAGGCTTTTCCCTCACCCAAACCCTCTCCGTGAGGAGAGGGGCCGCGCCGGATGCGGCGTAAGCGCCTTATCCGGCCTACAAGAACGTGCAAATTCAACAAATTGTGATGCATCCTGTAGGCCTGATAAGCGTAGCGCATCAGGCAATTAACCCCACCTTCTCCATGTGGAGAGGGTGGGATTGGATTACTTACGACCTGCCAGCAGTTCCAGCACTTCATCCACGCTGGTGGTGTGTGCCAGACGCTCGATGACGGACTCATCATCCAGTGCATTGGTCAGGCTGGTGATAACCTGAATGTGCTCGTTGTTACGGGCTGCAATACCAATCACCAGACGGGCAATGTCATCTTCTTCTTCACCGAAGCGCACGCCTTCCGGGTACTGGCAGAACACCACGCCCGTTTTCAGTACGCGATCTTTCGCTTCAACCGTACCGTGTGGCACCGCGATAGACTCACCCAGATAAGTCGGGGTCAGTTTTTCACGATCCAGCATCGCCTGAACGTATTCCGGCTCAACGTAACCGCCTTTCACCAGCTGCTCGCCAGCAAAACGAATCGCTTCTTCTTTGGTTGCTGCTTTGCGACCGAGGAAGATGTTCTCCGCGCCCAGTTTGAACAGGTTAGCACTGGAATCGTCAAAGCTGTCTTTCAGACTGTCTTTCACTTTCACTTCGTTTTCAGTATGGCGCTGGGCAGCAACGAGACGTTCGGTTAGGCTGGTGTACAGGCCGCTGTCGAGGAAGTTGGTCAGCGAAATATGCTGCGCCTGCGGAACCTGGCGCATAGCGCGTTCGGTCAGGTCACGGTGAGTGATGACGAGGTCCACATCTGGCGGCAGGTTGTTGATCGCGCTGTTAGTGACCGAAATCTGTGACAGACCTGCATCCTGAATTTTCTTACGCAGCACGCCTGCGCCCATCGCACTTGAACCCATACCGGCGTCACAGGCAACGATGATTTTACGTACGTGGCTCAGGTCGTTAGTCACATCGCCCGCAGACAGCGGAGATGTGCCTTTAGACTCAGCTTTCATGTCCTGCATACGACGAGTTGCTGCTTCAATATCATCTTCTTCTTTCACTTTGCTGGTTTTCAGCAAAATAGCAGAGACAACGAAGGAGACAGCCATCGCCGCACACACACCCGCGATGTTAGCGAAATAAGCACCTTTTGGTGTCATCGCCAGTACAGCAAGGATAGAACCCGGAGATGCCGGAGAAACCAGACCACCGCCCAGGATAGTCAGCGTGAACACGCCAGTCATACCGCCGAGGATGACTGCGAGGATCAGACGCGGATTCATCAGCACATACGGGAAGTAGATTTCGTGGATACCACCCAGGAAGTGGATGATTGCCGCACCGCCCGCAGACTGTTTAGCGCTACCACGACCAAAGAACATGTACGCCAGCAGCACGCCCATACCTGGACCTGGGTTAGCTTCAATCAGGAAGAAGATTGATTTACCCAGTTCATGGGACTGCTGAATACCCAGCGGCGAGAAGATACCGTGGTTAATGGCGTTGTTGAGGAACAGGATTTTCGCCGGTTCAACAAAGATAGACGCCAGCGGCAGCATGTCATGGACAACCATGAAGTTAACGCCCGCAGCCAGCATTTTGGACAGGGCTTCAACAATCGGGCCAATGCCGAGGAATGCCAGAATAGCGAGGATCATCCCGATGATGCCTGCGGAGAAGTTATTCACCAGCATCTCAAAACCGGATTTGATCTTACCGTCTACCCAGCGGTCGAAGTGCTTAATGCACCAGCCGCCCAGCGGACCTGCAATCATAGAACCGAGGAACATCGGCATGTCTGCGCCGACGATAACGCCCATGGTGGTGATGGCACCGACTACGCCGCCACGTTCGCCGCCTACCAGCTTACCACCGGTATAACCGATCAGCAGCGGCAGGAGATAAGTGATCATCGGCCCGACCAGCTTCGCCAGCGTCTCGTTCGGTAACCACCCTGTTGGAATAAATAACGCGGTGATGATACCCCACGCGATAAACGCGCCGATATTTGGCATCACCATGTTGCTGAGGAAACGACCAAAGCTTTGCACTTTGATCTTAATATCGGATGACATAAAAACACCCCTTCTTATGTTTGCTGTCGCGCAGGCTGGAAGCCCGAGGTTTTTTGTTAATGTGGCGGCAGAGGTAGCCGGACCTTGTAGATACTGCGAAATCTGGCACTGAATCGGTTAACTGTCCAGTCGACGGCCTTTTGTGTGATATCAATCACATAAATATAGGGGGTAGAGAGGTAATTGACGTGACGTTCATCACAAAACGCTTGTGTAAAAAAGCAACAAGGCGGCGATTTTCGCTAAAAATGGCATTTAAATGTGAGTAGTGTCACATTTTTGTTTTGATGGTTTGTTGAATCTTTGTGATCTGAATCACAAGATATTTTCTTACGGCGTTCACCTGATGTGATCTACAGCATGTTATGCCTTCGTCATACAATCGTTATGTAACTAAGCAACTCATCACCTCTAAAAATTATTCTTTGGTGTTATGGCGAGAATCGCGAACCCGGATTATTGTCAAAATATCAGCCTGACTCCCTTCTGGCTGCCAGCCCAAAAACAACACTGATAAACGTGAATCCGAGGCAGATATGTTTCTAAACTATTTCGCGTTGGGAGTGCTGTTCTTCGTCTTTCTGGTGATTTTTTATGGAATCATCGCGATACATGACATCCCTTATCTGATTGCCAAAAAGCGCAACCATCCCCATGCCGACGCTATTCATACGGCGGGCTGGGTGAGCCTGTTTACTCTGCATGTTATCTGGCCGTTTCTGTGGATCTGGGCGACGCTCTATCAACCGGAGCGTGGCTGGGGTATGCAGTCACATGTTGCGTCGCAGGAGAAAGCGACTGACCCGGAAATCGCCGCACTTTCTGACCGAATTTCCCGGCTGGAGCATCAACTCGCCGCCGAGAAAAAGACTGACTATTCCACGTTCCCGGAGATCTAATTATGGATCTATTGATTGTTTTAACTTACGTGGCGCTGGCGTGGGCGGTCTTTAAAATCTTTCGTATTCCGGTGAATCAGTGGACGCTGGCGACGGCGGCGCTGGGTGGCGTGTTTCTGGTGAGTGGTTTGATTTTGTTGATGAACTACAACCACCCTTACACTTTTACCGCGCAAAAGGCAGTGATAGCGATCCCCATCACGCCACAGGTGACGGGAATTGTTACTGAAGTCACTGACAAGAATAATCAGCTTATTCAAAAGGGCGAGGTGCTTTTTAAGCTCGACCCGGTTCGTTACCAGGCGCGAGTTGACAGACTTCAGGCTGACCTGATGACGGCGACGCATAATATAAAGACGCTGCGTGCGCAGCTCACTGAAGCGCAGGCCAACACCACCCAGGTTTCAGCGGAGCGCGACCGTCTGTTTAAAAATTATCAACGTTACTTGAAAGGCAGCCAGGCGGCGGTGAATCCGTTCTCGGAACGTGACATCGACGATGCGCGGCAAAATTTCCTCGCGCAGGATGCGCTGGTGAAAGGCTCGGTGGCGGAGCAGGCGCAGATCCAGAGCCAGCTCGACAGTATGGTTAACGGCGAGCAATCGCAGATTGTGAGCTTAAGAGCGCAACTTACTGAAGCAAAATATAACCTTGAGCAGACTGTCATTCGCGCGCCGAGCAATGGCTACGTTACTCAGGTACTGATCCGCCCAGGTACATACGCAGCTGCCTTGCCGCTGCGTCCGGTGATGGTCTTCATCCCCGAGCAAAAACGGCAAATTGTCGCCCAATTTCGGCAAAACTCGCTGTTACGTCTGAAACCCGGCGATGATGCGGAAGTGGTGTTTAACGCGCTACCTGGGCAGGTGTTTCACGGCAAACTGACTAGTATTTTACCTGTCGTGCCAGGCGGTTCTTATCAGGCGCAGGGGGTATTGCAATCATTAACGGTCGTGCCCGGCACGGACGGTGTGCTGGGAACCATTGAACTGGACCCTAACGATGATATCGATGCCTTACCCGACGGCATCTACGCCCAGGTGGCGGTTTACTCCGACCATTTCAGCCATGTTTCGGTGATGCGGAAAGTGCTGCTAAGAATGACCAGCTGGATGCATTATCTTTATTTGGATCATTGAGGGGGAGGGGGGAGATTATGGAACTTTGCTCCTTGTAAGGACTAATTATTTTTGCATATTACTTCATTAGCTGCGATGATTTTTCTTTAATATTCATTATGTTAATAAGTTCTGGATGAGTGTGCTCTCATTGGATTTTTTATCCGTCTTGTTCTGCCGCAGGATGAGACTATACATCGTCGAGATCGCAATGATGATATGAGTTGTTCCTCCTGCGACGGCTCTAATCAAAAAAGAGCAGGAGTGCTTTTCCATCTATTGCGATGATGGCTTTATTATCTGAAGGATGACAGTCACATTTAAAAAATATTTAATCTATAGATCACAATGTAGGGTCATGGAATATATGTATACAACTATTTTCTTCTTCACTTTTAATTATCGTATTCATTATAAAACTAAGTTAAAAAAACTCCTGGAGAGTGAGTTATTAATATATTTTTAAATAAAATTAAGTTATCATTCATCGATGCACTTTATAGAATCATCAATGGCCATAATAGTACTATTAACTCTCAATTTTATATTTTTATCATCACTACAAATATTAACTGAATTTATATCAATAATTTTTTTATTCTTATCTTTTATTTTATTTACTGTTTCAATGCAATCAGCGGCAAGTTGGAGTGGATTTAGATTTTTCAGATATGGTCTTATGATCTTTCCCTTACTTAATAAATAGCATGTATAGGATTCGGAAAGTCCAGCATCTATTTTGTACCTCATTATATTAGATAAGGATGTGAGAAATTCCTTGTTATCATTCGCAGCCATATATGCCAGTCCGAGTTCAGCCTCTGCGGCCTTACAGGCAAAATAGCTTAGTGAACACGCTTTTCGTCCCTCTTTATTACTGGCTGATATTAGTGCCCATAATATTGCTTTGTCTGCCAAATCTAACTCTCTCTGAAATTGTCTTGCAGTAACTGCACTCGCAGAAATAGAGAAAAAAATACAATTGTTAATAACCTTGCCATATTTTTTAGTCCGTAACTGTTAATGTGCTATCTGGCTCTGAAAATATTAACTCATTTAATTTTTGCATGTCATTAGATAAACCAGTTATACAACCCTCGGAACAGAATCGAGGTCCTAAAGACGGACCAAAATCGTTTAAACAACTATGTATTGAAAATCCATTGCGATTATAAGTTCCTGTATTAACTGACGGTACTAATCGTATGCCGTCAGGTTTTCTATTGCTTGCTCCCGGGTCATTAACATTCCAACTCCATAGGCCTTGAGGTATTGGCCATCTATTTATAAATGTGTACAACGGGGATTATTTTTACATTGCATATTATTACCAGAAGCGACTGGAATACTAAGCACATCATAAAAATTATCATCACATGGTATATCTGAAACACACGAAAGCATACCTAAAGTTATACTGTATAAACAGGTGGCTAATCCCAAGGGGATCGATTCCAGAAATCGGGTTCAACGGATACTGATAAAAATTCCACCTACCTTCCAGCCCAATCGGAGCCTGAGTGTTATACCGCCCCTGCTGCGGTTAATGTTACCGATAATAGTTATAGTACAGCCCTGATTCATCATCATACTACTGCTGCGGCAGTCTGATGAACTATTGCTTTTACGGATTCTCCTTATTCTTCCTTCTATCCATTCGCTTTAGCTTTTTGAGCTCTTGAAGTTTGCTCTTTGTATCAATATTACCGTTATTTACAGCGAATTCCATCCAATAAATAGCTCTATTCAAATTATAATATTCTGATAATGTTGGATTTGTATCTGATAAAAAGACCCCATAATTAAACTGCGCTGTAACATTCCCCTGAGATGCTGATCTTTCCAAGAATCGCAATTGTTTATCAATATTATTTTTAGTAAAGCAGTAATATTGATATAGTCGAAATGATGCCTCTGAATCACCATGTTGTGATTTATACTTCAGTTTCATCAGCTTTTCTTCACTTAAATCATAGGTCATTGCTGTAGATCCCATCACACTTTCGTTTTCTTTTATTTTCACATCAGCACCATGCAATTGACCAATAAGAGAAAAATAAAAAAATAGTAACAAGCATGCTTTCATACATCTACAACCTATCTTATATCACTGGGTTTTTCTGGCGTACCTTGCATATTAGAAATGGGGTGCCCAGATGGCCCATATGTTATCCAATTACCAAGGTCTTTTGTTGTTATAGCCATTAGATCCTTATTTGAATTAAGGTTCGTTGGTGCTGTTAGCACTGTATCCATTTTTAACTTACCATTAGTTCCTCGCCCCCACCACGTCCATAGCGTGTCAGGTCCTATTACATTTGTATGTAACTCTTTAGCTAATTGGCTAGCAAATGAATTTTGTCCTTTACCTGTATTACAAGAAAATAACCAAACTGTCATCCCATCTTTATAATTCCCATCAAATTTAATTAGATATGCTAGATCTTTAGCTGTCATGATACTGCGCGTTGCGGATTCAATAGATGTGGGGGTACCATGCCCCCCGATTGTGAAAACGCCTGGGATATTAATCTCATCAGCTACAGAATGGATAAGATCACTTTCGGGGTATAAATTTATATCAACCAAACCTTGCGGATCTACATTTATGACCGGATTCAACGGATACTGATAAAAATTCCATCCCCCCTTCAGCCCAATCGGATCCTGAGTGATATACCGCCCCTGCAGCGGGTCATAATAGCGGTGGCGGTTGTAATACAGGCCGGACTCCTCATCATACTGCTGACCCGGCAGGCGAATGAGCTGCTGCAGATGATGCGGGTTCTCATCACTCAGCAGGTTGCCCCATTCATCATATTCTGCGCACCACGCTGTTGCCCCTTCCGTGCTGATGAGCGCCAGCGGCAGGCCGCGAT
>NZ_JAHZSO010000158.1:0-3235 GCF_028421345.1 Escherichia sp. S10b
TTGAGAACCTTCGCCGCATGGGGCATCACTGCCACGGACGGAAACGACTGTCCGGGGGCAGACCGCAAAAGTTTTTGCCTGCTTTTGGGCAAAAAGTTTTGCGGGATGTACATTTCACCCCTGGACTGGCGGAGACGGTTGTGGCTGTCTTTGCCCCCGGCGACAGGGGCTTAAACAGGTGAATGGCACCGGACAGAACAACGGGCAGGGACCCGCCGCAACGACGGAGAGCGCGTGCGCGAAACGGCGTTGCCCCTTACATCCCGGCGGCCTTTTGCCGGGATGCCAGGAGCGCAGGCCACGGCGCGACAAGGGTGGCGCGACCGGAACGGTCGCTGCAAGCCCGGGGTTTTCACGCATCGGACCGTAGCGACAGCCCGAAACCGCGCCAGCGGGTTCGGCGGAGGAAGTCGCTTAACGTATTGTTTTACATTGATAAAACCAGCTATCCCATTAGCTGTAGCCTACCGGGACAGGCGCTGCCGGCAACGGCGGGGTCTGAAGCTCCCGGGACAACGAGAGCCGGGCGTCAGCCCGGGTAAAGCCCCGTGAGGGGCTTTACCTTGCTGCAAGCATCATGTGGCAGGAGAGCAAGGCTGGTCAGAAGGGTTAACACATGTGAACTGTTGATAAACACCGTTATCGGCAACAGGCCAAAGATGCTGACAGGCCTGAACCAAAAGGTACGGGGTCCGGTTGCTACCTCGCGCACAGGGAGCACATGGGCGCAGAGACCCCCGGTGAAGAGACAGAACCCGCCCTGACCCTCTGTATGTTAAGCGGAACCTGGTAAACCCGTATCGCTGCCTTACAGGCAGGTGAACCGTAAGGAACACTGTAGGCGGTGCGGGCAGAGGAGGACGGAAAAAGCAAATGCCCGGTTGTAATGACCGGGATACGGGGCAGGTTCCCCGACGCGAAAGCGGGCAGACTTCCGTCTGGTCTTTAATTGCATGAAAAGCTGTAAAGCAGTCAAAAGGATATCAGCGAGATGAATACACACATCAGTGTGTCCACGATACCCCACCCGACAGGCTGGCACACCATAGACTGGAAAGCATGCCATGCCCGGGTGCGAAAGCTACAGTTACGGATTGCAAAGGCAACCCGACAGCAACAATGGCGGCAGGTCAGAGAACTACAGCGCATCCTCACCCGCTCATTCTCCGGCAAAGCCGTGGCTGTCAGGCGTGTAACTGAAAATACCGGTAAAAGGACACCCGGTATTGACGGAAAAATATGGCACACACCGAAGGAGAAATGGGAAGGAATATGCAGCCTGAATCTGTGTGGTTACAGGCCACAGCCACTACGGCGAATACATATCCCAAAATCAAACGGCAAAACGCGACCGCTGGGCATACCCACAATGAGGGACCGGGCCATGCAGGCACTGTGGCTGCTGGCTCTGGAACCCGTATCCGAGACCACTGCTGACCATAACAGCTATGGTTTCAGACCAATGCGCAGCACGCATGACGCCATTGAGTCCATTTTTCTGCGGATGAGCCAGAAAGTATCGCCCAAATGGATACTGGAGGGCGATATTAAAGGGTGTTTCGATAACATCAGCCATGACTGGCTGCTTTCCCATATTCCGATGGACAGGAGACTGCTTAAAAAATGGTTGAAAGCAGGTTACATGGAAAGAGGCGTGTTTAACCATACGAACAGCGGGACACCGCAGGGAGGCATCATATCCCCTGTTCTCGCCAACATGGCTCTGGACGGACTGGAGAAGGAACTGATGCAAACGTTCAGGAAAAGTGGTTATCACAGTGCAAAGCACCAGGTGAATTATGTGAGATATGCTGATGATTTCATCTGTTCAGGCAGCTCCCGTGAATTGCTGGAAAATGAGGTCAGACCACTGATTGCAGCTTTCATGCGCGAACGAGGGCTGGAACTGTCGGAAGAAAAAACCGCGATTACACATATAGATAAAGGCTTCGACTTTTTAGGGCAGAACGTCAGGAAGTACAACGGTAAAATGCTGATTAAACCGTCGAAGAAAAACCTGAAGAACTTCCTCTGTAAAGTCAGAGAAATAATTAAACGCAATCCGACGCTCCCGGCATGGAAACTGATAGGCCAGCTAAACCCGGTAATCCGGGGATGGGCTACCTATCACCGACACGTCGTGGCGAAAGAAACATTTAATTATGTCGACACCCAAATCTGGCGAGCTATATGGCGATGGTGTGTAAGAAGGCACCCCCGAAAAGGATTGCGGTGGATCGCCGGACGATACTTCTCCTTTGAAGGCAGGCGCTGGATCTTTAAAGCCATAACCCCGGAAGGGAAAATTCTGACTCTCTTCCGGGCAATGGAAACACCGATAAAGCGCCATATAAAAATCAAAGGCGAAGCAACACCATACACCCCCGGAATGGAAATCTACTTTGAACGTCGTCTGGATCTAATCTGGAAAGGCAAATCAAAGAAGATGAAGACAGTAGTTCAACTCTGGAAGAGGCAGGGGAAACACTGTCCGCAGTGCGGACAACCCATAACCAACCAGACCGGATGGAATATACATCACCGGATCAGGAAAGTTATGGGCGGCAGTGACGAACTGACCAATCTCGAGTTGTTACATCCGAACTGCCACCGACAGTTACACAGCAGGGAAGCCGGTGCTCACCGAAAGCACTTATAAAGGCTTGAGCGGAGTGCGGGGAAACTCGCACGCTCCGTTCTTAGGGGGCGGCGGCGCAGCAATGTGCCGCTGCTACCCGACCCGGCAGACAGAACAACACTGCAGTAGTCAGAATCAGAGCAGCAGATAAAGGAACAACAACATCAGGAACAGTTCCATAACATAAGAAAGAAATCTTTTGCCGGGATGCCAGGAGCGCAGGCCACGGCGCGACAGAGGCGGCGCGACCGGAACGGTCGCTGCAAGCCAGGGGTTTTCACGCATCGGACCGTAGCGACAGCCCGAAACCGCGCCAGCGGGTTCGGCGGAGACTGGCAGGTGCGCCAGCAGCTGCCTGTCGGAGTCGGGCCTGACGACCGGATGCCGCCAGGCAGCCGGGAGCCGAAGGTGCGCCCGGCAGACAGGACAACACTGCAGTAGTCAGAATCAGAGCAGCAGGAAAAAGAAGAACAGTAGCAGTAGCAGTAGCAGTAGCAGTAGCAGGAACAACAACATCAGTAACAGACAAATGACAGGCATGAAGAAACAGAAGCCCCCATCAGAACGTCCGCGTAATGAAAGGGGCGGCGCGTGAGC
>NZ_JAHZSO010000159.1:0-135207 GCF_028421345.1 Escherichia sp. S10b
AAACTGCTGGCTGACCAGGGAGAGATCGAGGGAAAAGAGCGAAGAGAGTGACTGGTTCAGATGAAAGGAAACCACCGCAAAAGCGTCCGGCGGCAGGCCGTCCACTTCCAGTGTGAAACGTAATCCGGTTGACATAGCAACCTCCAGTAAAATGAATAATGATCCGTACCGTACAACTGCGGATAATGTGATAAGCGGGACGACTTCAGACGTTATTAGGGAAGGAACAGAAAATGCTATGGTTATGTGAGAATTTTGTTTAAATATTACTTTACAGAAACGGGTGTCTGTTCAGTCAAAAAAATAATCACAAGCTCAACCTCTTGTTTCTTGGCGTTATTCAGGACAGGTACGCATATCACAACGAGTAACAAAAACGTAAAGTTAAACCAATATTCATAATATATTTTTATTCACAGCAATAAATAATCCAATTAACATTATTAAAATGAATGATTGCATAAGAAATATATGCTACCGCTCCACCCTGATAACATGATCTGCACATTGCACATCTTAACGTTGTTAAATACTGGCTCAATAGTGGATATTTTAAATTAGGAATTTATCAAATTCACTTGATAAATAGATTGAGTGAATAATATAACAATTAATGATGATTAATCGCGATTAAATTATTCATTGCTTTATATGATAGATGGCTTGTTTATAACGATGAAAATTTAGAAAGGGCATTGTGATCTACAATTGGAAGAAACACAGATTTAACTAAGTTTCATATACAAACATCTCGTGAAACTTTGAAAAATAAAAGCCTTCGATATTTCATATGTTTAATAAGTTTTTCTCTAATTTGTTGATCAACAATACCAGGAGGTGATGCACCACGCCCTGAATTTGAACTTAATAATCACTCTCTCTCCGGCAGCATAATCACAAACCTTGTCCCCCGCGCATCTGACGTTACTGCAACCGTGCCTTTATGCGCGACAACAATCGATTTCACTATCGCCAGCCCAATGCCGCTACCTTCGCCTTTTCGCTGGCGGGAAGGGTCAACGCGGTAGAAACGGTCAAACAATCGCGGTAAGTGCTCGGGCGCAATGGGCGTACCGGGGTTTTCGACGGTAACTTGCACCTGGTGATCGACCGTCTGGCAGCGCACTACAATTGCCTCTCCGGGCGGCGTATAACGCAGGGCATTAGAAAGCAGGTTGCTTAACGCCCGACGCAGCATCAGCGGATCGCCCGCAACCTGACATTCGTCGCCAACAAATCGCAACTCCACGCCGCGATCTTCCGCTAACGCCTCGAAAAAATCGAACACTTTGCCGACTTCATCCGCCAGGTTGAGCATTTTCTTTTCGGGGATTAGCTGGTTGTTATCGGCCTGAGCGAGAAACAGCATATCGCTGACCATTTTCGCCATTCGCGTCAGCTCTTCGAGATTAGAGTAGAGCACATCTTCCAGCTCCTTCTGGCTGCGAGACTGGCTGAGGGCGATTTCCGTTTGCGTGATGAGATTGGTAATCGGCGTGCGAATTTCGTGAGCGATATCCGCTGAGAAATTGGACTGGCGGGTAAAGACATCCTCAATACGCTCGATCATATGGTTGAACGACAGTACCAGCTGTTCCAGCTCAATGGGCACGGTCTGCGGGTCAAGGCGAACGTCGAGATCTTTCGAGGTGATATTCTGGATTTGACGGCTGACGCTGCGGATCGGCGCGTGACCTTTATGTACCGCCAACAGTACGATAAAGACGATCAGGATGCTGATTACCGATGCGGTCATAATAAGTTTATTCATCAAATCATTTATGTAATGAAGATGAAAATCGATCGAAAGCGCGATGTAGAGCGTATAAATCGGTTTGCCGTCCACCAACGGGCCAACCGACAAGTTAATCATCCGCCAGTTGCTGTGTTCCATATGCCCGTGACCGTGGCCTGGCATCATAATCGTCGGGCCGGAAAGGAGATACACCTCGCCACCCCGCGCGTCTTTATCGGGTATGGCATCACGTGCAAACTCGCGGATATCAGGCGCACCGGGGGAGTGATACACCGTTTTGCCGTGGCTATCTGCCAGGGAAATCAACACGTTGGAATAACCACTGACGATATCTTCCAGCGTCATTAAGCGTCGGGCTTGCGTTTCGTCAGGGTGATTAAGTACCCGTTCAAGCGTGGCGCTAATCTCTTTTAAATCATTAATATCCTGCTCGGCAAAATGCACTTTTACTGAGTGGATCATGATCCATGCAAAGGCGAAAAACGCCGCGATGGTGGCCAGGCTGATAAAAAAGGTCAGGCGGGTTGCCAGCGAAAACGGGCGCTGAAATGGCTTACTGACCATCCGGCACCTCAAGCATGTAGCCCACGCCGCGCACGGTCTGAATTAGCTTCGGCTCAAAGTCGTTGTCGATTTTGCCGCGCAGCCGCTTCACCGCTACATCAATGGCGTTAGTGTCGCTGTCGAAATTCATGTCCCACACCTGCGAGGCGATAAGCGAGCGGGGCAGCACTTCGCCCTGATGGCGGAGGAAAAACTCCAGCAGAGTAAACTCTTTACTGGTCAGAGTGATGCGCGTGCCGCTGCGGGTGACTTTGCGGCTGACGAGATCGACCATCAGATCGGCAACCTGAAACTGACTTTCGATAATCACCGCCGCCCCGCGCCGCAGGAGAGTGCGCACCCGCGCCAGCAGTTCAGCAAAAGCGAACGGCTTCACCAGATAGTCATCCGCCCCCAACTCCAGCCCCTTGACGCGATGTTCAATGGTGCCAAGCGCGGTAAGCAACAGAATCGGCATCCCTTTATTGGCGGAACGCAACATGCGCACGATATCCCAGCCGTTCACGTCCGGCAGCATAATATCGAGGATTATCAGATCATAATCACCGGTCATCGCCAGATGGTAGCCATTCAACCCGTTGTCGGCCAAATCGACCACAAAACCGGCTTCGGTTAACCCTTTGGTCAAGTATTCTCCGGTTTTCTTTTCATCTTCGACAATCAACAGTTTCATATTTCCTCCGCATGTTGCCCGGGCAATTCTAGAGTAGCGGGATCAGATGGCAATCGCTTATTGGCAAAATGACAATTTTGTCATTTTTCTGTCACCGGAAAATCAGAGCCTGGCGAGTAAAGTTGGCGGCATAAAATCACCAGAAATTATGAGCCTATGTCTCCTTGTAAACTTCTGCCATTTTGTGTGGCCCTTGCGCTAACCGGTTGTTCACTGGCACCGGATTATCAGCGTCCGGCAATGCCCGTGCCGCAGCAGTTCTCACTCAGCCAGAACGGCCTGGTTAACGCAGCAGATAACTATCAGAACGCGGGCTGGCGCACCTTTTTTGTTGATAATCAGGTGAAGACGCTGATTAGCGAGGCGCTGGTGAATAATCGGGATTTGCGCATGGCGACGCTGAAAGTGCAGGAGGCACGGGCGCAATATCGTCTGACCGATGCCGACCGCTACCCACAGCTCAATGGCGAGGGCAGCGGCAGCTGGAGCGGTAATCTTAAAGGGAATACCGCCACGACACGGGAGTTTTCGACCGGCCTTAACGCCAGCTTTGACCTCGATTTTTTCGGTCGCTTAAAGAACATGAGCGAAGCCGAGCGACAAAATTATTTAGCCACTGAGGAAGCTCAGCGCGCGGTGCATATTCTGCTGGTTTCTAATGTCGCGCAAAGCTATTTCAATCAGCAACTGGCGTATGCGCAATTGCAAATAGCCGAAGAAACGCTGCGTAATTATCAGCAGTCATATGCGTTTGTCGAAAAACAACTGTTGACCGGTAGCAGCAATGTTCTGGCGCTGGAACAGGCTCGCGGGGTGATAGAAAGTACCCGCAGTGACATCGCTAAACGTCAGGGGGAACTGGCGCAGGCGAATAATGCATTGCAACTGTTATTGGGAAGCTACGGCAAGCTGCCGCAAGCGCAGACAGTAAACAGCGACAGCCTGCAAAGCGTTAAATTACCGGCGGGCTTGTCGTCGCAAATCTTATTGCAGCGCCCGGATATTATGGAAGCTGAACACGCGTTAATGGCGGCTAATGCTAATATTGGTGCTGCGCGTGCGGCATTTTTCCCCTCTATCAGCCTGACCAGTGGAATATCAACCGCCAGTAGCGATCTATCCTCATTATTTAACGCCAGCAGCGGGATGTGGAATTTTATTCCTAAAATTGAGATCCCCATTTTTAATGCCGGACGCAACCAGGCCAATCTGGATATCGCCGAAATTCGCCAGCAGCAGTCGGTAGTGAATTATGAACAGAAAATCCAGAACGCCTTTAAAGAAGTGGCAGATGCGCTGGCATTACGTCAAAGCCTGAACGATCAAATCAGCGCCCAGCAGCGTTATCTGGCGTCGCTGCAAATTACTTTGCAACGGGCGCGGGCATTATATCAGCACGGCGCGGTAAGTTATCTGGAAGTGCTGGATGCCGAGCGTTCTTTATTTGCAACCCGACAAACCTTACTTGACCTGAATTATGCCCGTCAGGTCAACGAAATTTCTTTATATACCGCACTTGGTGGCGGTTGGCAGCAATAATTTTTAACTCCAGGAGAGAATAAATGAAAAAAGCACTGCAAGTCGCAATGTTCAGTCTGTTTACCGTTATTGGCTTTAATGCCCAGGCTAACGAACATCATCATGAAACCATGAGCGAAGCACAACCACAGGTCATTAGTGCCACCGGCGTGGTAAAAGGTGTTGATCTGGAAAGCAAAAAAATCACCATCCATCACGATCCGATTGCTGCCGTGAACTGGCCGGAGATGACTATGCGCTTTACCATCACTTCGCAGACGAAAATGAGTGAAATTAAAACTGGCGACAAAGTGGCGTTTAATTTTGTCCAGCAGGGCAACCTTTCTTTATTACAGGATATTAAAGTCAGCCAGTAACCCAGGTTTAATGAGATGAAAAAAATCGCGCTTATTATCGGCAGCATGATCGCGGGCGGTATTATTTCTGCGGCAGGTTTTACCTGGTTTGACCGGGCTGAACCGCCCGCAGAAAAAACGTCGACCGCAGAACGTAAAATCTTATTCTGGTACGACCCGATGTATCCCAATACGCGGTTCGATAAACCAGGTAAATCGCCGTTTATGGATATGGATCTGGTGCCGAAATATGCCGATGAAGAGAGTTCTGCGTCTGGTGTGCGCATTGACCCGACTCAGACGCAGAATCTGGGGGTGAAAACGGCTACCGTCACGCGCGGACCGCTGACTTTTGCCCAGAGTTTCCCGGCGAATGTCAGTTACAACGAGTATCAGTATGCCATTGTGCAGGCTCGCGCTGCCGGGTTTATCGACAAGGTGTATCCGCTTACCGTGGGCGATAAAGTACAAAAGGGCACACCGCTTCTCGACCTGACCATTCCCGACTGGGTGGAAGCGCAGAGTGAGTATTTACTGCTGCGCGAAACGGGCGGTACGGCGACCCAGACTGAAGGCATTCTTGAGCGGCTGCGACTGGCGGGAATGCCGGAGGCGGATATTCGCCGCCTGATCGCCACGCAAAAAATCCAGACTCGCTTTACGCTCAAAGCACCCATTGATGGTGTGATCACCGCGTTTGATCTGCGCGCGGGAATGAATATCGCCAAAGATAACGTGGTAGCGAAAATTCAGGGTATGGACCCGGTGTGGGTCACTGCTGCGATCCCGGAGTCTATCGCCTGGCTGGTGAAAGATGCCTCGCAGTTTACGCTCACCGTTCCGGCACGACCGGATAAAACACTCACCATCCGCAAATGGACGCTGCTACCCGGCGTGGATGCCGCGACCCGCACGCTGCAGCTGCGTCTGGAAGTCGACAACGCCGACGAGGCGCTAAAACCGGGAATGAACGCCTGGTTGCAACTCAATACCGCCAGCGAACCGATGCTGCTCATTCCGTCACAGGCGCTGATTGATACCGGCAACGAACAGCGGGTGATTACCGTTGATGCCGACGGACGCTTTGTACCGAAACGCGTTGCCGTTTTCCAGGCATCGCAAGGCGTCACCGCGTTACACTCTGGTCTGGCGGAAGGTGAAAAGGTGGTTTCCAGCGGCCTGTTCCTGATTGATTCCGAAGCCAATATTTCTGGCGCACTGGAGCGGATGCGCTCTGAAAGTGCTACCCATGCGCATTGAGGGAATAACCAATGATTGAATGGATTATTCGTCGCTCGGTGGCGAACCGTTTTTTGGTGCTGATGGGCGCGTTGTTTCTGAGCATCTGGGGCACCTGGACCATCATTAATACGCCAGTGGATGCGCTGCCGGATCTCTCCGATGTGCAGGTTATTATTAAAACCAGCTATCCCGGTCAGGCACCACAAATCGTTGAAAATCAGGTGACTTATCCGCTAACCACCACCATGTTGTCGGTGCCTGGCGCGAAGACTGTGCGCGGTTTCTCACAGTTTGGCGACTCTTATGTGTATGTCATTTTCGAAGATGGCACCGATCCGTACTGGGCGCGTTCGCGGGTGCTGGAGTACCTCAACCAGGTACAGGGTAAGCTGCCTGCGGGAGTCAGCGCCGAGCTGGGGCCAGATGCCACGGGTGTTGGCTGGATCTATGAATATGCACTGGTGGATCGCAGCGGTAAGCACGATCTGGCCGATTTACGCTCATTACAGGACTGGTTTCTCAAATATGAGCTGAAAACCATCCCTGACGTTGCGGAAGTGGCGTCGGTGGGCGGTGTGGTGAAAGAGTATCAGGTGGTTATCGATCCCCAGCGCCTGGCGCAGTATGGCATCAGTCTCGCCGAAGTAAAAAGCGCGCTGGATGCTTCAAACCAGGAAGCGGGCGGTTCGTCGATCGAACTGGCGGAAGCGGAATATATGGTGCGCGCCAGCGGCTATCTGCAAACGCTCGACGACTTTAATCACATCGTTTTAAAAGCCAGTGAAAATGGCGTGCCCGTTTATCTGCGCGATGTTGCGAAGGTCCAGATTGGCCCGGAGATGCGCCGGGGCATTGCCGAACTAAACGGCGAAGGCGAAGTGGCGGGCGGGGTGGTGATCCTGCGATCCGGCAAAAACGCCCGAGAAGTGATCGCCGCCGTGAAGGACAAACTGGAAACGCTGAAAAGTAGTCTGCCGGAAGGCGTGGAGATAGTTACAACATACGATCGCAGCCAGCTCATTGACCGCGCCATCGACAACCTCAGCGGCAAGTTGCTGGAAGAGTTTATTGTGGTGGCGGTAGTCTGTGCGCTGTTTCTCTGGCATGTGCGCTCGGCGCTGGTGGCGATTATTTCGTTGCCGCTGGGGTTGTGTATTGCTTTTATTGTCATGCACTTCCAGGGACTGAATGCCAATATTATGTCGTTGGGCGGCATTGCGATTGCCGTCGGGGCGATGGTCGATGCCGCTATCGTCATGATCGAAAATGCACATAAACGGCTGGAAGAGTGGCAGCACCAGCATCCTGACGCCACGCTGGATAATAAAACGCGCTGGCAGGTGATCACCGATGCGTCTGTTGAAGTGGGGCCGGCGCTGTTTATCAGTCTGCTGATTATCACGTTGTCGTTTATCCCGATCTTCACCCTGGAAGGGCAGGAAGGGCGTCTGTTTGGCCCGCTGGCGTTCACTAAAACCTATGCGATGGCGGGTGCGGCGCTGCTGGCGATCGTAGTGATCCCTATCCTGATGGGTTACTGGATCCGTGGCAAAATTCCGCCGGAAAGCAGTAACCCGCTCAATCGCTTTTTGATTCGTGTTTATCATCCGCTGTTGCTGAAAGTACTGCACTGGCCGAAAACCACGCTGTTGGTGGCAGCGCTTTCGGTGCTGACGGTTCTCTGGCCGCTCAATAAAGTTGGCGGGGAATTTTTACCGCAGATCAATGAAGGCGACCTGTTGTATATGCCATCGACGCTGCCGGGGATTTCCGCAGCAGAGGCGGCGAGTATGCTGCAAAAAACCGACAAGCTAATTATGAGCGTACCTGAAGTGGCGCGGGTATTTGGCAAAACCGGGAAAGCGGAAACCGCCACCGATTCTGCTCCGCTGGAGATGGTAGAAACGACCATCCAGCTTAAGCCGCAGGATCAGTGGCGGCCTGGCATGACGATGGACAAAATCATTGAGGAACTGGATAACACCGTGCGGCTGCCGGGGCTGGCGAATCTGTGGGTGCCGCCAATTCGTAACCGTATCGATATGCTCTCGACTGGCATTAAAAGCCCCATCGGCATTAAAGTTTCCGGCACTGTGCTGGCGGATATCGACGCGATGGCGGAGCAAATTGAAGAGGTGGCACGAACGGTACCAGGCGTGGCTTCTGCGCTTGCCGAGCGTCTGGAAGGTGGGCGCTATATCAACGTTGAGATTAACCGTGAAAAAGCCGCGCGTTACGGTATGACGGTGGCGGATGTGCAGTTGTTTGTGACTTCTGCGGTGGGCGGGGCGATGGTTGGCGAAACGGTGGAAGGGATTGCCCGTTATCCCATTAATCTGCGTTATCCGCAAAGCTGGCGCGATAGTCCGCAGGCACTGCGCCAGTTGCCGATCCTGACGCCGATGAAGCAGCAAATCACCCTGGCAGACGTGGCCGACGTTAAAGTCTCTACCGGACCGTCGATGCTGAAAACCGAGAATGCGCGCCCGACGAGCTGGATTTATATCGATGCCCGCGATCGTGACATGGTGTCGGTGGTTCACGATTTGCAAAAAGCGATAGCTGAAAAAGTGCAGTTAAAACCGGGCACCAGCGTGGCATTCTCCGGGCAGTTCGAGCTACTGGAGCGCGCCAACCATAAGCTGAAACTCATGGTGCCGATGACACTGATGATCATCTTCGTGCTGTTGTATCTGGCATTCCGTCGGGTGGGCGAAGCGTTGCTGATTATCAGCAGCGTACCGTTTGCGCTGGTGGGCGGCATCTGGTTGCTGTGGTGGATGGGCTTTCATCTTTCCGTGGCGACGGGTACTGGCTTTATTGCCCTTGCCGGGGTCGCCGCCGAATTTGGCGTGGTGATGCTGATGTATTTACGTCACGCCATAGAGGCCGAGCCGTCGTTGAATAATCCGCAAACATTCAGCGAGCAGAAGCTGGATGAGGCGTTATATCACGGCGCGGTCCTGCGCGTGCGCCCGAAAGCGATGACGGTGGCGGTGATTATCGCCGGTCTGCTGCCGATTCTGTGGGGAACGGGGGCTGGTTCAGAGGTGATGAGCCGGATTGCCGCGCCGATGATTGGCGGCATGATCACCGCACCTTTGCTGTCGCTGTTTATTATCCCGGCGGCGTATAAGCTGATGTGGCTGCACCGACATCGGGTACGGAAATAAAAGCAGGATACCCCGTTTAACCGTGTGGATTGTGTCTTGCGACGATGGGCACTAAATGTTAAAAGGTGCCCCTCAACAAAAAAGACACACAGGGGAAAGGCGTGAAAAACGCGTCAACCGTATCGGAAGATACTGCGTCGAATCAAGAGCCGACGCTTCATCGCGGATTACATAACCGTCATATTCAACTGATTGCGTTGGGTGGCGCAATTGGTACTGGTCTGTTTCTTGGCATTGGCCCGGCGATTCAGATGGCGGGTCCGGCTGTATTGCTGGGCTACGGCGTCGCCGGGATCATCGCTTTCCTGATTATGCGCCAGCTTGGCGAAATGGTGGTTGAGGAGCCGGTATCCGGTTCATTTGCCCACTTTGCCTATAAATACTGGGGACCGTTCGCGGGCTTCCTCTCTGGCTGGAACTACTGGGTGATGTTCGTGCTGGTGGGGATGGCAGAGCTGACCGCTGCGGGCATCTATATGCAGTACTGGTTCCCGGATGTTCCAACGTGGATTTGGGCTGCCGCCTTCTTTATTATCATCAACGCCGTTAACCTGGTGAACGTGCGCTTATATGGCGAAACCGAGTTCTGGTTTGCGTTGATTAAAGTGCTGGCGATCATCGGTATGATCGGCTTTGGCCTGTGGCTGCTGTTTTCTGGTCACGGCGGCGAGAAAGCCAGTATCGACAACCTCTGGCGCTACGGTGGTTTCTTCGCCACCGGCTGGAATGGGCTGATTTTGTCGCTGGCGGTAATTATGTTCTCCTTCGGCGGTCTGGAGCTGATTGGGATTACTGCCGCTGAAGCGCGCGATCCGGAAAAAAGCATTCCAAAAGCGGTAAATCAGGTGGTGTATCGCATCCTGCTGTTTTACATCGGTTCACTGGTGGTTTTACTGGCGCTCTATCCGTGGGTGGAAGTGAAATCCAACAGTAGCCCGTTTGTGATGATTTTCCATAATCTCGACAGCAACGTTGTAGCTTCTGCGCTGAACTTCGTCATTCTGGTAGCATCGCTGTCAGTGTATAACAGCGGGGTTTACTCTAACAGCCGCATGCTGTTTGGCCTTTCTGTGCAGGGTAATGCGCCGAAGTTTTTGACTCGCGTCAGCCGTCGCGGTGTGCCGATTAACTCGCTGATGCTTTCCGGAGCGATCACTTCGCTGGTGGTGTTAATCAACTATCTGCTGCCGCAAAAAGCGTTTGGTCTGCTGATGGCGCTGGTGGTAGCAACGCTGCTGTTGAACTGGATTATGATCTGTCTGGCGCATCTGCGTTTTCGTGCAGCGATGCGACGTCAGGGGCGTGAAACACAGTTTAAGGCGCTGCTCTATCCGTTCGGCAACTATCTTTGCATTGCCTTCCTCGGCATGATTTTGCTGCTGATGTGCACGATGGATGATATGCGCTTGTCAGCGATCCTGCTGCCGGTGTGGATTGTATTCCTGTTTGTGGCATTTAAAACGCTGCGTCGGAAATAAGGCATTCACGCTACATCCGACAAAACGATGTCCGCTCTCATCCATTCGATGAGAGCGGTTTTTTTAATTACTGCTTAAATGCACCCGCCAGAGAGCGAATATCATTGCCGGTTGGCGACTGATGAAGTCGCAGACCAAACTCTTCGACAATCGCAAATATGTGATCGAATATATCAGCCTGAATGCTTTCATATTCCAGCCACACCACGGTGTTAGTAAACGCGTAGATCTCGAGCGGTAAACCGTTATCACCTGGAGCCAGTTGGCGTACCATTAAGGTCATATCTTTACGAATCCGCGGATGGTTACGCAGATATTCGTTCAGATAGGCACGAAAGGTTCCAATATTGGTCATTCGGCGCAGGTTTAATATCGACTCCGTAGAACCTTGCTGGCGATTCCACTCATTAATTTCCTGATGGCGGCTGGTTAAATAAGGTTTTAACAAGTGCGCTTTATTCAGACGTTGCATTTCGTCTTCATCAAGAAAACGAATACTGGTGACATCAATACTGATACTGCGCTTAATACGTCGCCCGCCAGATGCTGACATCCCGCTCCAGTTTTTAAAGGAGTCAGAAACCAGAGACCAGGTGGGAATAGTGGTAATGGTATTGTCCCAGTTACGCACTTTGACGGTGGTTAACCCAATATCGATCACCGCGCCATCCGCGCCGTATTTCGGCATCTCCAGCCAGTCGCCCAGTTTCAGCATATCGTTCGCGGAAAGCTGAATACCTGCCACCAGACCAAGAATCGGATCTTTAAAAACCAACATCAGCACGGCAGCCATTGCACCAAGACCGCTGATCAGAATCGCTGGCGACTGACCAATCAGCAGCGAGATCATCAAAATGCCGACCAGGATTGCGCCGATCAGTTTAATCCCCTGAAATATCCCTTTCAGCGGTAACTGAGATGCCGCCGGGAATTTCTGCGCCAGATTCAAAATAACATCCAGCAACGAGAAGACTGAAAGCAGCGCATACATCATGATCCACAACTGCGCGCAGGTAGTCAGAATATCTGCCGCTTCGGTGCCTTTTTGCAGCCAGAATACCGCCTGAATATTGACGATAATCCCCTGCAGGGTAAAAGCTAAACGGTGGAAGAGTTTATTCTGGGTAATGATTTGCAACCAAAGCCGTGAACTGGCGATGGCACGTTTTTCGAAGGTCCGCAGTACCACCCAATGCAAAATAATATGCACCACGACGGCGGTCAGAAAAATAATACCGAAAATCATCACCATCGAGGTGGTGTGATCGATCTCAATACCCGCTAAATCTTCAACCTGGGATATTAAATCCTGCATAACGTCTCCTTTATACAACAGCAGCCTATGATGACGGCTGAAACAGGGTTATGCAAATCAGGAGAATCTGAGGGGAAATAGCCGGGCAGATGCCCGGCAAGAGAGAATTACACTTCGGTTAAGGTTATGTTTTGCGGCAGACGAGATTTCGGCAGCGTAGCGTTAAAATCTTCAACGCTGTGATGACCTACCGGAACAACCACCAGACTGGTGTAGCCTTTCTCTTTCAGACCAAATTCTGCATCGAGGATGGCGGCGTCAAAACCTTCGATGGGTACCGCGTCCAGACCCAGCGCCGCCACGCCGAGCAGGAAGTTACCGACGTTGAGATAAACCTGTTTTGCCATCCACTCTGCATCATCATGCAGATCTTTACGGTGCATATCAGCGAAGAACTTGCGACCTTTATCGTTCGCGGCTTTCGCTTCCGGCGTGGCAAAGCGGCCATCAGCATCTTCCTGGTCAACAACCAGCTTCAGCCAGGCATCGTCCATCGCGGTTTTTGCACAGAACACCACGACGTGCGAGGCATCAAGTATTTTACGTTCGTTGAACACATAATTACCGGCAGCGGATTTGGCAACACGCGCTTTACCTTCTTCCGTGCTGGCAACAATAAAATGCCACGGCTGGGAGTTGGTGCTGGATGGGCTGTATTGCAGGAGAGTTTTGATCTGCTCGGCCTGTTCCGGGGTAAGTTTTTTACTGGCATCAAATGCCTTAGTGGAATGACGCTTTAAGGCGACAGAAATGATATCCATAAAGACTCCATGTGAAAGTAATTTTGCGTGCCAGCAGATTACAAGGTTCAACGAGAAATGGTAAGCGAGAAAAATGCGCTATAGATTTCCGCTTTAGCCTGGACGCACTCTTTTTTGATCGCGTTTAGCCAGACCATCAACCACCAGATTCCACGAATCGTTGATCAGATCGCGAAGTAACGCTTCGGAGATTTCCTCGCCGGGATACACCGAAATCCAGTGCTTTTTATTCATGTGATACCCTGGCTTAATGCTCGGGTATATCTGCTGATTTAACAGGGATTTTTGTGGATCGGACTTCAGATTGATAAAGGGGACGCCGCGCAGCTCCGACGACAGCATAAAAATTTTGCCGCCAATTTTAAAAACATCGAACTCCGGGCCAAAAGGCCAGCAAAGCTCGACAAAGGGTAACTCAAGGGCCAGGCGTTTCGCCGTTTCGTGCAGTGATTGCTTATCCATAAACGTTCCTTTAGGCGAAGGAGAATAAGCAAAGTATGCCGCGAAGTACGGCGATAATCGACGTTTAATCCGCCAGCGAGAACCAGCGTCGCCAGATAAAGCGCAGAACAAAATACTCAATAGCGCCCAGCACTAAAAACCACAGACAAAACAATAAAGTGTAAAGCTGGCTAAGATCCATCAGATGGAACATGGTCACCAGTTTTTGTGCCAGCGTCAGCCCCAGTGCGGGGGCGGGCAGCAGCAGGCAAGAGAGGAAAGCCATCAGCAAAATGCCTGCTGCGGTAGTCAAGGTTTCTAAAGGGTGTTTCATAACATTGTTAAATGTAAGTTAAAACACCATTGTCAGGGATATTCTTCTGTAAGGCAATTCCCTACTTAGTCACCGGCCCAGATCTCACAATGCTTTTTCACCAGCCCAATCAGCGAGCCACCATCGGCGACGAAATCGCGCATCAGCTGCGCTTCATTCAGACCGCTGACGACCTGGCGATGCAGGGCCTCAATCGCGCTCGATGCACCCATTTTATGTGCGGAAGGGGCGATTTTTTCCAGCAATCGCAAGGTATCTTCCGTTAGCGGTCGACGATCGCCAGTGTGCGGATCGGTAATGACGCCTTCCAGCCCATAGCGGCAGGCCTGGAAACGGTTGAATTTATACAGCAGGTAATCTTTCTCCTGATGTTTAAACGGGCGTTCCGTCAGTAACCAGTGGGCGGTGGCCTGAATTAATCCCGCCATATTTACCGCGTGGCTAAGGGTTAACGGGGTATCCATCACCCGAACCTCCACCGTGCCAAAATGAGGACTGGGGCGAATATCCCAGTGCAGATCTTTAATGCTGTCGATCATCGTGGTGTAACTCAGGCAGCGAAACAGGGCTTCAAATTGTTGCCAGTTACTGACCCACGGCATCGGGCCATTATCGGGAAAGGCGGAAAAAATATTCGGTCGTGAGGAGGCAAAACGCGTATCCGTTCCCTGCATATACGGCGACGCGGCGGAAAGGGCGATGAAGTGCGGCACAAACCGTGACAGGCCGTGCAGCAAATAAATGGCGTCATCGCCACTGGCGCAGCCAACATGGACATGCTGACCAAAAACGGTCGCCTGCTGGATGAGATAGCCAAAGTTTTCCAGCGTTCGTTGATAGCGTTCGTTGTCGCATACCTCCTGACGCTGCCATTTCTGAAACGGGTGCGTGCCACCGCCGCAAATTTCCAGATGATGGTCTGCGGCTGCCTGCAATACGACTTTCTGCATCGCTGAAAACTGCCCGGCAGCCTGGTTGATATCACGGCAAACATCCGTCGCCAGCTCCAGCATACTTTCGGTGATATCGTGCTTTACCTCTCCGGCCGTGATCTTATTTTTAACCGCGTCAATCAGCATTGAAGAGTCCTGGCTTAAGTCATAGCCCGGCGGATTAACCACCTGCATTTCCAGTTCAATACCGAGGGTAAAAGGTTCAGAAACATGAAAATCGGGTAATGGCATAGGTTTCTCTTAAGTTGGCGTTTTCTATTCAGTATAGAAGTCGGAGCGGCTGGGCGAGATGCGGAAGTTCTGGAATGTTTCTTTTTTTGGTGATGGTGACTGAAGCAATTTGGCTACTTTTGCAATGTGACAAGTTATGGCACGGCTGGCTGGTGGCGAAGAATTTTGACGATTGAGGCATGCAGAAAAAAACGGGTTCAGCTTCAGTTGATCAAATGGGGAGTGAGAAGTCCGAAACAGGACTTGCTGTATAAATAAACAGCTATTTTGCTAAGCAAGGGTAAGATAACTGCGGGTGCCTGAAGCTTTCCGGTTTCAGGTTTACTCTGAGGTCTGGAAAGATGAAGCCCCAGGACGATATTTCTATCAACCCTGGGGCTACCTACCCAAACCTGAACAATTTGGATGGTAGTCCCTTCTTCGCATGGAGGCAATATAAACATGCTGACGAAATATGCCCTTGCGGCAGTCATAGTGCTGTGTTTAACGGTGCTGGGATTTACGCTTCTGGTCGGGGATTCGCTGTGTGAGTTCACCGTAAAGGAACGTAATATTGAGTTTAAGGTTGTTCTCGCTTACGAACCGAAGAAGTAGCCGTTGTGCGGGGAGCAATCCCCGCATATCCGGTTGTCAGGTCAGGATGGTAAGGCACCTGCTTTACACTTTCGCCCGCGGTCAGTGATGGCTGCGGGCGATTTCGTTTTAAGAGCAATGATGAGTTTTGCCGACAGAAGTCCGAAACAGGATTCACTGTATAAATAAACAGCTATTTTGTTGAGGAAGGGTAAGATAACGGCGGGTGCCTGAAGCTTTCCGGTTTCAGGTTAACTCTGAGGTCTGGAAAGATGAAGCCCCAGGAGATATTTCTATCAATCCTGGGGCTGCCACTCCGAGCCTCAACAACTCGGATGGTAGTCCCTTCTTCGCATGGAGGCAATATAAACATGCTGACGAAATATGCCCTTGTGGCAGTCATAGTGCTGTGTTTGACGGTACTGGGATTTACGCTTCTGGTCGGAGACTCGCTGTGTGAGTTCACCGTAAAGGAACGTAATATTGAGTTTAAGGCTGTTCTCGCTTACGAACCGAAGAAGTAGCCGTTGTGCGGGGAGCAATCCCCGCATATCCGGTTGTCAGGTCAGAGTGGTAAGGCACCTGCTTTACACTTTCGCCCGCGGTCAGTGATGGCTGCGGGCGAATCGTACCAGATGTTGTCAATTAATCGTGTTGGCACAGAGTTATGACTATTTTTTCTTTTATCTGCCAGTGCACAGCAAACATCTCATTCTCACGATGAATGATGACCTGCTGTTTATTCCAGCTAATTATCTGATAGTCCAGAAAACCTGCATCAGTTTGGATCTCACTTGCCTTAAATGCGCTCTCTTTGGCGGAAAATGCCAGTGTCAGCGCCAGAGAAAAGGCTAAACCGCAGTCTGCGAGTCGCTCGTGTTCTGCTGGTGTAATAATGTTGTCTGTCAATTCGGTCGCTGTTTGCGCAGAAAAAATTTCTTCGATATCAACGCCAATCGGTTGACGGGAAACCACGGCCAATGCCGTAGCCCCGCAGTGGCTAATACTGCCGTATACCTCCGCAGGCCACACCGGTTGGCGTAGCTCGCCGATTGCGGGCACACATTTATAGCCATATTCCCGCAGCGCATAAATTGCAGCGATCCGCCCGGCTAAATGTTCGGCTTTGCGCTTCCGTCCAGCGTGTTGCAGTTGCGCGTAATGCGGCAGCCAGAGTAAATCCTGCTCACAAAAATTCGCCGGATCGAACTCAACAAAATGCAGCGTATGTCCGGCAAAGGGGAGGGAGGTATGCGTAGTTTTCATGTCGACCATATTAGAGACTGATGACAAACGCTAAACTGCCTGATGCGCTACGCTTATCAGGCCTACATGGTCCTGCAATATATTGAATTGGCAAGATTTTTGTAGGCCGGATAAGGCGTTCACGCCGCATCCGGCATGAACGACGCGCACTTTGTCAACAATCTGACGTTAGCATCAGAAGTGAGTGTTTACGCTCATGTACCACGTACGTCCCGGCTCGTTATAGGTATACGCCCCGGCACCCGCGATATAGTTGGCCCCTGCCAGATCGCCCGTGGTCTGGGCATTACCCGCACGCCACAAACGTTTGTCGAACAGGTTGTCCACGCCGCCGGTCAGACTGACATTCTTCGTCACATCCCAGGTCGCGCTCAGACCCACAATGCTGTAAGGACTGATTTCTTTGGTTTCCGGGCCAACCGCTGGCTGACCTTTGTAGTTGTATTTTTTCGGCTGCTGCTTACCGTACCAGGTGAAGGTCGTTTGCATCGACAAATCTTCCCGCGCCTGCCAGCTCAGCGTTGAGTTCAACGTGTACTCCGGGATGATCGACAAACGGTCGCCCGTGGTTTTGTTTTCACTCTTCAGCATATAAGTGATGTTATTGGTCCACATCACCGTTTCGCTAACTGGTACGTTTAACGATCCTTCCAGACCTTCAACCACTGCTTTCGGCACGTTATCCCACTGATAGAGATCGGTGCCGACTGCGTTTTGCCCTACAGCCACATAGCCCGCTTCAATCTTATTGCGATAATCGTTACGGAACCAGGTGACGCCCGCCAGCCAGCCGTCGCGTTTGAACTCCAGACCAATCTCTTTGTTGATGCTGGTTTCTGCTTTCAGGTCATCGTTACCTTGCAGATAGCAGCCGCCCGCGCTGGCATAGCAGCCCTGACCTTTACTGTAGAGAATGTAGTTCGGGTTAGTCTGGTACAGGCTCGGTGCTTTATAAGCACGGGCAATGCCCATTTTGAGCGTGAAGTCATCGCCTAAACCTTGCGATATGTTCAGCGCCGGGCTCCAGTTATTGCCGACAATACTGTGATGATCGAAACGCAGCCCCGGCGTTACGATGGTGCTGTCAGTCAGCTCCATGTTGTTTTCGGCAAACAGCGAGAAAATTTCTGCTTTTGAATACGGGCTACGGTCGGTGGCACTCACACCATCAATAGCGCCGCCGGTGTTCGCCCCGGTCAGCGCCTGGGTATTGGAACTCAAGTCCTTCATCCGTTGCTGATTCCACTCCGTACCCAGCGTCAGCGTCTGGTTAACGAGGAAATCAATCGGCAGGTTAACTTCGCTGTGCAGCATCACGTCATCGAGATCGATATCGACGAAATCCTGTGTCGCTTTTTCGTTAAATTTCCCTTCGGTACCGCCCGCCAGACCTTCCGGAATACGCGAGTTACGGGTGTGTTCATACTGCACCCAGTTGCTGGTGGTCACGCCGTTATCCCAGCCACCGTTCCAGGTCAGCGCGTAGTTCTGGCGATACAGGCGGTTGGTTTCATCGCCATATTTCGAGCGAGTGTAAGCGTCAGAGTTGGTGTTCTGGGTATCGCCCGCATACAGGTTACCCTGGCGGCTGTAACCCGCTTCCAGTTCCAGCGATTGCAATGGTGCGAAGTCCCAGCGCACCACGCCGTTAATATCTTTATTGATCACCCCTTCGCGCCCGGCTGGTAACGTCGTGGCATACGTTCCGGCACGCGCGGACTGATGGCCCTGGTTGATATCCCACGCGTCAGCCTGGGTTTTGTCGAGGTTGCCATACAAGCGGAAGCTGAATTCGTCGCCCAGCGGACCGGTCAGGCTGAAGTTGGTGCGTTTAGTGGCACCTTCCTCTTTATGTTCTGGTGCATTGAAATAAGCGTCCCAGGAGCCGTGCCACTCACCGCTGCCTTTTTGGGTAATGATGTTAACCACGCCGCCCGCCGCGCCGTTGCCATAACGCGCAGCTGCCGGACCACGCAGAACTTCAATACGTTCAATCATTTCAGGTGGCACCCAGGAGGTATCACCACGGGTATCGCGCTCGCCACGCCAGCCCTGACGCACCGAGTTACGGCTGCTTACCGGCTTGCCGTCAATCAAAATCAGCGTGTTTTCCGGACCCATACCGCGAATATCAATCTGTCGGTTATTCCCACGCTGACCACTGGTGGAGTTACCGGTCAGGTTAACGCCTGGCATGGTACGGATGATCTCCGACACATCGCGGGCAACGGGGTTTTTGCGGATTTCATCTGCGGTGATGGTCGAAACGCCAGGCGCCTGTAAGTTCTGCTCGGCGGCGGTAACGACAATGGTATCGTCATGTGAAACAGGAGTATCGGTCGGCTCTTGTGCCTGCGCTACCCCATAAATCCCCAGATTGACCAACAAGGCCAGGGAATGAATCTTCTTGTTCATTGTTTTATTCCTGCATTTTTGCCACGAATTGCAACTGTCGGGCATGGTCGTCATCAACACGACGCATCCCGCTACCGCGAAAACCTTTGATCCTGAAAGACACGCAGTGCAGTTGGTTAATAAATGTCCGCGCTTCCCACGGCGCGCCATTACGCTATTGCAAATGCAAATAGTTATCAATAATATTATCAATATATTTCTGCAATCAATGAAAAATTGCACAGTAAACATGGGGTTATGGTGTGACGGCGTTAAAAGTAGGAAGTGAGAGCTGGTGGCAGTCGAAACATGGCCCGGAATGGCAGCGTCTGAATGACGAAATGTTTGAGGTCACTTTCTGGTGGCGTGATCCCCAAGGTTCTGAAGAATACTCGACGATAAAGCGCGTATGGATCTACATCACTGGTGTGACCGATCATCATCAGAACAGCCAGCCCCAGTCGATGCAGCGAATTGCAGGTACTGATGTCTGGCAGTGGACGACACAACTCAATGCCAACTGGCGCGGCAGCTACTGCTTTATTCCCACCGAACGCGATGACATTTTTTCTGCACCATCCCCCGATCGCCTCGAATTACGTGAAGGCTGGCGAAAACTATTACCCCAGGCAATAGCCGATCCGCTGAATCCACAAAGCTGGAAAGGCGGGCGAGGGCACGCTGTTTCTGCACTCGAAATGCCGCAAGCGCCTCTGCAACCGGGATGGGATTGTCCGCAAGCGCCAGAAATAGCAGCCAAAGAAATTATCTGGAAAAGTGAACGGTTGAAAAATTCACGTCGTGTATGGATTTTTACCACCGGCGATGCAACAGCAGAAGAACGTCCGCTGGCAGTTTTGCTCGATGGCGAATTTTGGGCGCAAAGTATGCCCGTCTGGCCTGTGCTGACTTCGCTGACCCATCGTCAGCAACTTCCTCCCGCCGTGTATGTGTTGATCGACGCTATCGACACCACGCACCGCGCCCACGAACTGCCGTGTAATGCGGATTTCTGGCTGGCAGTACAGCAAGAGTTATTACCCCTGGTGAAAGCTATTGCCCCTTTTAGCGATCGCGCCGATCGCACCGTGGTCGCCGGGCAGAGTTTTGGTGGGCTGTCCGCGCTGTATGCCGGACTGCACTGGCCTGAACGCTTTGGCTGTGTATTAAGCCAGTCAGGATCGTACTGGTGGCCGCATCGGGGCGGGCAGCAAGAGGGCGTGTTACTTGAAAAGCTTAAAGCTGGTGAAGTTAGCGCCGAAGGTCTGCGCATTGTGCTGGAAGCGGGTATTCGCGAGCCGATGATTATGCGGGCCAATCAGGCGCTGTATGCGCAATTACACCCCATAAAAGAATCCATTTTCTGGCGTCAGGTTGACGGCGGACATGATGCGCTTTGTTGGCGCGGTGGCTTGATGCAGGGGCTAATCGACCTCTGGCAACCACTTTTCCATGACAGGAGTTGAATATGGCATTCAGTAATCCCTTCGATGATCCACAGGGAGCGTTTTACATTTTGCGCAATGCGCAGGGGCAATTCAGTCTGTGGCCGCAACAATGCGCCTTACCGGCAGGCTGGGACATTGTGTGTCAGCCGCAGTCACAGGCGTCCTGCCAGCAGTGGCTGGAAGTCCACTGGCGTACTCTGACACCGGCCAATTTCACCCAGTTGCAGGAGGCACAATGAGCCAGCATTTACCTTTGGTCGCCGCACAGCCCGGCATCTGGATGGCAGAAAAACTGTCGGATTTACCCTCCGCCTGGAGCGTGGCGCATTACGTTGAGTTAACTGGAGATGTTGATGCGCCATTACTGGCCCGCGCGGTGGTTGTCGGACTAGCGCAAGCAGATACGTTGCGGATGCGTTTTACGGAAGATAACGGCGAAGTCTGGCAGTGGGTCGATGATGCGCTGATATTCGAACTGCCAGAAATTATCGACCTGCGAACCAATATTGATCCGCACGGTACTGCGCAGGTATTAATGCTGGCGGATTTGCAACAAGATTTGCGCGTCGATAGCGGTAAACCACTGGTCTTTCATCAGCTGATACATGTTGCGGATAACCGCTGGTACTGGTATCAGCGTTATCACCATTTGCTGGTCGATGGCTTCAGTTTCCCGGCCATTACTCGCCAGATCGCCAATATTTACTGCACATGGCTGCGTGGCGAACCAACGCCTGCTTCGCCGTTTACGCCTTTCGCTGATGTAGTGGAAGAGTACCAGCAATACCGCGAAAGCGAAGCCTGGCAGCGTGATGCGGCATTCTGGGCAGAACAGCGTCGTCAACTGCCGCCGCCCGCGTCACTTTCTCCGGCACCTTTAGCGGGGCGCAGCGCTTCGGCAGATATTCTGCGCCTGAAACTGGAATTTACCGACGGGGAATTCCGCCAGCTGGCTACGCAACTTTCAGGTGTGCAGCGTACCGATTTAGCCCTTGCGCTGGCAGCCTTGTGGCTGGGGCGATTGTGCAATCGCATGGACTATGCCGCCGGATTTATCTTTATGCGTCGACTGGGCTCGGCGGCGCTGACGGCTAGCGGACCCGTGCTCAACGTTTTACCGTTGGGTATTCACATTGCGGCGCAAGAAACGCTGCCGGAACTGGCAACCCGACTGGCAGCACAACTGAAAAAAATGCGTCGTCATCAACGTTACGATGCCGAACAAATTGTCCGTGACAGCGGGCGAGCGGCAGGAGAGGAACCGCTGTTCGGTCCGGTACTCAATATCAAGGTATTTGATTACCAACTGGATATTCCTGGTGTTCAGACGCAAACCCATACCCTGGCAACCGGTCCGGTTAATGACCTTGAACTGGCCCTGTTCCCGGATGAACACGGTGATTTGAGTATTGAGATCCTCGCCAATAAACAGCGTTACGATGAGCCAACGTTAATCCAGCATGCTGAACGCCTGAAAATGCTGATTGCCCAGTTCGCCGCGGATCCGGCGCTGTTGTGCGGCGATGTCGATATTATGCTGCCAGGTGAGTATGCGCAGCTGGCGCAGATCAACGCCACTCAGGTTGAGATTCCAGAAACCACGCTGAGCGCGCTGGTGGCAGAACAAGCGGCAAAAACACCGGATGCTCCGGCGCTGGCAGATGCGCGTTACCTGTTCAGCTATCGGGAAATGCGCGAGCAGGTGGTGGCGCTGGCGAATCTGCTGCGTGAGCGCGGCGTTAAACCAGGGGACAGCGTGGCGGTGGCACTACCGCGCTCGGTCTTTTTGACCCTGGCACTCCATGCAATAGTTGAAGCTGGCGCGGCCTGGCTACCGCTGGATACCGGCTATCCGGACGATCGCCTGAAAATGATGCTGGAAGATGCGCGTCCGTCGCTGTTAATTACCACCGACGATCAACTGCCGCGCTTTAGCGATGTTCCCAATTTAACAAGCCTTTGCTATAACGCCCCGCTTACCCCCCAGGGCAGTGCGCCGCTGCAACTTTCACAACCGCACCACACGGCTTATATCATCTTTACCTCTGGCTCCACCGGCAGGCCGAAAGGGGTAATGGTCGGGCAGACGGCTATCGTTAACCGCCTGTTATGGATGCAAAATCACTACCCGCTTACAGGCGAAGATGTCGTTGCCCAAAAAACGCCGTGCAGTTTTGATGTCTCGGTGTGGGAGTTTTTCTGGCCGTTTATCGCAGGGGCAAAACTGGTGATGGCTGAACCGGAAGCGCACCGTGACCCGCTCGCTATGCAGCAATTCTTTGCCGAATATGGCGTAACGACCACGCACTTTGTGCCGTCGATGCTGGCGGCATTTGTTGCATCGCTGACGCCGCAAACCGCTCGCCAGAATTGCGCGACGTTGAAACAGGTTTTCTGTAGTGGTGAGGCCTTACCGGCTGATTTATGCCGCGAATGGCAACAGTTAACCGGCGCGCCGTTGCATAACCTGTATGGCCCGACGGAAGCGGCGGTAGATGTCAGCTGGTATCCGGCTTTTGGCGAGGAACTGGCACAGGTGCGCGGCAGCAGTGTGCCGATTGGTTATCCGGTATGGAATACGGGTCTGCGTATTCTTGATGCGATGATGCATCCGGTGCCGCCGGGTGTGGCGGGTGATCTCTATCTCACCGGCATCCAACTGGCGCAGGGGTATCTTGGACGACCCGATCTGACCGCCAGCCGTTTTATTGCCGATCCTTTTGCCCCAGGTGAACGGATGTATCGTACCGGAGACGTCGCCCGCTGGCTGGATAACGGCGCGGTGGAGTACCTCGGGCGCAGTGACGATCAGCTAAAAATTCGCGGGCAGCGTATCGAACTGGGCGAAATCGATCGCGTGATGCAGGCGCTGCCGGATGTCAAACAAGCCGTTACCCACGCCTGTGTGATTAACCTGGCGGCAGCCACCGGTGGTGATGCGCGTCAGTTGGTGGGCTATCTGGTGTCGCAATCAGGTCTGCCGTTGGATACCAGCGCATTACAGGCACAGCTTCGCGAAACATTGCCGCCGCATATGGTGCCGGTGGTTCTGCTGCAACTTCCACAGTTACCTCTTAGCGCCAACGGCAAGCTGGATCGCAAAGCCTTACCGTTGCCTGAACTGAAGACACAAGCGTCGGGACGTGCACCGAAAGCGGGCAGTGAAAAGATTATCGCCGCGGCATTCGCGTCGTTGCTGGGTTGTGACGTGCAGGATGCCGATGCTGATTTCTTTGCGCTGGGCGGTCATTCGCTACTGGCAATGAAACTGGCAGCGCAGTTAAGTCGACAGTTTGCTCGTCAGGTGACGCCGGGGCAGGTGATGGTCGCGTCAACCGTCGCCAAACTGGCAACGATTATTGATGGTGAAGAGGACAGCTCCCGGCGCATGGGATTCGAAACCATTCTGCCGTTGCGTGAAGGTAATGGCCCGACGCTGTTTTGTTTCCATCCGGCATCCGGTTTTGCCTGGCAGTTTAGCGTGCTCTCGCGTTATCTCGATCCACAATGGTCGATTATTGGCATTCAGTCGCCGCGCCCTCATGGACCCATGCAGACAGCGACAAACCTGGATGAAGTCTGCGAAGCGCATCTGGCAACGTTACTTGAGCAACAACCGCACGGCCCTTATTACCTGCTGGGGTATTCCCTTGGCGGTACGCTGGTGCAGGGTATTGCGGCGCGACTGCGTGCCCGTGGCGAACAGGTGGCATTTCTTGGCTTGCTGGATACCTGGCCGCCAGAAACGCAAAACTGGCAGGAAAAAGAAGCTAATGGTCTGGACCCGGAAGTGCTGGCGGAGATTAACCGCGAGCGCGAGGCCTTCCTGGCGGCACAGCAGGGAAGTACTTCAACGGAGTTGTTTACCACCATTGAAGGCAACTACGCTGATGCTGTGCGCCTGCTGACGACTGCTCATAGCGTACCGTTTGATGGTAAAGCGACGCTGTTTGTTGCTGAACGCACGCTTCAGGAAGGTATGAGCCCCGAACGCGCCTGGTCGCCGTGGATTGCGGAGCTGGATATCTATCGTCAGGATTGTGCGCATGTGGATATTATCTCTCCAGGGGCGTTTGTAAAAATTGGGCCGATTATTCGCGCAACGCTAAACAGGTAAATTAATAATATCTATAAACCCATAATTACAGAAAATAATTATGGGTTTTTTTATTTGTTTGATTTATAGGTTTGATGAATATTTCTCTTAAATAGAGTGAATGTTGCATTCAGTGGAAGGAATTTACAAACTTCAGCTTCGGATAATTCTCACCAACTGGTAAAGTGAGCGCCGTGGAGATTTTCCCCTATTGGACTCATTTTCAGGTTATACCCCATGTCATCATTGAATATTAAACAGGGAAGTGACGCTCATTTTTCTGAGTATCCTCTGGCGTCGCCCAGTAATAATGAAATTGATTTACTTAATCTAATCGCAGTTTTATGGCGGGCCAAAAAAACGGTCATGGCGGTCATTTTTGCGTTTGCCTGCGCAGGCTTGCTGATCTCTTTCATCCTGCCGCAAAAATGGACCAGCGCGGCGGTTGTCACGCCTCCAGAACCTGTTCAGTGGCAAGAGCTGGAGAAAACATTCACTAAGCTTCGAGTGCTGGATCTGGATATCAAAATTGATCGTACAGAAGCATTTAACCTGTTTATCAAGAAGTTTCAGTCGGTTAGCTTGCTGGAAGAGTACCTGCGTTCATCACCTTATGTGATGGACCAATTAAAAGAGGCGAAAATCGATGAACTGGATTTGCATCGCGCTATTGTTGCATTGAGCGAAAAAATGAAAGCGGTTGATGACAATGCCAGTAAGAAAAAAGATGAACCGTCACTGTATACCTCCTGGACGCTAAGTTTTACCGCGCCAACCAGTAAAGAGGCGCAGACCGTTTTGAGCGGGTATATCGATTATATCTCTGCGTTGGTGGTGAAAGAGTCGATAGAAAACGTCCGTAATAAACTGGAGATCAAAACCCAGTTTGAAAAAGAAAAACTGGCTCAGGATCGCATTAAAACGAAAAATCAACTTGATGCAAACATTCAGCGCCTCAATTATTCACTCGACATTGCCAACGCGGCGGGAATTAAAAAGCCCGTATACAGTAATGGTCAGGCCGTTAAAGATGACCCCGATTTCTCTATTTCTCTCGGCGCAGACGGTATTGAACGCAAACTGGAAATTGAAAAAGCGGTCACTGACGTTGCGGAACTGAACGGTGAATTACGTAATCGTCAGTATCTTGTTGAGCAGTTAACAAAAGCAAATATCAACGATGTGAATTTTACGCCGTTTAAATATCAGTTAAGCCCGTCATTGCCAGTGAAAAAAGACGGTCCGGGTAAGGCGATTATTGTGATCCTTTCCGCGCTGATCGGCGGGATGGTGGCTTGTGGTAGCGTGTTATTGCGCTATGCGATGGCATCCAGAAAACAGGATGCCATGATGGCAGACCACTTAGTTTAACTATTTGCGGTTGAAGGTGCCGTTCGTCCGAGCGGCACCACAAGCGGCGTTCCGGCTACCGGATCGTCAATGATCATGCATCGCAGACCATAAATGCGCTCAATCAGTTCAGCAGTGACAATCTCCTTCGGCGCTCCCTGAGCAACAATTTTCCCTTCCCGCAATGCAATCAAATGGCTGGCGTAACGACAGGCCTGATTAAGATCGTGCAGCACCGCCGCCAGGGTATAGCCTTTCTCGCGGTTCAGTTCGCTTAACAGTTCCAGTAGATCAATCTGATGACTGATATCCAGCCAGGTCGTGGGTTCGTCGAGCAGCATAATTGCCGTTTCCTGGGCCAGCACCATCGCGATCCACGCTCGCTGGCGTTGTCCGCCAGAAAGGGTATCCACGCTTTGATCTGCCAGATGAGTTATTCCCGTGGCCTGCATCGCTTTCGTTACCGCTTCTTCATCCTCTTTGCGCCAGCGGGTAAACAGCGGTTGATGCGGATAACGTCCACGCGCCACCAGCTCCTGCACGGTGATATCGCCCGGCGTGGTAGCATTTTGCGCCAACAGACCAATCCGGCGTGCAACTTCTTTACTGGCGTAATGTTGAATGTGCTCGCCATCCAGCCAGACATGCCCGTGAGCAGGCGTCATCAGGCGGCTTAAAGTACGCAGTAAAGTGGATTTACCGCAGCCATTTGGCCCGATAATTGCCGTGAAGTGACCATCAGGTATTTCTACAGTCAGATTTTCCGCAACGGTATATTTGCCATATCCGAGGGTTAACTGTTCGCCGCGCAAACGGGCTACAGATTCGTTCATTTTTTGCGAGACTCCTGAATTAACAAGACGATAAGGTAAATACCGCCGAGGCTGACGGTAACGACGCCAACCGGAAGTTGATACGGCATAAACAGTTGTTGGGCGCAGAGATCGGCCGCCAGCAGTAACAGCGCCCCGCACAGCGCCGCCTGGGTCAGCCCCCAGCGAGCGGTGCCGCTAATGCGTCGGGCAATGTGCGGCGCGACTAAAGCAATAAAGGAAATCGGCCCGGCAAGCGCGGTTGCCGCAGCGGTAAGCACCACTGCAACCAGCATCATTAACAGACGCGAACGTTCGACGCTGACGCCCAGCGCACACGCGGTATCATCGCCCATTTCCAGCAAGCGCATCCGGCGTACCAGTAAGGCGGCGGCAATGAGCATCAATATAATGATGGGTGCGGAAGGCGAGGTTTTTGCCCACGTCAGGCCGTTGAGCGATCCTGCATTCCACAAACCCGCTGTTAGCGCCGTTTCTAAAGACGCTTTCAGCAACAGCCAGGTATTAAAGGCCACCAGCATGGCACGAACGCCGATACCGATAATAATCAACCGAAAGGTGTCGATGCCGTTACGCCAGGCGAGCAGCCAGACCAACAGCGAAGTGATAATGCCGCCCACCATTGCTGCCAGCGCGATAGCCGTCAGGTCCTGACCAAACAGCACCATCGCTACCAGCACGCCGCTCCACGCCCCGGTGTTAAAGCCCATTACGTCAGGGCTGCCGAGCGGGTTACGCATCAGCGACTGAAAAATCGCGCCGCTGACGCCCAGTGCCGCGCCAATCAACAGCGCCATCAGCACGCGTGGTAAACGCCATTCGGTGACCACCATCGTCATACTGCGCGGCGCATCGCCCATCAGCGCGGCGAATACCTGCGAGGTTTCCAGCGTGACGGCACCGCTGCGTAATCCCCAGATACCTGCAACCACACAGGCGGAAACCAACAGCAAACAGGTGATGATTAATCGGCGAGAGACGTAAATCATGCGCCACCTCGCGTTTTACGTCGCACGAGGAAGATCAGCACCGGTGCACCAATAAACGCACTGACCACAGAAACGCGCAGTTCGCCGGGCACAATCACCCGCCCGATGATATCGGCAAACAGCAGCAGGGCAGGGGTAGCAAGTAGCGTGACGGGCAGCGACCAGCGATGATCGGCACCTACCAGCCAGCGCGCCATGTGCGGCATCATCAGGCCGATAAAGGCAATCGGGCCAACTACCGCCGTCGCACTACCACAAAGCACGGTAATCGCCAGCAGACCAATTAACTGTGTGCGCGCCACGCGACTGCCCAGCGCCGTCGCGGTGTCGCTGCCGAGGCTTAAACTGTTCAGCGCGCGGCTCAGTAATAGCGCGGTTGCTCCGGCGATCAGCACCGGGATCAGCACCACTTTTAAGGTATGTAGATTGCGAATATCCAGCGAACCGGCTTGCCAGAAACGCAGTTGATCGTAGACATCAGGATTAAGCAGGGCGATGCCGCTGGTCAGCCCTTCCAGCACCGCCGCCAGCGCCACGCCCGCCAGGGTTAAACGCACCGGACTTAACTGCCCGCCGCCCTGACTGCCGGTAAAGGCAACAATCAATGAGGCCACCAGCGCCCCGGCGAAGGCCATCGCCAGTTGTTCCTGCGCGGATGAGTAACCAAACAGCGCCGCACCCAGCACAATGGCAAAGCTGGCTCCGGCATTCACGCCAAGCAAGCCGGGGTCGGCAAGTGGATTTCGGGTGAGGGTTTGCATCAACGCCCCGGCAAGGCCAAGCGCGCCGCCTGCAAGTAAACCGGCAAGGGTGCGCGGCAGTCGCGCGTCGAGCACGATGGTGCAGTCGGCGCTCTGGCAGGTGCCGGAGAGGGCCTCCAGCACTACGGAAGCGGGGAGTGATTTTGCCCCAATGAGCAGGCTTAATGCCGTCGCGATAATCAGTAATAACAGCAATCCGGGCACGGCAATGGCGCGTGTCACGGCAACAGAACCAGACATACGAACTTCCATGATAATGAAATTAATTATCGTTATCGATCTTATTTGGATATGTTAGCATGTGCAGCCTAAGAATAGGTATTTAAAATATTTGATGGCAAGGCATTGTAATGAATAAACAATCCTGGCTGCTTAACCTCAGCCTGTTGAAAACGCACCCGGCGTTTCGCGCAGTATTCCTCGCTCGTTTTATCTCAATTGTGTCTCTGGGTTTGCTCGGCGTCGCGGTGCCGGTGCAGATCCAGATGATGACGCATTCTACCTGGCAGGTGGGGCTTTCGGTGACGCTGACCGGCGGCGCGATGTTTGTTGGCCTGATGGTTGGCGGTGTGCTGGCGGATCGCTATGAGCGCAAAAAAGTGATTTTGCTGGCGCGCGGCACCTGTGGCATTGGCTTCATTGGACTGTGCCTTAATGCACTGCTGCCGGAGCCGTCATTGCTGGCAATCTATTTACTTGGTTTATGGGATGGTTTTTTCGCATCGCTTGGCGTTACGGCGCTATTGGCGGCGACACCAGCACTGGTAGGGCGTGAAAACTTAATGCAGGCCGGGGCGATCACCATGTTGACCGTGCGTCTGGGGTCGGTGATTTCGCCCATGATTGGCGGTTTATTGCTGGCGACCGGTGGCGTAGCCTGGAACTACGGGCTGGCGGCGGCGGGCACGTTTATTACCTTGCTACCGTTGTTAAGCCTTCCGGCGTTGCCACCGCCACCGCAGCCGCGTGAGCATCCGTTGAAATCATTACTGGCAGGATTTCGTTTTCTGCTTGCCAGCCCGCTGGTGGGCGGGATTGCGCTGCTGGGTGGTTTATTGACGATGGCGAGCGCGGTGCGGGTACTGTATCCGGCGCTGGCTGACAACTGGCAGATGTCAGCGGCACAGATTGGTTTTCTCTACGCGGCGATCCCGCTCGGCGCGGCTATTGGTGCGTTAACCAGCGGGAAGCTGGCACATAGTGCGCGACCAGGGTTATTGATGCTGCTCTCCACGCTGGGATCGTTCCTCGCCATTGGTCTGTTTGGCCTGATGCCGATGTGGATTTTAGGCGTGGTTTGTCTGGCGCTGTTCGGCTGGCTGAGCGCGGTTAGTTCGTTGCTGCAATATACAATGCTGCAAACGCAAACCCCGGAAGCGATGTTAGGGCGGATTAACGGTTTGTGGACGGCGCAGAACGTGACGGGCGATGCCATAGGCGCGGCGCTGCTGGGTGGTTTGGGCGCGATGATGACACCGGTTGCTTCCGCAAGCGCAAGCGGTTTTGGTTTGTTGATTATCGGCGTGTTGTTATTGCTGGTGCTGGTGGAGTTGCGACGTTTTCGCCAGACGCCGCCGCAGGTGACAGCGTCTGACAGTTAATGCTTAAAACAGCGCCTTAAGTCGTTCCAGCACTTGCGTGGCGCTGTAGTAATCCAGACGGAACGTCTCGGTTCCCAGCGCATAAACCTGCTTGTTTTGTACTGCGGGAAGGTGCGCGAGCAGTGGATTGGCATAAATCGCATCGGCATCTTTCTGATCACCGGCGAACAGGAATAGTGACTCGCCATTTAACCCAGCAGCCAGATTTTCCCCACCAAGCTGAATGATGTCATGGCGTTTGCCCTGGCTTTGGCTGGCGTTTAACCCTGCGGGCAACTTCGCCAGCGTAAAGCCGAGTTGTTCCAGCATCTGCCCTTGTGCTGATTCCGGCGTCCAGAGATTGGCACTGTGTGCAGCGGCGGTATAGACAATGGCAGTGACCGGCTGCGGCGGTAATTTGATTTGCTCTTTCGCCGCTGCCAGTTGCTTATCAAACTGTGCAATCCGCTCTGCCGCTTGTTTCTCATGCCCGGTAATTTCGCCAAGCTGCGTTAACAGCGACTGCCAGCTTTTGTCGTCGTAATTGATGATTAATGTCGGGGCGATGGTGGAAAGCTGATCATACAGTGCCAGCGCCGAATCCCCGCCGGTTGCGCTAATTAAAATCAGATCCGGCATTTGCGCGGCAACGGCTTCGGCGCTCGGTTCGCCGATATAGAGCCGTTGCAGTTTGCGTTCTTTCGCCACCTTGCTCCACTGGCGTAAAAAGCCCTGGTCATCCGCGACGCGGTTATTCGGCGTGGTCGCGCCGCTGGCGATCACCGGAGCATCAATCGCCAGCAGTGAGCCGGTCAGGGTGACGCTGGTGGAAACAATACGCTGCGGCTGGCTTTCCAGTGTATGTGTGCCACGGCTGTCAGTAATCTGACGCGGCCAGTCAGCGGCCTGAACTGCGGCTATTCCTGAAAGCAAAAGTCCTGTTAATAGAAGGGCGTTGCGGTAGAGCGGGGCGAGTCTCACAAATCAGCTTCCTGTTATTAATAAGGTTAAGGGCGTAATGACAAATTCGACAAAGCGCACAATCCGTCCCCTCGCCCCTTTGGGGAGAGGGTTAGGGTGAGGGGAACAGCCAGCACTGGTGCGAACATTAACCCTCACCCCAGCCCTCACCCTGGAAGGGAGAGGGGGCAGAACGGCGCAGGACATCATATTGCGCTTATGCGAATCCATCAATAATGCTTCTCATTTTCATTGTAACCACAACCAGATGCAACCCCGAGTTGCAGATTGCGTTACCTCAAGAGTTGACATAGTGCGCGTTTGCTTTTAGGTTAGCGACCGAAAATATAAATGATAATCATTATTAAAGCCTTTATCATTTTGTGGAGGATGATATGGATACGTCACTGGCTGAGGAAGTACAGCAGACCATGGCAACACTTGCGCCCAATCGCTTTTTCTTTATGTCGCCGTACCGCAGTTTTACGACGTCAGGATGTTTCGCCCGCTTCGATGAACCGGCTGTGAACGGGGATTCGCCCGACAGTCCCTTCCAGCAAAAACTCGCCGCGCTGTTTGCCGATGCCAAAGCGCAGGGCATCAAAAATCCGGTGATGGTCGGGGCGATTCCCTTCGATCCACGTCAGCCTTCGTCGCTGTATATTCCCGAATCCTGGCAGTCGTTCTCCCGCCAGGAAAAACAGACCTCAGCCCGCCGTTTTACCCGCAGCCAGTCGCTGAACGTGGTGGAACGCCAGGCAATTCCTGAACAAACCACGTTTGAACAGATGGTTGCCCGCGCCGCCGCACTTACCGCCACGCCGCAGGTCGACAAAGTGGTGTTGTCACGATTGATTGATATCACCACTGACGCCGCCATTGATAGTGGCGTATTGCTGGAACGGTTGATTGCGCAAAACCCGGTTAGTTACAACTTCCATGTCCCGCTGGCTGATGGTGGCGTCCTGCTGGGGGCCAGCCCGGAACTGCTGCTACGTAAAGACGGCGAGCGTTTTAGCTCCATTCCGTTAGCCGGTTCCGCGCGTCGTCAGCCGGATGAAGTGCTCGATCGCGAAGCGGGTAATCGTCTGCTGGCGTCAGAAAAAGATCGCCATGAACATGAACTGGTGACTCAGGCGATGAAAGAGGTACTGCGCGAACGCAGTAGTGAGTTACACGTTCCCTCCTCTCCACAATTGATTACCACGCCGACGCTGTGGCATCTCGCAACTCCCTTTGAAGGTAAAGTTAATTCGCAAGAAAACGCACTGACTCTGGCCTGTCTGCTGCATCCAACCCCCGCGCTGAGCGGTTTCCCGCATCAGGCCGCGACCCAGGTTATTGCTGAACTGGAGCCATTCGACCGCGAACTGTTTGGCGGCATTGTGGGTTGGTGTGACAGCGAAGGTAACGGCGAATGGGTGGTGACCATCCGCTGCGCGAAGCTGCGGGAAAATCAGGTGCGTCTGTTTGCCGGAGCGGGGATTGTGCCTGCGTCGTCACCGTTGGGTGAGTGGCGCGAAACAGGCGTCAAACTTTCTACCATGTTGAACGTTTTTGGATTGCATTAAGGAGCGAGGATGAGCATTCCATTCACCCGCTGGCCGGAAGAGTTTGCCCGTCGCTATCGGGAAAAAGGCTACTGGCAGGATTTGCCGCTGACCGACATTCTGACTCGCCACGCTGCGAGTGACAGCATCGCGGTTATCGACGGCGAGCGACAGTTGAGTTACCGGGAGCTGAATCAGGCGGCGGATAACCTCGCGTGTAGTTTACGCCGTCAGGGCATTAAACCTGGTGAAACCGCGCTGGTACAACTGGGTAACGTCGCTGAATTGTATATTACCTTTTTCGCGCTGCTGAAACTGGGCGTTGCGCCGGTGCTGGCGCTGTTCAGCCATCAGCGTAGTGAACTGAACGCCTATGCCAGCCAGATTGAACCCGCATTGCTGATTGCCGATCGCCAACATGCGCTGTTTAGCGGGGATGATTTCCTCAATACTTTCGTCACAGAACATTCCTCCATTCGCGTGGTGCAACTGCACAACGACAGCGGTGAGCATAACTTGCAGGATGCGATTAACCATCCGGCTGAGGATTTTACTGCCACGCCATCACCTGCTGATGAAGTGGCCTATTTCCAGCTTTCCGGCGGCACCACCGGCACACCGAAACTGATCCCGCGCACTCATAACGACTACTACTACAGCGTGCGTCGTAGCGTCGAGATTTGTCAGTTCACACAACAGACACGCTACCTGTGCGCGATCCCGGCGGCTCATAACTACGCCATGAGTTCGCCGGGATCGCTGGGCGTCTTTCTTGCCGGAGGAACGGTTGTTCTGGCGGCCGATCCCAGCGCCACGCTTTGCTTCCCATTGATTGAAAAACATCAGGTGAACGTCACCGCGCTGGTGCCACCGGCAGTCAGCCTGTGGTTGCAGGCGCTGACCGAAGGTGAAAGCCGGGCGCAGCTTGCCTCGCTGAAACTGTTACAGGTCGGCGGCGCACGTCTTTCTGCCACCCTTGCGGCGCGTATTCCCGCTGAGATTGGCTGCCAGTTGCAGCAGGTGTTTGGCATGGCGGAAGGGCTGGTGAACTACACCCGTCTTGATGATAGCGCGGAGAAAATTATCCATACCCAGGGTTACCCAATGTGTCCGGACGATGAAGTGTGGGTTGCCGATGCCGAAGGAAATCCACTGCCGCAAGGGGAAGTTGGACGCCTGATGACCCGCGGTCCGTACACCTTCCGTGGCTATTACAAAAGCCCGCAGCACAATGCCAGCGCCTTTGATGCCAACGGTTTTTACTGTTCCGGCGATCTGATCTCTATTGATCCAGAGGGGTACATCACCGTGCAGGGGCGCGAGAAAGATCAGATCAACCGTGGCGGTGAGAAGATCGCTGCCGAAGAGATCGAAAACCTGCTGCTGCGCCATCCGGCGGTGATCTACGCCGCACTGGTGAGCATGGAAGATGAGCTGATGGGCGAAAAAAGCTGCGCTTATCTGGTGGTGAAAGAACCGCTGCGCGCGGTGCAGGTGCGTCGTTTCCTGCGTGAACAGGGTATTGCCGAATTTAAATTACCGGATCGCGTGGAGTGTGTAGATTCACTTCCGCTGACGGCGGTCGGGAAAGTCGATAAAAAACAATTACGTCAGTGGCTGGCGTCACGCGCATCAGCCTGAAGGAGAGAACACGATGGCTATTCCAAAATTACAGGCTTACGCACTGCCGGAGTCTCACGATATCCCTAAGAATAAAGTCGACTGGGCCTTTGAACCGCAACGTGCCGCGTTGTTAATCCATGATATGCAGGACTATTTTGTCAGCTTCTGGGGCGAGAACTGCCCGATGATGGAGCAGGTGATCGCGAATATTGCTGCGCTGCGCGACTACTGCAAACAGCACAATATCCCGGTTTATTACACCGCCCAGCCGAAAGAGCAGAGCGATGAAGATCGGGCGCTGTTGAATGATATGTGGGGGCCGGGCCTGACCCGTTCGCCGGAACAGCAAAAGGTGGTGGATCGCCTGACGCCAGATGCCGACGACACGGTGCTGGTGAAGTGGCGCTACAGCGCGTTTCATCGTTCTCCGCTGGAGCAAATGCTCAAAGAGAGTGGACGTAACCAGCTGATTATTACCGGGGTATATGCCCACATTGGCTGTATGACCACCGCAACCGACGCATTTATGCGCGATATTAAACCGTTTATGGTGGCGGATGCGCTGGCCGATTTCAGCCGTGACGAGCATTTGATGTCGCTGAAATATGTGGCCGGGCGGTCTGGCCGGGTGGTGATGACTGAAGAATTACTGCCAGCACCTGTCCCCGCCAGCAAAGCGGCGCTGCGTGAGGTTATCCTGCCGTTGCTGGACGAGTCCGATGAACCGTTCGATGACGACAACCTGATCGACTACGGTCTGGATTCGGTGCGCATGATGGCGCTGGCGGCGCGCTGGCGCAAAGTGCATGGTGATATCGACTTTGTCATGCTGGCGAAAAACCCGACCATCGACGCCTGGTGGAAGCTACTCTCCCGCGAGGTGAAATAATGGATTTCAGCGGTAAAAATGTCTGGGTAACCGGCGCAGGTAAAGGTATCGGCTACGCCACGGCGCTGGCGTTTGTTGAGGCGGGAGCGAAAGTTACAGGTTTTGATCAAGCGTTCACTCAGGAGCAATATCCCTTTGCGACCGAAGTAATGGATGTTGCCGACGCCGGGCAGGTGGCGCAGGTATGTCAGCGACTGTTAGCTGAAACGGAGCGACTGGACGTGCTGATCAATGCGGCGGGAATTTTGCGCATGGGCGCGACCGATCAGCTCAGTAAAGAGGACTGGCAGCAGACTTTTGCGGTTAACGTCGGCGGTGCGTTTAACCTGTTCCAGCAAACCATGAACCAGTTTCGCCGTCAGCGGGGCGGGGCGATTGTCACTGTGGCGTCCGACGCCGCACACACGCCGCGTATTGGTATGAGTGCTTATGGCGCATCGAAAGCGGCGCTGAAAAGCCTGGCGTTGAGCGTCGGGCTGGAACTGGCGGGTAGCGGCGTGCGCTGTAATGTGGTTTCGCCTGGCTCCACCGACACCGATATGCAACGCACGCTGTGGGTGAGCGATGACGCCGAAGAACAGCGTATTCGCGGCTTTGGCGAGCAGTTTAAACTCGGCATTCCGCTGGGGAAAATCGCCCGTCCACAAGAGATCGCCAACACGATTTTGTTCCTCGCCTCTGACCTCGCCAGCCATATCACCCTACAGGATATTGTGGTCGATGGCGGCTCAACGCTGGGGGCATAAGCATGATCTGGAAACGCCATTTAACGCTCGACGAACTGAACGCCACCAGCGATAACACAATGGTGGCGCATCTGGGAATTGTGTATACCCGTCTGGGAGATGATGTGCTGGAAGCCGAAATGCCGGTTGATACCCGTACTCATCAGCCGTTTGGCCTGCTGCATGGCGGCGCGTCGGCGGCGCTGGCTGAAACGCTGGGATCGATGGCCGGATTTATGATGACCCGTGACGGGCAGTGTGTGGTGGGTACGGAACTTAACGCCACCCATCATCGCCCGGTGTCTGAAGGCAAGGTACGCGGCGTCTGCCAGCCGCTGCATCTTGGGCGGCAAAATCAGAGCTGGGAAATCGTCGTTTTCGATGAACAGGGGCGGCGTTGCTGCACTTGTCGGCTGGGTACGGCAGTTTTGGGATGAGCCCGACAGAATTAAATGAGATTGCAGGAAAACTCGGTTAACGGAGTGATCGAGTTAACATTGTTAAGTTAAATATTGGTTTCAACTCCGATTTACATGGTTACCGTGTTGTTAAATCGTACAAAGATGTTATAGAAACAAAATGTAACATCTCTATGGACACGCACACGGATAACAACTATGAACAAATCAGGGAAATACCTCGTCTGGACAGTGCTCTCTGTAATGGGAGCATTTGCTCTGGGATACATTGCTTTAAATCGTGGGGAACAGATCAACGCGCTGTGGATTGTGGTGGCGTCGGTCTGTATCTATCTGATCGCTTACCGTTTTTATGGGCTGTATATCGCCAAAAATGTGCTGGCGGTTGACCCGACGCGTATGACGCCAGCGGTGCGCCATAACGACGGGCTGGACTATGTGCCGACGGACAAGAAAGTGCTGTTCGGTCACCATTTTGCGGCCATTGCCGGAGCAGGTCCGTTGGTTGGGCCGGTACTGGCGGCGCAAATGGGTTACCTGCCAGGGATGATCTGGCTGCTCGCCGGGGTGGTTCTCGCTGGTGCGGTGCAGGATTTCATGGTGCTGTTTGTTTCTACGCGCCGTGACGGTCGATCGCTGGGTGAGCTGGTCAAAGAAGAGATGGGGCCAACTGCCGGGGTGATTGCGCTGGTAGCCTGCTTTATGATCATGGTCATTATCCTTGCAGTACTGGCGATGATCGTGGTGAAAGCCCTGACTCATAGCCCGTGGGGAACGTATACCGTTGCGTTCACCATTCCGCTGGCGATTTTTATGGGAATCTACCTGCGCTATCTGCGTCCGGGCCGCATTGGCGAAGTGTCAGTGATTGGCCTGGTGTTCCTGATTTTCGCCATTATCTCTGGCGGCTGGGTGGCAGAAAGTCCGACCTGGGCACCGTACTTTGACTTTACCGGCGTGCAGCTGACCTGGATGCTGGTGGGCTACGGTTTTGTGGCGGCGGTGCTGCCGGTGTGGTTGCTGCTGGCCCCGCGTGACTATCTCTCGACCTTCCTGAAAATCGGGACTATCGTCGGTCTGGCGGTAGGCATTTTGATTATGCGCCCGACGCTGACCATGCCTGCGCTGACCAAATTTGTCGATGGCACTGGCCCGGTATGGACCGGTAACCTGTTCCCGTTCCTGTTTATCACCATCGCCTGTGGTGCGGTGTCTGGCTTCCATGCGCTGATCTCTTCCGGCACCACGCCGAAGATGCTGGCGAACGAAGGGCAGGCGTGCTTTATCGGCTACGGTGGGATGTTGATGGAATCCTTCGTGGCGATTATGGCGCTGGTTTCTGCCTGTATCATCGATCCGGGCGTGTATTTTGCCATGAACAGCCCAATGGCGGTGCTGGCTCCGGCAGGGACGGCGGATGTAGTCGCTTCTGCCGCGCAGGTGGTGAGTAGCTGGGGCTTTAGCATTACACCAGATACGCTCAACCAGATTGCCAGCGAAGTGGGTGAACAGTCGATCATTTCCCGTGCGGGCGGTGCGCCGACGCTGGCGGTGGGGATGGCTTACATCCTGCACGGTGCGCTGGGTGGTATGATGGATGTGGCGTTCTGGTATCACTTCGCCATTCTGTTTGAAGCTCTGTTTATTCTGACGGCGGTAGATGCGGGTACGCGTGCTGCGCGCTTTATGTTGCAGGATCTGCTGGGCGTGGTTTCTCCGGGCCTGAAGCGGACCGATTCACTGCCTGCTAACCTGCTGGCAACAGCGCTGTGCGTACTGGCGTGGGGCTACTTCCTCCATCAGGGCGTGGTCGATCCGCTGGGCGGCATTAACACTCTGTGGCCGCTGTTTGGTATTGCCAACCAGATGCTGGCAGGGATGGCGCTGATGCTCTGTGCCGTGGTGTTGTTCAAGATGAAACGTCAACGTTACGCCTGGGTGGCGCTGGTACCAACGGCCTGGCTGCTGATTTGTACCCTGACCGCAGGCTGGCAGAAAGCGTTTAGCCCGGATGCGAAAGTCGGCTTCCTGGCCATTGCTAATAAGTTCCAGGCAATGATCGACAGCGGCAATATTCCGTCGCAGTATACTGAGTCACAGCTGGCGCAACTGGTGTTCAACAACCGTCTGGATGCCGGGTTAACCATCTTCTTTATGGTGGTCGTGGTGGTTCTGGCGCTGTTCTCGATTAAGACGGCACTGGCGGCATTGAAAGATCCGAAGCCAACGGCGAAAGAAACGCCGTATGAGCCAATGCCGGAAAATGTCGAGGAGATCGTGGCGCAGGCAAAAGGCGCACACTAAAGTCAGAGTGAGGGGGGATGTTGGCGAATGTTGGCATAGTGCCGAGGGTTCCTCCTCACCCTAACCCTCTCCCCGATGGGGCGAGGGGACTGACCGAGCGCGTTGATAGCATTTGTAGGCCGGATAAGGCGTTCACGCCGCATCCGGCACTCTTTCAGCAACATGGTTAGCGGAGGCCAAGATGTTTGATTCACTGGCAAAAGCCGGAAAATATTTAGGTCAGGCGGCGAAGCTGATGATTGGTATGCCTGATTACGACAACTATGTCGAACATATGCGGGTTAACCATCCCGATCAAACGCCGATGACCTACGAAGAGTTTTTCCGTGAGCGGCAGGACGCGCGCTACGGTGGAAAAGGCGGCGCGCGCTGCTGCTAAATTTGCACGTCAGGCTTTAAACGATTCCACTTTTTCGAACGCTGCACGCAACGTATCTGGTGTCAGCGTGACTGGCAGGTAATGAATGGATTCCACCGGACGCAGGGTGTGGGTAATCACTTTGTCGATCTCCGCATGATTATTGATATCCACTTCCAGCTCCGCCAGCGTGGTCGGCAGATGAAAACGCTGATACGCCCCGGTTAATTGCGCCAGCACATCATCCTGACCCAGCAAGGCGCTTTGTACCAGAATGCCATAAGCGACTTTGGTGCCGTGGAGAAATTTCTCGGTTTGCGGCAGGACAGTCAGACCGTTATGCACGGCATGAGCCGCCGCCACACGCGTAAAACGATCGCCCAGACCACCGACCATCCCACCACCAGCAATAATAGCATCCACCACATCGCAAAATGATTGCGTTAACTGTTGATTTTGCTGATCGCTCAGCGCCTGTTCGCTACTGTTTAACAATACGTCGCGAATGGCCTGCGCATTATTGATCCCCAGTCGCACGGTTAGCGGCAACGTTTCTGGTTGCGGAGCCAGCACCACCGCTTCATACCATTTCGCCAGCGTGTCACCGATCCCCGCCAGCAGATATTGTTGCGGTGCATTGAGGATAATCTCCGGTTCCACCAGCACCATAAAATTGGCGTCGTCGAAAATCTCATAATGCAGCGCCTGTCCGGCATCGTTATACCAGACGGAGAGCGGTGTCCAGGCTGCGCAGGTGGCGGCGATCGTCGGAGCGGCAACAAATGGCAGACCGAGACGGCGGGCGAGGGCTTTCGCGGTGTCGAGCAGTGCGCCGCCGCCGACGCCAATCACCACGCTGCGATCGTCACCGGACTCAGCCGCCAGTTGCTGTACATCGCTTTCGCTGCAATGACCACGAAACAAAATATGCTTTGCCCCTGGAAGTCCAAACGCTGGCGGAAGTTTGGTTTGCGCCGCAGCAATGGCGCGTTTGCCGTAGATCCACACCGCGCGAGAAAGTTGTTCATCAGTGAAAAAATCGTGCAGGTGATTGAAACTTCCTGGATGTGAAAAGTAGTTAGCCGGGCCGACGACCACGCGGATAGGATTGTGAGGCATGTTGTGTTGTCCTTATTGTTTTATTTAGACATCTAAACGTCTTGATTGCCAAATACTAGCATCGTGTTATAGTGCCTTCAACACGCAACTTCGTCAGGTACAATAAAAATGACAAATAACCCTCTGATTCCACAAAGCAAACTTCCACAACTTGGCACCACTATTTTCACCCAGATGAGCGCGCTGGCGCAGCAACACCAGGCGATTAACCTGTCGCAAGGCTTTCCTGATTTTGATGGTCCGCGCTATTTACAGGAGCGGCTGGCGTACCACGTTGCCCAGGGGGCAAACCAATACGCGCCCATGACCGGCGTGCAGGCCTTGCGCGAGGCGATTGCTCAGAAAACGGAACGTTTGTATGGCTATCAACCAGATGCCGATAGCGATATCACCGTAACGGCAGGGGCGACGGAAGCGTTATACGCGGCGATTACCGCACTGGTGCGCAATGGCGATGAAGTGATTTGTTTTGATCCCAGCTATGACAGTTACTCCCCCGCCATCGCGCTTTCTGGGGGAATAGTGAAGCGTATGGCACTGCAACCACCGCATTTTCGCGTTGACTGGCAGGAATTTGCCGCATTATTAAGCGAGCGCACCAGACTGGTGATCCTCAACACTCCGCATAACCCCAGTGCAACTGTCTGGCAGCAGGCTGATTTCGCCGCTTTGTGGCAGGCGATCGCCGGGCACGAGATTTTTGTCATTAGCGATGAAGTCTACGAGCACATCAACTTTTCACAACAGGGCCATGCCAGTGTGCTGGCGCATCCGCAGCTGCGTGAGCGGGCAGTGGCGGTTTCTTCATTTGGCAAGACCTATCATATGACCGGCTGGAAAGTGGGTTATTGTGTTGCGCCAGCGCCCATCAGCGCCGAAATTCGCAAGGTACATCAGTATCTGACCTTTTCGGTGAATACCCCGGCACAGCTGGCGCTTGCTGATATGCTACGTGCAGAACCTGAGCATTATCTTGCGTTACCGGACTTTTATCGCCAGAAGCGCGATATTCTGGTGAATGCTTTAAATGAAAGCCGGCTGGAGATTTTACCGTGTGAAGGTACATACTTTTTGCTGGTGGATTACAGCGAGGTTTCTACCCTGGATGATGTTGAGTTTTGCCAGTGGCTGACGCAGGAGCACGGCGTAGCGGCGATTCCGCTGTCGGTGTTTTGCGCCGATCCCTTCCCACATAAACTGATTCGTCTCTGTTTTGCCAAGAAGGAATCGACGTTGCTGGCAGCAGCTGAACGCCTGCGCCAGCTTTAGTTATTTAACCGTCCAGGCGCGGGAATATTGACGGTCGGCAAACAGCTCTTGCAGGCCGTTAATTTGCTTCAGGCGCAGCACTTCGTCGCTGTCCATTCCCAGCTCTTTGCCAATTTTATTATCGTCCCATCCCAACTGGCTAAGTTCACGGACGATTTCCGACATGGCGGTGATTTGATGGCGTCCACGAGCGCGATTATGACGAATAGTCGCGGCGATGCGTTGATTACGCGTACCTTCCAGACAGGTCACCGGCAAATAACCTTTTAAGCGTAATTTTAATGATGATGAGCCTTTACCAATTTCATGGCGGTGAAAACCATCCACGATTTCCAGGGCATTTTTATCCGTATGCGTGACCACAATGGGTTGGGTAAAACCATCTATTTCAATGGATTTTTTCAGCAGTTTTTTTTCGGGTGGTGCCACGTTGTTTGGGTTGTAATCATTAGGCATAAGTTGGCTGTTTTTAACCCACAGAACGCAATCCACTGGCTCTTCACGAAAGGGGCTAACCTGATGGATCGCCATGCGGATTTCATTAATCGCTTTGATGCGATCATCTTCCGGCAAGCTGGCGAGAAATTGCGTTAAATCCTGCGTTAATCGTTGTTGCATAGTATCCCCCATTCCTGACGTTTTCCTTTTATCCGTTCGTTATAACGCTGATAGTTCTTCGCTTTCGTAGGACTAAATGATAATGCTCGACACCAGTAATCGTTATTGAGTAAAACTTTGCATATCCGCCGCCAGGAGGGGATATCTTTCGCGCCAATGTCCCCTTGCTGGGTTTGTGGAACCTCGATGCCTTTTTTCTGATACCAGTGCAAATAAATGGCGATTTTATTGCGGTAATGCTCAGCTGTTTTTTCCGGCATGCTATTGAGCAGCAATAATGCATATTCTTGCCAGTCTAAATGTTCTGGCTTGAGGATTTTCCGATGCCCATAGAAATGATTATCATGTCCGGCGTAAATGCCGCCACTTTTTACCCCGCTGACTCGTGCGCACATAGCAGCCCAGCGATCCGGTTCGATAACGTGATAGAGCCATAATCCTTGTCGTTGCTCCGGGCCAAAAGGTTCGCAAATTCGCATATGACGCAGAGGAACGCCTGCCTGATACATTAGGTTATACAGTGGGTTGCAGAGACTTTGATGATTTGCATACCAGGTCCAGATATCAGCCACTTTCCAGTCGTAAATGGGGTAAATGTACCAGCTATGACCGCCTGGTGCGGCCGTAGTCCATGGTTTATCGTCGGCAAAACGTTGTTTATTTAAACTGGCGATGGCGACAAAACGGTTGTAGGACTCATCCGCACGGATGCCGATCATCATCGCCGCCGGACGTTTTTGTGAAAACCATTCGGCAAACTCACGTACAAATTGTTCGAAGGTCATGCCTGGCTGGTAAAAGCAGAAAAAGTCAGGATCGGTTATCGCATCTTGCGGGGGCTGACGCACCCATTCGACATCAGGTTCCCAGCACTGCCATTCGGGTTGGTATTGTGAAAGGGAATTTTGCGTCGTAAGCGGGAGCGCAACCCAGTAAAACTCTTCGATGACATCGGTGTACAACTCGCGCAGGGACTGAACATAGTTAATGGTGCAAGAGAATTGCGCCTCCCAGTCGATAAACAAAACGCAGATTTTTTTGCCCATTTGTCGGGCAAGTTCGGCTGTCAGATGCAGCATTAAACCAGAGTCTTTGCCGCCAGAAAATGAGACACAAACGCGGGGTAGGGTGTTGAGTGTCCAGGTAATACGCTCTCGTGCAGCTTCCAGAATATTGAGCGGAAGAGGAATTTTATAAATAGACATCTGAAGACGCTCTCTGAACGTTACAGGGTGATCAGTGAGATAAGTCTGTTAATTATAAAGTAAACACTGCAAAGCAGAGTGTTTTATTTTTCATTCGCGCTGTGAATAAATAGATGAAAGTTATAGTAGCTGTCTGTAGTTATATATCAAAAACTCTCATTTAGACGGTCAATAAATCGGGAGAACACCAAATTATTTAAAGAAGATTTATTATAGGAAATGTAAAGCTTTATTGAAGGTAACGGATGTTCTAGTTTTATCTCTTTTAAATTAAGAAAGTCACGGTAGGAATTATAAAGTTCATAGGGGACTATTCCCAGTAAATCTGTAACTGCAATGCTATTAATGATTGTCAGCAAAGAGGAACCACGAAATGAAATTTTGCGATTCATAAACTTCTCGTCTATTTCCATTTGAATATCATCAACTCCTGCTGATTTGGATATTAATTGGGTGAACTCTTCTGCCATAATTTGTTCATAAGTGCTATTGTCAGTAATTCGCGGATGCTTATTACTACAAATTAGAGTATTGCGAATTGTATGCAATGGCATGCAAATGACGGAACGGCTGATCACTGGCATTTGGGTGATCACCAGATCGGCTTTGCGGTGAACCAACAGTTCTTCAGCATTCTCTGCTGACATGAGGATATCATGGCACTCAATCTCGACAGAGGCATCTTGCCGTAGGCAGCGGATCAGCATACTATTATTAGAGCAAGAAATGAGCTGAGGGCCGTAGATAATAAAGTTTTTCTTTAGTTCGGACTTATTGACTATATTAATTGTTTGTTCAAGGCCTTTGAGGTTTTTCTCAAGATGGTGATGCAGATTCAACCCTGTTGTCGTCGGCGCGATACCTTTTCCTGAGCGAATGAATAAAGGGTCATTAAATTGCGCACGTAAGCGTTGTAACGACTGGCTCACGGCTGATGGGGTGATATATAGTGATTCAGCAGCTTTGCTAATGCTTAAATGCTGGTAAATACACTCAAATATGACAAGAAGGTTTAAGTCGAACTTTTTCAAGTCGTAGAGATTGGCCATACACTACTCCGGTTATATTTTTCTTCCATGGTATATTCACTTAATCAATGTTTTTTGCGTATATATTTTTATTGATTATATTTTTTTGCTTAACTCAGGATTAAGTTTTTCTAAAATAGCATAGCCACTTAGGGCAGAGCGAGCAATTCATGCTTTTTTAGGATGGTTGAAAAGCAGGGATGTATTTCAACCATCCATGAATTATCTTTTATTTATTCCCCATAATGATATTAAGCGTTTTCTGATCGGGCAACCCCACGGCCTGTTGCAGCGTATTTTCCTTACTCATGTAATAGATCGCTGGTGTGACATTTGCCCCCAGATCGTCCATGAGTTTCTCGTTGGCGCTTAACACTTTCATTTGTTCTGTACTTACGTTTGCAGGCACGTTTAGCTTAAGCTTGCCACCAGAGGATTCATATTCTTGCCAGGTTTTTGCGGGATCTTTGGAGGCAAGAATTGCCGCTGCTGTCGCCGGGCTTTCTGGCTTGATAACCCCAACCAACAATGTTCTTAATTGCACTTTGCCAGAATCTACCCACGGGCGCGCCTGCTGCCAGAACTGTTTACAATATGGGCAGAACGGATCGGCGAACACGTAGACAATGACCGGCGCATCTTTTTTACCGTCGAGGAGCCAGTGGGATTGTTCCATCCGTTGCCACATTTCGCGTCCGGCTGGTGCGTAAATTTCTTTTTCGATAAGTGTGTTACTCAGGTTTTCACCTTTCTCGTTGTACATGTAACCAGAGATAGCGTGCTTACCATCGGGAGTCAGGTAGATGGTGACGCCCATATCCTGATACTTTCCGAGATAACCTTTCATTCCTCCGGGGGCATCGAACGTTTTGATGATTGTAATGCCCTGTTTTTCAATCGCTTTTACTGGGGAAGGAAGTTCCTCTGCGAAGGCGATTGCAGGAAGCAGAGCCAGTAAAAGTATCTTTTTTAACATTAATTTGTCCTTTTCAGTCAGTGCAAAAGTCGAGTAAAAGGCATAACCTATCACTGTCATAGGTAAGAGCTTAGATCAGGTGATTGCCCTTTGTTTATGAGGGTGTTGTAATCCATGTCGTTGTTGCATTTGTAAGGGCAACACCTCAGCCTGCAGGCAGGCGCTGAAGATACCAAAGGGTAGTTCAGATTACACGGTCACCTGGAAAGGGGGCCATTTTACTTTTTATCGCCGCTGGCGGTGCAAAGTTCACAAAGTTGTCTTACGAAGGTTGTAAGGTAAAACTTATCGATTTGATAATGGAAACGCATTAGCCGAATCGGCAAAAATTGGTTACCTTACATCTCATCGAAAACACGGAGGAAGTATAGATGTCCTTGATTAACACCAAAATTAAACCTTTTAAAAACCAGGCATTCAAAAACGGCGAATTCATCGAAATCACCGAAAAAGATACCGAAGGCCGCTGGAGCGTCTTCTTCTTCTACCCGGCTGACTTTACTTTCGTATGCCCGACCGAACTGGGTGACGTTGCTGACCACTACGAAGAACTGCAGAAACTGGGCGTAGACGTATACGCAGTATCTACCGATACTCACTTCACCCACAAAGCATGGCACAGCAGCTCTGAAACCATCGCTAAAATCAAATATGCGATGATCGGCGACCCGACTGGCGCCCTGACCCGTAACTTCGACAACATGCGTGAAGATGAAGGTCTGGCTGACCGTGCGACCTTCGTTGTTGACCCGCAGGGTATCATCCAGGCAATCGAAGTTACCGCTGAAGGCATTGGCCGTGACGCGTCTGACCTGCTGCGTAAAATCAAAGCAGCACAGTACGTAGCTTCTCACCCAGGTGAAGTTTGCCCGGCTAAATGGAAAGAAGGTGAAGCAACTCTGGCTCCGTCTCTGGACCTGGTTGGTAAAATCTAAGTTCCGCAATCGCGTAATTAATCGGGTGCTGCGGCACCCGATTTTCTTCCCCGCACCATGATGCAAGCTGCATCCAGGTAGCCGCAGAGGCCGCTTGCATGATGATGTTTAAAGCCCAGGAGATAAACATGCTCGACACAAATATGAAAACTCAACTCAAGGCTTACCTTGAGAAATTGACCAAGCCTGTTGAGTTAATTGCCACGCTGGATGACAGCGCTAAATCGGCAGAAATCAAGGAACTGTTGGCTGAAATCGCAGAACTGTCAGACAAAGTCACCTTTAAAGAAGATAACAGCTTGCCGGTGCGTAAGCCGTCTTTCCTGATCACCAACCCAGGTTCCAACCAGGGGCCACGTTTTGCAGGCTCCCCGCTGGGCCACGAGTTCACCTCGCTGGTACTGGCGTTGCTGTGGACCGGTGGTCATCCGTCGAAAGAAGCGCAGTCTCTGCTGGAGCAGATTCGCCATATTGACGGTGATTTTGAATTCGAAACCTATTACTCGCTCTCTTGCCACAACTGCCCGGACGTGGTGCAGGCGCTGAACCTGATGAGCGTACTGAACCCGCGCATCAAGCACACTGCAATTGACGGCGGCACCTTCCAGAACGAAATCACCGATCGCAACGTGATGGGCGTTCCGGCAGTGTTCGTAAACGGGAAAGAGTTTGGTCAGGGCCGCATGACGTTGACTGAAATCGTTGCCAAAATTGATACTGGCGCGGAAAAACGTGCGGCAGAAGAGCTGAACAAGCGTGATGCTTATGACGTATTAATCGTCGGTTCCGGCCCGGCGGGTGCAGCGGCAGCAATTTACTCCGCACGTAAAGGCATCCGTACCGGTCTGATGGGCGAACGTTTTGGTGGTCAGATCCTCGATACCGTTGATATCGAAAACTACATTTCTGTACCGAAGACTGAAGGGCAGAAGCTGGCAGGCGCACTGAAAGTTCACGTTGATGAATACGACGTTGATGTGATCGACAGCCAGAGCGCCAGCAAACTGATCCCGGCAGCGGTTGAAGGTGGTCTACACCAGATTGAAACAGCTTCTGGCGCGGTACTGAAAGCACGCAGCATTATCGTGGCGACCGGTGCAAAATGGCGCAACATGAACGTTCCGGGCGAAGATCAGTATCGCACCAAAGGCGTGACCTACTGCCCGCACTGCGACGGCCCGCTGTTTAAAGGCAAACGCGTAGCGGTTATCGGCGGCGGTAACTCCGGCGTGGAAGCGGCAATCGACCTGGCGGGTATCGTTGAGCACGTAACTCTGCTGGAATTTGCGCCAGAAATGAAAGCCGACCAGGTGCTGCAGGACAAACTGCGCAGCCTGAAAAACGTCGACATTATTCTGAATGCGCAAACCACGGAAGTGAAAGGCGACGGCAGCAAAGTCGTTGGTCTGGAATATCGAGATCGTGTCAGCGGCGATATTCACAACATCGAACTGGCCGGTATTTTCGTCCAGATTGGTCTGCTGCCGAACACCAACTGGCTGGAAGGCGCAGTCGAACGTAACCGCATGGGTGAGATTATCATTGATGCGAAATGCGAAACCAACGTCAAAGGCGTATTCGCAGCGGGTGACTGTACGACGGTTCCGTACAAGCAGATCATCATCGCCACTGGCGAAGGTGCCAAAGCCTCTCTGAGTGCTTTTGACTACCTGATTCGCACCAAAACTGCATAAGAAGAAGTAAGATTCACCTGCAATTGCTTAGCCGCCGGGGTCAAACCTGGCGGCTTTTTTATGGCATTAAAAAGCCCTGCCGGGATGGCTCCGGGCAGGGCGGGATATTTATTCTGGCAATTAACGCACAACCAGCACCGGCAGATTGGCATGGCGGATCACGCTCGAGGCGTTAGAACCTAACAGATGGGTCGAAATCGATGGGTTGCGAGAACCAATAACTACAACATCAGCCCCCAGTTCTTCTGCCAACTCATTGACTTCATCCCGCACGCTACCAAAACGGACATGTTGTTTAATGCGGGAAGGATCGATGGTGAAGTGGCTGACCATCGTTTGCAGACGTTCTTCTGCTTCATGTTGCAGATGCTCTTCAAAACGACGCACATCAGCGGCAAAACGGTGCAGGCTCAGGCTGGCTGACCCGGGTAGTACGTGAAGTAGATGAATAACTCCGTCATCCTGGGCGAGGAATTCAGCGTGGCGAACAGCTTTGTCGCTCAATTCCATTTCAAATACATCAACTGGCATAATGATTGTCTTATACATAACCCTTTCTCCCTGTTAATCATGAACAAATCATTCGCCATGATTATAATATTTATCCCTGATATTTGTCTGGTTCTTTTTCCTTACGAACGGTTTCTGTGATTAATATATTCTCACTGAACACCAGGAATTCTCCCAAAACCTGCGGTACCGCCCGTTTTCCCGCTGTGATAGCTACCCTTAAAGACTGACTCTTTTTTGAACTGTCTCTGGAGGTTGCATGAAAGCATTGACTTATCACGGCCCACATCACGTTCAGGTAGAAAATGTTCCCGATCCGGGCATTGAACAGGCAGATGATATTATTCTGCGTATTACGGCAACGGCGATCTGTGGCTCTGACCTCCATCTTTATCGAGGCAAAATACCCCAGGTTAAACATGGCGATATTGTTGGTCATGAATTTATGGGGGAAGTCGTTGAAACCGGAAAGGACGTAAAAAATTTGCAAAAAGGCGACCGGGTGGTAATTCCGTTTGTCATTGCTTGTGGCGACTGTTTTTTCTGTCGATTACAGCAATATGCCGCCTGCGAAAATACCAATGCGGGTAAAGGCGCTGCGCTCAATAAAAAACAGATACCAGCTCCCGCGGCATTGTTTGGTTATAGTCACCTGTATGGCGGCGTTCCTGGTGGGCAGGCGGAATATGTCCGCGTCCCTAAAGGGAATGTGGGGCCGTTTAAAGTACCGCCTTTGCTTTCAGATGATAAAGCCCTTTTCCTTTCTGATATTCTGCCAACGGCATGGCAGGCAGCAAAAAATGCGCAGATCCAACAAGGTTCAAGCGTTGCAGTCTATGGTGCCGGTCCAGTGGGATTGTTGACAATCGCCTGTGCACGGTTGCTCGGTGCGGAACAGATTTTTGTTGTTGATCATCATCCCTACCGCTTGCGTTTCGCCGCTGACCGCTACGGCGCGATCCCGATTAATTTCGATGAAGATAGCGATCCGGCACAGTCAATTATTGAACAAACGGCAGGCCACCGGGGCGTGGATGCAGTAATAGACGCCGTCGGTTTTGAAGCGAAAGGCAGCACCACGGAAACGGTGCTGACTAACCTGAAACTGGAGGGCAGCAGCGGTAAAGCGTTGCGCCAGTGTATTGCGGCGGTCAGGCGTGGCGGCATTGTTAGCGTACCGGGCGTCTACGCTGGATTTATTCACGGTTTCCTGTTTGGCGACGCCTTTGATAAAGGGTTGACGTTTAAAATGGGACAGACCCACGTTCACGCATGGCTGGGAGAATTATTACCGTTAATTGAGAAAGGATTACTGAAACCAGAAGAAATTGTTACCCACTATATGCCGTTTGAAGAGGCCGCCCGGGGATATGAGATTTTCGAAAAACGTGAAGAGGAGTGCCGTAAGGTGATTCTGGTACCCGGTGCACAAAGCGCAGAGGCGGCGCAGAAGGCGGTTTCAGGTCTGGTGAATGCGATGCCGGGGGGAACAATATGATCGTCAGGAGTGGTTTTCGAGGTAAAGGACAGCCATGACGATAATCGCCGCCATAATCAGAAATCCTATCAGGATGTAAAATGCTTCTGCCATGGTTATTCCCACAAACGAAACGGAATAATTTTGCAGCAAAAGTGAACAGTGAGAACCAGGAAAAATTGCTGATTTTGCGTAAAGAGGATGCGAGTGCATCCTCTGGGCAAAGCGAGTTATCGCTTGTGCAGATGGGATTAAAGCAGGTAGTCGCCAGCAGCTTCTGGCTGGTATTCGAGTTCCAGCACTTCAAGGTGGGTTGCAACGCCGCCCGGAAGTTCCCAGTGAATGGAATCGCCAACGCGCAGCCCCAGCAGTGCGGCACCTACCGGAGCCATAACGGAAAGCTGAGTATTGCTATCGGTCATTTTTGCCGGATACACCAGCGTGCGCACACGCACTTCGCCATCGCTAAGATTGCGGAATTTAACCCGGCTGTTCATTGTCACCACGTCGTGTGGCATCTCTTCTGGCGAACACATTTGGGCGCGATCCAACTCTGCGTTTAACGCGTCGGCGATTGGCAAACCAGCATAGGCGGGTTGCTCCAGCAGAATATCGATGCGTTCGGCATCCAGGTCGTTAATGATGATAGTTGGTCTGGACATTTTTACTCCATGTCGTCGGTACTGCGAGTGTCGCAGATAAACATACCCAAAAGAAAACCCTCACCGTCAGGCGGCGAGGGTTTAACTCACATGATGATACTGACTGTTGCTCACTCTTTGAAGTGATTTGCGTCACATTCAGGGAATTCCTCAATGCAGCGCATTATGTATAATTCTTAATCGTCACGGTTTATGGAAGACGAATTAGCGTGTTTTGTAAATCAGATGATTAATAACCCACTTTATCAATCACAAAGGTTTTGCCACAGTTGCCTGGGTGTGGTTGTGGCAAGAATGAGTTTGCAGAAAGCGGAGCGTTGATGGCGTCAGCTTTGATCGAGATCTGAATTTCAGTCAAATACGCAGGGTTACCCTGGCACGTTAGCTTAACTGCTTTCACGTTCTCTTTTCCCCAGCTTTTGGCAAAGGCGGCGTCAAAGTCACGGCGGCTCACTGTTTTACCGTAATTATCCGCAAGGAATTTTCCGGCTTCGCTCTCTTTAATTTCTTGATTCAGGCGTACCATCGTACCGAAGTATGCGTCCGGATCAAAACCAAAGCAGGCACCGTGTTTGGCATATTCGTAGCGTTCCAGGCAGGAACGTCCGCCAGCTCCTGGCATGACTTCACTTAGTTTAGCGGCCGTTTCCAGTGATAATCCGGTTTCCGGCGATGAACACATCCGGCTGGCGTGCGCTTCTGGTAGATTCGGGATTGGGCGAGTAGCGCAACCGAAGCGCATCCAGCGGCGTTCATCAACACCACGGGCAGCAACCGATTTAGGCAATCCTGGCCACAGACCATGTACGGTCAGAAAATCAGCTTTGTTGGTCGTTTCGGTTTGCAGGCGACATTCATCTCGTTCGTTACGATTTCGATCGTGTTGACTCTGGCAAAATCCGGTTTGCCAGGAGAGGGCCAGGACATAGCGATCAAAATCGCCATACTGTTTTGCCTGCAACGCTAAGGCGTTGGCAGAAGAGAAGGGAAGCAGAGAAACCGCGAGCAACGCGGCGTTACGCCAGAATGCTTTCATAATGGGTGTGGAACTCATACATACACTGAATACTATCTATTAAATCATAAAAAAGCCCGCCAGGTGGGCTTACCTGGCGGGCGTGATGATTTATTCAGCGTTTGGCGAACGTATTAGTTCCACATGGCGAGAATCGGCCAGCCAACCAACAGCAACATAGAGATGTAAATCACCCCGAAGATTGCGCCAAGACGCCAGTAATCTTTTGATTTCACATAGCCACAGCCGTAAATAATCACCCCAGGACCGGTTGCATACGGCGTCAGACAGCCCATGATACCGATAGACAGCACCAGCAGGATACACAGTTGTTCCATTGGTACGCCCGGAATACCTTTACCGACGGCCAGAATAACCGGCAGCATGGTTGCGGTGTGCGCAGACAGGCTGGCAAACAGGTAGTGTGCAAAGTAGAACACCAGAACCAGTACAATCACCGTTGCGTTTGGTGAGAATCCTTCCAGGTGCGTACTCATGGTACCGGCGAACCAGTCAATAAAGCCAGAACGAGTCAGGCCGTTAGCCATCACAACCAGAGTTGCCAGGTTGACCAGCGTGTTCCATGCGCTGTTATAGCGGGTAATATCTTTCCAAGGCACAACGTGCAGGGCCAGCATTAGCGAAACTGCCAGCAGACCAACTGCAGTAGCATTAATGACTTCACTGCCAAAAACCCACAAACCTAAGCTGAGCAATACAAGGCCAATCAGTGTCCACTCTCTGCGTGTCAGCGCACCCATGGTTTTCAGTTCATCACCCGCCCAGGTTGCCACTTCTTCACTGTGTGTGATTTCCGGTTTGTACAGCACGTAGGAAAGCCACGGCGCAATGATAAGCAAGATAACCCCAACCGGCAGGAAGCAGAGGAACCACTGCAACCAGCTAATCTGGATACCGGCAATTTTGCTGACGAACTCCAGACCCAGCACGTTTGGTGCCGCACCGGTGACAAACATGGACGAACTCAGACTGGTACTAATGACCATCATCCACATCAAATAGCCGCCAATACGACGCGCGGACGGATCGTTGGGGAATGATTTAAACAACGGTGGCAGGTTTTTAATGACCGGAAAAACCGTACCCCCGGTACGCGCGGTGTTGGACGGTGTAAACGGTGCCAGCAGAATGTCGATAATGACAATCGCATAACCCAACGTCAGCGTGCGTTTGCCCATGAATTTCACCAGGAAAAGGGCAATGCGACGACCTAACCCGGAAACTTCATACCCTAATGCAAAAATAAATGCGCCAAATACCAGCCATACCGTGGTGCTGGAAAAACCAGCCAGACCCCATTTCAGCGCCTGTTTTTGCGCATTAAACGCTGGGTCAGCTAATTCTTTGGCATCAAAGAGCAGGTAATTACTGCCAATAACGCAAATAGTAACCGCAATAAAACTGATCGCTGTTGCCGGAATTGGCTCGAGGATCATGCCGACAATCATTGCCACAAACACAGCGAAGTAATGCCATGCCTGTGGTGGCATACCGTCGGGGACAGGGATAAGAAACATGACACCCATCACCACCAGTGGGGCCAATAGTTTCCATATATTATCTTTTGCTAAAGACATACGGGTTCTCCGAAAATTAATATTTTCAAATTTATCAAGTGCTTAAATAATTAAATCTGTGCTAAAAACCAGGTAAGGATCAGCAGGTCGGCACTGCCGCCTGGACTGAGATTTCGTTCGATACACTCCCTGTCGAACTGCCGGAGATAATCGAGATCGGCGGGGGTTCGAATGCCCCCTTTTTGCAATAATGTTTGCGCCTCGCGCTGTAGCCAGCGCAGGCCCCCCTCGCCACCGCGCGAAGCAACGTTGGTATCGCCGTTGATCGCCATCAGTAGGAGCAAGGTATCGAGCAATGCCAGTTCAGGATCTAACCCCTGATCCAGCAGAGTGAGGTAATGCGGCAAGGCGTGGTTGATCACCAGTGGATAACCCGCTTCGGCTTCACCGCGTGCGCCGGTAAGGCCAAGCTGCTGGTACAACCGTTGACCTGCCGTCAGTTGTGAATTATTGGTACGCAGTTCGCGATCGGTCAGACCACGGCAGAAACTTGCCGCCGTAGAACAAACGGTTGTTGGCGTTACCGGCTGGTTGAGCTGAAGCAAACGGCCAATTGCCGCACATAGCAGCCCTAAAGAAAAAATGCTGCCTTTATGCGTGTTTACGCCCGCAGTGGCGCGGAACATATCACCTTCGCAAGCCATACCAATTGGGCGTAATCCGTGGAGTACCGCTTCCGGTGCCATTTCTGCACTACAGGCACCAAATTCAATGAAACGGGGTAACCAGCCCTGAATCGCCAGCGCGCTGCGGTGGAAATCTTCCAGCGCCATATCTTTGTGCGCACCGCAGTTAATGCGATCCACGAGGCCTGGTTTCGGTGACAGATTGACTTCAGTCAGCATGGCGCGCCAGCCCAGCAGGGCGTACTCATCGATTAATGACGTCGCAAGCTTTGTGGTTTTAGTTGACGTTGCAGGCATCGACATCGTTCAGCAGTGCCTCCATGCGGTTGAGTAAATCGGTCAGTTGATGGGTTTTTCCACGCGCGCAGACGGCTGCGCTTTGCTCGCACAACAGGCAGCGGCGAGGCGGCAGTGAATAGTCGCGGCGGGAGAGAATTTCGCCTTCGGGCGTCAGGACATCGATATCCCATAACCGCCCGAGAGGATGACTATGTTCAAGCTCAATGGTGGCGAGCTTGAGGTCGCGAGCCGGGGCGGCAATGCTCAACATGCCCTCCGGCCCGCTGGCGGAAACCAGTGCAGCCTGCTCCTGAATTTGCCAGCCCTGTTTTGCGGCTAAGGCACGCAAGGCTGTCACGCCATGATTAAAAATTCGGCGTGTGACCTCGCTGTCTTTAATCGGCCCAGGCGCAACCACGGTAAAGGAGACCAGTGGAACAGGATGGCGCTTGAGCCAGACGTGTTGCCGTGCTTGCCTTTCATCCCGGCTGACGAGCAGCTCGGGAATTGACACCGCATGGTGGCTGGCGAGTTCAGGAAGCAGGTGCATGGCTTATTCCTTCACCTGATGCACAACATCGATCACCGAGCCATCGCGGTAACGCACAACGGCAACGACGCGGTCGGTGAATTCAATCGGCTGTGGTTCACCGGTCAGCAGACGCGCACGTTCGCGCAGCCACTCAATGGAAACCACTTTAATGCCCGCTTCCTGCAGACGTTCTGCCAGTTCCGGACGTGCCGGGTTAACTGCGATACCGTGGTCTGTGACCAGAATATCGACACTGGAGCCCGGGGTGATGCAGGTCAGCACGTTATCCACCAGAGTCGGAATACGACCGCGTACCAGCGGCGCGACGATGATGGAAAGCGCAGAGGCAATCGCGGTATCGCAGTGACCACCGGAAGCACCACGCAGTACGCCGTCAGAGCCGGTCAGCACGTTAACGTTGAACTGGGTGTCAATTTCCAGCGCGCTCAGTACCACCACGTCGAGACGATCAACCGATGCGCCTTTCGAACCCCAGTTAGCGTACTGGTTGGCGCTGATTTCGATGTGATTGGGGTTACGGGCCAGCGATTGCGCAGCATGGCTGTCAAAGCTCTGCACATCCAGCAGTTTGCGGATCAGACCTTTTTCGTGCAGGTCAACCATCGTCGCGGTAATACCGCCAAGGGCGAAGTCGGCGCGAATATCGCGGCTACGCATTTTGTCTTCCAGGAAACGGGTTACCGCCAGCGATGCGCCGCCGGTGCCGGTTTGCATGGAGAAACCTTCTTTGAAGTAGCCTGAGTTGACAATCACATCCGCAGCGCTACGGGCAATAAGCAGTTCGCGCGGGTTAGTGGTCATACGGGTCGCGCCAGCGCCGATTTTTGCAGCATCGCCAACGCGGTCAACTTTGACGATCAAATCAACCTGATCTTGCTCAATGCTTGCCGGATTATGCGGATAAGGCAGCAGTTCTTCGGTAAGCATCACGACCTGCTTTGCGTTGTCGGCATCAACCATTGCATAGCCGAGGGAGCCGCAGCAGGCTTTACCGGTGTAGCCGTTGGCATTACCGAATTCATCGCAGGACGGGACGCCGAGGAAAGCCACGTCGATATTCAGTTCGCCGCTCTGTACCAGATGCACGCGACCGCCGTGAGAGTGGATTTGCACCGGTTCTGCCAGCAGACCACGGGAGATCTCTTCCGCCAGTGGACCGCGCAGGCCGGAGGTATAAATGCGGGTAACCACGCCCTGGCGAATGTGTTCTACCAACGGCGCATGGCAATCACTCAGGGAGCTGGACGCCAGGGTCAGGTTTTTAAAGCCCATCTTCGCGATGACGTCCATCACCATATTGACGGTCAGGTCACCGCCACGGAAAGCGTGATGGAAGGAAACCGTCATGCCGTCCTGTAAACCAGAGCGACGAATCGCTTCTTCCAGGTTGGCGCACAGTTTGCGATCGCGCGCTTTTTCAGCCTGGTAGGTTTGCTTTGGCGAGTTCTGGAAAGCGGCAAGATCGCATTCAGCGCGACGATTCCAGGCCGCTACCCGTTCTTGTCGTTGAGATTGTTCAATTTTCTGCGTCATTTTGATTGCCTTATTCTTCGCGGATGCCGGAAAGTTCTGCACGAGAGAGCACCAGACGGGCGCGATCGATAACCGGACCGTCCACCATCTTGCCGTTCAGGGAAACCACGCCGAGGCCTTCGCGAGCGGCGGCTTCAGCGGCTTCTACGACGCGGCGGGCGTGATCCACTTCTTTCTGGGTTGGTGCGTAGAGGTTGTGCAACAGATCAATCTGACGCGGGTTGATCAGCGATTTGCCGTCAAAGCCCAGCTGTTTGATGTGGGCGGCTTCTTGCAGGAATCCGGCTTCGTTGTTAGCGTCGGAATAGACGGTATCGAACGCCTGAATACCCGCAGAGCGCGCGGCCTGCAAAATGGAACAGCGTGCGAACAGCAGTTCAGTTCCTTCCGGGGAGCGTTCTGTACGCAGGTTGCGCACATAGTCTTCTGCACCGAGGGCGATACCGATCAAACGCTCGGAAGCGTGAGCGATTTCCACTGCGCGGGTAATGCCCAGCGGAGATTCAATCGCCGCCAGCAGGCCGGTGCTGCCGGGTTCACGACCACAGGCTTTTTCGATACGCAGGATCTCTTTTTCAATATCCAGAACATCCTGAGCGGTATCGGTTTTCGGCAGACGCACAACGTCCGCACCACCGCGAACGACGGCTTCCAGGTCGTTAACACCCCATTCGGAATCCAGCGCGTTGACACGCACAATGGTTTCAATATCGCGATACAGCGGATGTTGCAGCGCGTGATATACCATGCGGCGGGCGGTGTCTTTTTCACGTAATGCCACGGAGTCTTCGAGGTCAAACATCAGGGCATCAGCCGGGTAGATGAAGGAGTTGCTGACCATCGCGGCATTGGCACCAGGCACAAACAACATGCTGCGGCGGGTGCGAGTTTTACGTTGTTGCAGCGAAGCGGAAATCATTGGCAATCCTCCCATGGCAGAGCCGGGATACCGCTGGCGCGTGCCAGCAGGGCTTCCAGTCGTGCACGTAAAATGAAGTCCAGTGCGCCTTTGTCATCGACATTCAGCTGTACGCCGCGCACGTTGTAGCGGGCGAGAACGTCCAGAATGGTGGTGCGAATTGCATCGCCAAACTGTTTCTCAACGCTGCTATTGATTTGCAGGTCGATATCCTGCGTATCGAGTGGGGCGATGCGTATCATCACATCCCCAGACTCAAGGGTGCCTGCAACGGCGGGCTGGTTTATTTTCATTTTTCACCTGTTTCTCATGCGGGGGTCTTTTGACGAGCTGCCGCGTCCTGGCGGGAGTGCTCAAGCAGGTTCTGCAAATAATGCAGCGTGACTGCAGGGACCAGCGGCGCGATAGCCGTGAGATCGTTTTTCGCCAGCAGTTGACGTACCCGGGAAGCGGATATCGGCATCTCCTGGTAACGCAGCCGCTCAATTTCAACCAGTTCGATGGGCGGTGCGGAGATAGTCGGCGTTTCCAGCCAGTAGCGCATATCCTGGTTGTACTGGGCGGTAACGCGACAAAAGGGTTCAGTACCGACAAAGCGGTGAGTTACACCCAGCGCGGGAGCGAGGTACTGACGGAAAATCTTCAGATCAATTTCGGTGTAACAATGGTTAATGACGCTCTGTTCTTTAATGAAGTAGCAAGGGAACGTAGCGCGGGAGATGATGTATTCGGAGCCGCGATGCACAGTCAGGCGTGGAATATCGGCGGTGCCTTTTAACACCAGATCCAACCGGTCTTCATAGGGGAAGCGTGAAGAATCTTCTTTGACTAAAAACAGATGCAACCAGTCGCACTGTGCCGCAGCTTGTTGAATCAGATAACGGTGACCATTCGTGAAGGGATTGGCGTTCATCACAATGCAGCCAATCTTGTTCCCTGGATGACGAAATTTTTTCAGCGATTCGGCATAGCGTTTCAGTCGCGTGGCGCTGTTTTCCATCAGCACCATCACGCCGGGTACGCTGGTCAGCGTGGAAAAACCGCACTGGCGGAACAGCGCCTCGTATTCGGTTTTGGTATAAATAAACAGATGCGTGCTGTGCCGCTCATAGGCGAGGTTTATCAGTTCAGTGGCTAATGTCAGCGCCAGTCCTTCACCGCGAACGGATTCACTGATCGCAACGCATTTAATAATATTTCCGGCAATTCCACCGCACGCGATAAGCTTTTCATCGCGGGTTACGGTAATAAATACTTCGACTGTGGTGTCAACGCTCAAATCATTTTCATGCAGGAATTGGGCGATTTCCGCCATTTTTTTATTTTCTGAACGTTTTACGCGGGTGAAAATATCATTGCCGAACATAATAAATAGTATCCTGAAGGTGCATGTTGTTATCGATTTGCAACGAATGTTGTTCAATGTTGCAAACTGATAACCTTTTATTTTCACTTGGGAGAAAGGGGGGTGATCGAGGTATATCTTTTTCTCCTTTCGCTATACATCCTAAGGAGTATTTCTGCGTGAAATTTTGATTTATTTCACATAGAGTTAGTGGTTTTTTATTTATTTAATGGTTTTAAGTTTTTTAATTAATGTAATTACGAAATGACCTGCAGGTTTAAGTGATTTAATTGATTTAATGAATAAAATTTGCCACGATCATAATTAATATCTATGTATTTTGATTCAACATTTTAATTACATCCGTCAAAGAGGCTCGGGACAACCCGCAAGGAAAACAATGTTGCAGCTTAACGAGAATAAACAGTTTGCATTTTTCCAAAGACTGGCATTTCCGCTGCGTATCTTTTTGCTGATTCTGGTGTTCTCAATATTTGTCATTGCAGCCCTGGCGCAATATTTTACGGCCAGTTTTGAGGACTATTTAACGCTTCATGTACGCGACATGGCAATGAATCAGGCGAAAATTATTGCCTCCAATGACAGTGTCATCTCTGCGGTGAAAACGCGTGACTACAAACGGCTGGCGACCATCGCTAACAAATTACAAAGAGATACCGATTTTGATTATGTGGTGATTGGGGACCGGCACTCGATCCGCCTTTACCATCCTAATCCGGAGAAAATTGGTTATCCTATGCAGTTCACCAAACAGGGCGCGCTGGAGAAAGGGGAGAGCTACTTCATTACCGGGAAAGGGTCAATGGGGATGGCGATGCGCGCCAAAACGCCAATCTTTGATGACGATGGAAAAGTCATCGGCGTGGTGTCGATTGGCTACCTGGTGAGTAAAATCGATAGCTGGCGGGCTGAGTTTTTATTACCGATGGCAGGCGTGTTTGTCGTGCTGTTAGGGATTCTGATGTTGCTGTCGTGGTTCCTGGCAGCGCATATCCGTCGGCAAATGATGGGCATGGAGCCAAAGCAAATCGCACGCGTGGTCCGTCAGCAAGAGGCGCTGTTTAGTTCGGTTTATGAAGGGCTGATTGCGGTGGATCCGCATGGTTACATTACCGCCATCAATCGTAACGCAAGAAAGATGCTGGGGCTGAGCTCTCCCGGACGGCAATGGTTGGGTAAACCCATTGCTGAAGTGGTCAGGCCCGCCGATTTCTTTACCGAACAGATTGATGAAAAACGTCAGGATGTGGTGGCTAACTTTAACGGTCTGAGCGTTATTGCCAATCGGGAAGCTATTCGTTCAGGTGATGATTTGCTGGGGGCCATTATCAGCTTTCGTAGTAAAGACGAAATTTCCACCCTCAATGCGCAACTGACGCAAATAAAACAATACGTCGAGAGCCTTCGTACATTGCGACACGAGCATCTCAATTGGATGTCGACGCTCAATGGTCTGTTGCAGATGAAAGAGTATGATCGCGTGCTGGCGATGGTGCAGGGGGAGTCTCAGGCCCAGCAACAGCTTATTGACAGCCTGCGTGAGGCGTTTGCCGATCGCCAGGTGGCGGGGCTGCTTTTTGGTAAAGTGCAGCGCGCCCGGGAACTGGGGCTAAAAATGATCATTGTCCCCGGTAGCCAGCTTTCGCAACTGCCGCCAGGACTGGATAGCACCGAGTTTGCAGCCATTGTGGGCAATTTACTTGATAACGCCTTCGAAGCCAGCCTGCGTAGCGATGAAGGAAACAAGATCGTTGAATTATTCCTCAGCGATGAAGGCGATGATGTGGTGATTGAAGTCGCCGATCAGGGCTGCGGCGTTCCAGAGTCTCTACGAGACAAAATATTTGAGCAGGGGGTCAGTACGCGTGCTGACGAGCCCGGTGAACATGGCATTGGGTTGTACTTGATTGCCAGCTACGTAACGCGCTGCGGTGGTGTTATCACTCTCGAAGATAATGATCCCTGCGGTACCTTGTTTTCAATCTATATTCCGAAAGTGAAACCTAATGACAGCTCCATTAACCCTATTGATCGTTGAGGACGAAACGCCGCTGGCAGAGATGCATGCGGAATATATTCGTCACATTCCCGGATTCAGTCAGATATTACTGGCGGGAAACCTGGCGCAGGCCCGAATGATGATCGAGCGTTTTAAGCCGGGGCTAATCTTGCTCGATAACTATCTTCCTGACGGCAGAGGGATTAATTTATTGCATGAACTGGTGCAGGCGCATTATCCCGGCGACGTGGTGTTTACCACTGCAGCCAGCGATATGGAAACGGTGTCTGAAGCCGTACGTTGTGGTGTATTTGATTATCTCATTAAGCCCATTGCCTATGAACGGCTGGGGCAAACGCTAACCCGTTTCCGCCAGCGTAAACATATGCTGGAAAGTATTGATAGCGCCAGCCAGAAGCAAATTGATGAGATGTTTAATGCCTATGCTCGCGGTGAACCTAAAGACGAACTGCCGACCGGCATTGATCCCTTGACGCTAAACGCGGTGCGAAAACTGTTTAAAGAGCCTGGTGTGCAACATACGGCAGAAACGGTGGCGCAGGCACTGACCATCAGTCGCACCACTGCCAGGCGTTATCTTGAATATTGCGCCAGCCGCCATCTGATTATTGCTGAAATTGTTCACGGCAAAGTTGGCAGACCGCAACGCATATACCACAGTGGGTGACATGATAAAGCCGGAGGAAACTTGCCTCCGGCATTACTATTTACTTGCCTGTGACCGCTGCTGCCGTTCCTGGCACCATCAGCTCTGTAGCAACGATAACAATCACCAAACCAACAAGCACCGGTACCGAGGTGCGTTTTACGACTTCAAACGGCGAGATCTTCGCCATCCCGGCAACCGCAACGACTACGCCAGAAACGGGCGAAAGGGTACGGCCCAGGTTTGACGCCTGCAGCATCGGGATAGTCAAATACGCCGGGTTAATGCCGGAAGAGTGCGCCAGTTTCGGGATCATCTCAACAAACGCATAAAACGGCGCATTGCCTGAACCGGTCGTGACTGCCGCCAGCATGGTCAGAATCACCAATACCAGCATCAGGATGATACTCGCCGAACCAAACGAGGTAGCGATAGAAATCAGACTTTGAATAAAGCCGATGGTGCTAAGCCCCTGAGCGAATACCCCAGCGGCAACCAGCAGCATCACCACGTTAGCAAACGCATCTGCCATTCCGCGATAAGCCACTTCCAGACCAGAGAAAACTTTCTGGGTATTAAAGCTGCGGAGGAACTCCAGAATGGAGGCAATCAGCATACAAATCACCAGAATAGTGATGATGTGTAATTGCGGACCCCATTTACCGTCAAAAATCAGTACACCGATGATCGGCGTGAACGGCAAAATGGCATAAAACGCAGGAGCAGTGGTGGTGATTTCACTGACATCTAACATTTCATGAGAGATGTGCTCTTTTTTATCCAGATAACGTTGCCAGAAGAAGTGGGCGATCGCCATGCCGATAATTGCAGCAATTGAGATAGGCAGCGTCGTTTTGAAGGCGAAGTCAATCAGCGACATTTCGGAAGCTTGCGCCGCCAGCACCACATCCCCTGAAGTCGGTGCGAGAATAATCGCCGCCGGGGAGGCACAAATGGCAGCAGCTGCGCGACGACTGATACCAACGTTTACCATCACCGGAAATAGGGTTGCCATCAGCAAAACACCCAGACCGGTTGCGGAAGAGACGGCCAGAGACATCAGACAGGCGACAAAATAGGCGGCAATCATCAGCAGGTAAGGGGAGTTAATATACTGCAATGGTTTTGACGCCAGCTTGACCACCATATCATTCGCGCCGATATGGGTCATGTAAGCGGCAAATCCACACAGCATCATAATCATCATGCCGAGGTCGCCGCCGCGGCTCATTAGTAATATTTTAACGTATTCAACGATATCCGTGGCGCTGTAGCCTGTTGAAGCCTGGCTGGACGGTAACACTTTGTGCCCCATAATGGCACTGATAATCAGCAATAACAGGCCACCGACAAATAACACACCAGTGGCGGAATACCCTTTAATGATGTAGCGAGCTACACCCACAATAACCACAACCCCAATAAGGAGTTCAATGAATGTCAGCATAATTTTTCCTGTCTCCAGGCCCCAAAGTAAATAATAAAAAATTCCTAAAGCTTAAGGAAAAAATATGCCCAATAAATTGTCGATGAATGCTGATTAAAATCAAGAAAAACTGCCATTAAGACATTGAACTTGCTGTTTTTATACATAGATAACAAAACGCATATTTAGCGGTTGGCAATTATCACATAATAATGTGTGCAAATTGATGGTGGATTGATGCAAATTTGTTAATTGCAATGGTGTTAGCTGCGGCTGTGCGCTCAAAAAATAATCTAATATGAGCACAGGTTGACGATATATATTATATACTTCGTTAAGATGATTGTTGTATCTCGTTAAAAAATAAAATAATTTTTCCTTGATTGCATTTTGTCATCAAAAAAGACTTGGTTTTTCTTTTTTGACTATTCCCATCGCAGAAAACGACGCATCATCTTTAATCGATGCGCGGAAATATTTAACTTGAACAAGCGGAAATAAATAGAGCAGCTATTCAGATTATTCTTTATGTTGGGTCTATTAAGGTTATGTTAATTGTAGCTTTGCTATGCTAGTAGTAGATTTTTGATAAATGTTTTATGGTCACAAATGAACGTGAGTAAATATGTCGCTATCTTTTCCTTTGTTTTTATTCAGTTAATCAGCGTTGGTAAAGTTTTTGCTAACGCAGATGAGTGGATGACAACGTTTAGAGAAAATATTGCACAAACCTGGCAACAGCCTGAACATTATGATTTATATATTCCTGCCATCACCTGGCATGCACGTTTCGCTTACGACAAAGAAAAAACCGATCGCTATAACGAGCGACCGTGGGGTGGCGGTTTTGGCCTGTCGCGTTGGGATGAAAAAGGAAACTGGCATGGCCTGTATGCCATGGCATTTAAGGACTCGTGGAACAAATGGGAACCGATTGCCGGATACGGATGGGAAAGTACCTGGCGACCGCTGGCGGATGAAAATTTTCATTTAGGTCTGGGATTCACCGCTGGCGTAACGGCACGCGATAACTGGAATTACATCCCTCTCCCGGTTCTACTGCCATTGGCCTCCGTGGGTTATGGCCCAGTGACTTTTCAGATGACCTACATTCCGGGTACCTACAACAATGGCAATGTGTACTTTGCCTGGATGCGCTTTCAGTTTTGAGACAAATGAAGTTTTAGTAACTTCTTTAAAATCAATAGCTAAAATAAGTAACATCAAAAATAACGCGACTTTTATCACTTTTTAGTAAAGTTGCACTGGACAAAGCGTACCACAATTGGTGTACTGGTAACCGACACAGCATTTGTGTCTATTTTTCATGTAAAGGTAATTTTGATGTCTAAGATTAAAGGTAACGTTAAGTGGTTTAATGAGTCCAAAGGATTCGGTTTCATTACTCCGGAAGACGGCAGCAAAGACGTGTTCGTACACTTCTCTGCAATCCAGACTAATGGTTTTAAAACTCTTGCTGAAGGTCAGCGCGTAGAGTTCGAAATCACTAACGGTGCCAAAGGCCCTTCTGCTGCAAACGTAATCGCTCTGTAAGATACGTCAGCAAGAATTCAAAACCCGCTTAATCAGCGGGTTTTTTTTGGTCTTTAGTGTGCGGTTGAGGCCGAAAACAGCCAGAAAGCCAGTGCTGTCATGGCAAAAGACCCCAGAAGGTTGACGAAAACGTTCAGTAATGCCCAGCCAAAGCGACCCTCTTGTAACAAAAATACCACTTCTGCCGAAAATGTTGAGAAGGTTGTTAGACCGCCACAAAATCCGGTGGTGATTAATACTTTCCACACTGGATCAATGTTCGTCATCCTGCTGAACCATGCGAATCCCATTCCTATGATGAATGCCCCAATCAGGTTTGCTGCCAGCGTCCCCAACGGAATCGCCTGATGCAGCGGGTTAAATCGCATACTTAACAGCCATCTCGCCACGCTTCCCGTACCACCGCCAATAAAAACTGCTAAAAGAAGTTGTAACACTGCAAAATCCTGCTATTTGATTTGTATGAGTGATAAGTGTAACGCCGAATAATCGTCGTTGGCGAATTTTACGACTCTGACAGGAGGTGGCAATGCTGGTTGCCGCAGGACAGTTTGCTGTTACATCTGTGTGGGAAAAGAACGCTGAGATTTGTGCCTCGTTGATGGCGCAGGCGGCGGAAAACGACGTATCGCTGTTCGTCCTGCCGGAAGCATTGCTGGCGCGCGATGATCATGATGCAGATCTATCGGTTAAATCAGCACAGCTGCTGGAAGGCGAATTCCTCGGACGTTTACGGCGAGAAAGTAAACGTAACATGATGACGACAATTCTGACGATTCATGTTCCTTCAACGCCGGGGCGCGCATGGAATATGCTGGTGGCGCTACAGGCAGGAAACATCGTCGCCCGTTATGCCAAATTGCATCTCTATGATGCATTTGCCATTCAGGAATCACGCCGTGTTGATGCTGGTAATGAAATCGCTCCGTTACTCGAGGTGGAGGGGATGAAGGTCGGTCTGATGACCTGTTATGACTTACGCTTTCCAGAGCTGGCGCTGGCACAGGCATTACAGGGAGCTGAAATCCTGGTACTTCCTGCCGCCTGGGTTCGCGGGCCGCTCAAAGAGCATCATTGGTCAACGTTGCTTGCCGCTCGTGCGCTGGATACCACCTGTTATATGGTGGCGGCGGGGGAGTGCGGGAACAAAAATATCGGTCAAAGCCGGATTATAGATCCCTTTGGCGTCACCATTGCGGCAGCGTCAGAAATGCCTGCACTCATTATGGCGGAAGTGACGCCCGAACGTGTGCGTCAGGTGCGCGCGCAACTGCCCGTCTTAAACAACCGTCGCTTTGCGCCGCCGCAATTATTATGATGTTTTTTTACTCGGCGCTTGATTCACCTTGTTACAGATTGCTATTGTGTGCGCGCGTCGAATGACCGTTAATATTCTCTGGTTTTTAAGGCGCGTTCTGTTGCCGGTTATATGTCAAGAAGGTATCTATGGGTGAGATTAGTATTACCAAACTGCTAGTAGTTGCGGCGCTGGTCGTTCTGCTGTTTGGGACTAAGAAGTTACGTACGCTGGGCGGAGACCTTGGAGCGGCCATTAAAGGGTTCAAGAAGGCGATGAATGATGACGATGCTGCGGCGAAAAAAGGCGCAGACGTTGATCTTCAGGCTGAAAAGCTCTCTCATAAAGAGTGACGTGGCGAGCAGGACGCTCCCTCAATATCTTGTTCGATACAAAAAACCCGCTTCAAAAAGCGGGTTTTTTATCAGACAGATGTAAGTAATTATTACAGGATTACTTAACTTCCATCCCTTTCGCCTGCAAATCGGCGTGGTAAGAAGAGCGGACAAACGGACCGCATGCAGCATGGGTAAAGCCCATCGCCAGCGCTTCGGCTTTCATTTCGTCGAACTCATCCGGGCTAACGTAACGTTGAACCGGCAGGTGATGGCGGCTTGGCTGCAAATATTGCCCCAGCGTTAACATCGTCACACCATGACGGCGCAGGTCGCGCATTACCTCAATAATTTCTTCATTGGTTTCACCCAGTCCCACCATCAGACCAGACTTGGTCGGGATTTCCGGATGCGCTTCTTTAAAGCGTTCCAGCAGCTTCAGCGACCAGTTGTAATCTGCACCAGGCCGTACCTGACGGTAAATACGCGGTACGTTTTCCAGGTTATGGTTGAACACATCTGGTGGCGTTGCAGTCAGAATATCCAGAGCACGATCCATACGACCACGGAAATCCGGCACCAGAGTTTCAATTTTGATTTGCGGGCTTTTTTCCCGAATGGCAGTAATGCAATCCGCAAAGTGCTGGGCACCGCCATCGCGCAGGTCATCACGGTCAACGGAGGTGATAACCACATAACGCAGCGCCATATCGGCAATGGTCTGCGCCAGTTTCACTGGTTCATTGGCATCAGGAGCTACCGGGCGACCGTGGGCAACATCACAGAACGGACAACGGCGGGTACAAATAGCGCCGAGGATCATAAACGTTGCTGTGCCGTGGTTGAAGCATTCCGCCAGGTTAGGGCAGGAGGCTTCCTCGCAGACAGAATGCAGGCCATTTTTGCGCATTGCGGCTTTGATGCCCTGGATACGTGTAGAGTCCGCTGGAAGCTTGATTTTCATCCATTCCGGCTTGCGCAGCAGGGCTTCGCGCTCTGTTGCCACGTTTTTAACCGGGATAAGGGCCATCTTATCGGCATCGCGGTATTTAACACCGCGTTCCATCACAATGGGTTTACTCATAGCGTGCGTGTTCCAGTTGCGAATTACGAAGGAAAGCGTTTCAATTCAATAGATTGTTGTAATTATCAACTATTTTTGAATTAACGACTGGCAGTATATCATTGAAACGGACCTGAAAGCAGCCAAAGCGGTCGCGAAAATGTAAAATTGTTGTTGGATTGTGCCATTTTATCGTTCTGCGCTGTGATCTGGCTGTAACAATACTTTTTCAAAATGCATTACGGATAACATCTATTACTCCGTGCAGGATGGGATCACGCAGGCTGAATTTGTTGTAGTGGATAGAGAAATCTATTTGCTCCTCATTTAAGGACGGAAAAGGCAGTTTTTCCAGCGGCCAGCAGCGGCTAAACAGGTTATAAAAACGGCTGGGAATAATCGCTAACATGTCACTGTTGGCAACCAGTGCAGCGATTGTCAAAATGTTGTAGCTGGTGAAATTGATTTGCCGGTCCGGAAACATTTCTTGAACTCTCTGCCGCAGACCGCTGAAATTTTGCTCTTCCGGTAACAGAAGTACATGCGCAGCGTTGTCGATAGTCTCTCTGTCATCTTCTAAAGAGAGTAGTGGATTTCCCTCGCGGCAAATTAACACCATATTGTCGGTGAACAGAACATGATGTTGCACCGTACGATTGGTGCAAAACATGTTATCGATGATGAGATCGGTTTGAAACTGACTGAGTTGGTTTTCCGCGTCGCTGATGGGCGGGTTGCGCAGTAAAAGCTGCGGATAGTGAGTTTTAATCGCCCGATAGATGACAGGAAGGACCAGGGCTCCGACCGAGGGAGTGGTCGCAATAGTTATCGTTCGTTGCTTATCATAGCTTCCTTCGATATCCAGCGCGCCAAGAATGGACTCAAGGCCCTGACTGATATACTCATGTAGATGCATCGCAAATGCGGTAGGAGTGACACCCTGGCCTTTGCGAATAAACAATGGGTCAGGGAATATAACGCGCAGTTTCTGAATAGACTGACTGATTGCCGAGGGGGTCAGATTAAGCACTTTCGCTGCATTAACGATCCCTTTATGTACATATACAGCTTCAAAAATAGTCAGAAGGTTAAGATCAATATTTCGTAAGGTTGTAAATATTTGTGGTTTACCTTCTGACGACTTTCTGCTTAAACAGGGTTCAATTTGATTATTACTATCCACGCACTTACTCCAATTTTATTCATGGAAAAATAATATTTAAAAAATTACAATAATCTTATGTCTAATTGGAACGGAACGCTTTTGCTCACCATAATCAACTATTTCAATAGGTTAATCAATGGGGTGAGTTGCGGAGCAAGGCGTGGCACCGCATTTCTGCAAGTGATAAAGAAAATATACAAACGCGAAGGAGATGTAAAGCATTAGCAGGTATTATGAGTAATGACCCAGTGTAAATTGGGCCATTGATGTATGGAATTAAGCGGTAATATATTCGAAGTCCGGATTGTTTAGTAGCGCTAAAATATTTTCCAGTAAACGTGGAGCAATATTATTAGTCGTCGCTTCGGGTTTCCATTGTGATATTTTAGCCATTTCCATTCCGGCATACCCACAAGGATTAATACGTAAAAATGGTGAAAGATCCATATTGACGTTTAATGCCAGACCGTGGAATGAACAACCGCGTCGAATTCGTAAACCCAGTGAGCAAATTTTCTTTTCCCCGACATAGACACCAGGCGCGTCAGCCCGAGGATGCGCTTCTATACCCAGTTCAGCCAGGGTATTCACCACTGTTTGCTCAAGCAAGGTCACCAGTTCACGCACACCGAGTTTACGGCGTTTCAGGTTAAGCAACACATACATCACCTGTTGTCCCGGCCCGTGATAAGTCACCTGCCCACCGCGATCGCTCTGGATCACCGGAATATCACCCGGCATTAAAATGTGCTCCGCTTTTCCTGCCTGACCTTGGGTGAATACCGGATAGTGCTCGACCAGCCAGATTTCATCAAGGGTACTATCATCGCGGGTATCGGTGAATTCATGCATAGCCTGGGAGATTGGCTCGTAAGGCTGAAGACCGAGCTGGCGGACAAGAATTTTATCCTGATACAAAACGGCATCTCCGTGGAGAATGAGTAAAAGTGGGGGAAAAGTATATCACAGCGAGGAGAGGGGAGTTACCCGACCAGGAGCCGGGTAACGGAGAAGCGAGTTACAGAACCATGCGGACAATATCGATTTTGCCCAGTTCTTCATACAGTGTTTCAACCTGCTCGATATGAGTGGCGTTGATAGTGATAGATACCGAGTGGTAGTTGCCTTTGCTGCTTGGTTTTACCGTTGGGGTGTAGTCACCTGGCGCATGGCGCTGTACCACTTCAACCACCTGATCAACCAGCTCAGGTAACGCCTGCCCCATAACTTTGTAAGTAAAAGGAGTAGGGAATTCAAGCAGTTCGTTAAGTTTGGTTTTCATGTCAGCTCCGGCGTAACGTAATTAAATAGCAACTCCCGCCAGAAGGCGGGAGTTTTTTTACTGATGCTTAGTATATGGGGACGGAAATTACACTTTCAAGTGTTCAATTTTTAACCAAACCAGTGATGGAACATTAATTTAATGTAATCAATGATTTTGCCGAAGAAGTTACCTTCCGGGATTTCTTGCAACACAACCAGCGGGCGTTGCTCGATCGTTTTGCCATCAAGCTGGAAGTTGATAGTTCCGACGACCTGATTCTTTTGCAGCGGCGCATGCAATTCACTGCTGTTCAGCACATAGCTGGCTTTCAGATCTTTCATGCGACCACGTGGAATGGTCAGGTACACGTCTTTATCAACCCCTAACGAAGCGCGATCAGAATCACCAAACCAAACCGGTTCAGAGGCGAACTCTTTACCTACTTTCAGTGGGTTAACGGTTTCGAAGAAACGGAAGCCCCAGGTTAGCAGTTTTTTACTTTCGGCTTCACGGCCTTTAAAAGTACGTCCGCCCATCACCGCAGAAATCAAGCGCATCTGGCCTTCAGTCGCAGAAGCAACAAGGTTGTAACCTGCTTTGTCAGTGTGTCCGGTTTTGATGCCGTCGACATTCAGGCTGTTATCCCATAACAGGCCGTTACGGTTCAGCTGGCGAATACCGTTAAACGTAAATTCTTTTTCTTTATAGATCGAGTATTCATTCGGTACGTCACGGATCAATGCCTGGCCGATCAGCGCCATATCTCGCGCGGAGCTGTACTGACCATCAGCATCCAGACCATGTACCGTCTGGAAGTGGGTGTTTTTCAGGCCCAGGGCGTTAACGTAGCTGTTCATCAAGCCAACAAAAGCGTCCTGGCTACCAGCGGCAAAATCGGCCATGGCGACGCAAGCATCGTTACCCGATTGCAGGTTAATACCGCGGATCAGCTGAGAAACCGGAACCTGCATGCCCGGTTTGAGGAACATCAGCGAAGAACCTTTAAACACCGGGTTACCGGTGGCCCATGCGTCGTTGCCGATAGTGACTAAATCAGTTTCTTTAAATTTACCGGCTTTCATTGCCTGGCCGATAACGTAACTGGTCATCATTTTGGTCAGGCTGGCAGGATCGCGGCGGACATCTGCGTTCTGTTCGGCGAGCACTTTGCCGGAGTTATAGTCAATCAGGATGTAGGACTCCGCATCGATCTGCGGTACACCCGGGATCATAGTTTTGATATTCAGGTCATCGGCATGTGCAGCAGAGATAAAGGCTGTGCAAAGAGCTGTGGTGAGCGCCAGGCGCTTCATGATACGAGCGGAAAAAATGGTATTCATGGTCTGAACTACGACATCCGTGATGGAATTAAAAAAAGTGCCCTACTATAGCAAATGCACTACCGGCAGGCATCTGACTTTCCGCGTGACTTTGTTAACGTCATTTACAGAAATTGACACATCAGATGCCTGCTTTACGCTACTGCGCGGTGGTAATAAATGACTGTAATTGGGCTTCGGTTTGCAAACGTTGCTGCAAGGTACTGGCTTCGGCTTTACTGGCGAATGGGCCAAGCTGGATACGCCAGACCGCGCCATTTTGAGTTACGCGACCGGGGACGCCGAACTTCTGTCCCAGTTGCTGTTGGTACTGTTGCGCACGAGCCTGATCGCTAACGGCCCCGACTTGCACCATAAAGTTGCCGCTGGCGCTTTGCGAGGCGGCTTGCGGTGTCACCATTGCAGGCGAGGTTGCAGGCGTTGTCGACGGAGCTGTAACAACGGGCTGTGGTGCAGGTGTCGGTTCGCTGCTTTCCAGTACACCAGGCGCTAAGGTCGTTGGAGCGCCGAGGAAACCGCTACTGGTTACCGGCGCGCCGGTCGGATCTTCGCTTTTTAGCGTCGAGTTACTGACCGGAAGAATGTCACCCTGCGGGCCAGACACTGAACTTGCCCCCGCGCCACCGCTTAAATCGGGAGGTGCAGGCAGGGCGTAAGTCTGTTTGGCGACTGTGGTACAAGCCATACCAGGACCAGAAAGCGAACCATCCTGGGCGACAATAATCGGATCGATACGAACTTTGGTGTTGTTTGACGTGTTAAGACGGTCAGCTGCTGCGCGAGAAAGCGAAATTACGCGGTCGTTGCCGTAGGGGCCGCGATCATTAATGCGCACCACGATCATTCGCCCGTTAGCCAGGTTAGTGATTCTGGCGTAGCTGGGGATCGGAAGCGTTGGATGGGCCGCCGTCAACTGTGTCGGATCGAAAGCTTCGCCAGAGGCCGTCAGGTTACTGCCTGGTTCGGCATCATAGATTGCCGCCAGTCCCGCCTGGCTAAATCGAGACGGATCCTGCACGATTTTGTAGCTTTTACCGTCGCGCTGGTAATCCTGATTTGCCGTCGCGTTCAGTGGTTCGAAACGCGGGTCCGCCCCGCTAATTTCAACTATGGGGCCGTTACATACCGCAGGCTGCGGTACACTTACCGTCTGTTGCTGACCATCATCGCTTGTACATGCCGCGAGCATTCCTGCCGCGATGCAGATCCCGAGCCACTGCTTACGCATTGCGCACCTCTTACACGCTTTTCGACAACATTTTCCTGTGGGTGTGGATTGACATTACAATCCCGAACCCAGCCATCAGCACAATTAGCGCTGATCCTCCATAACTGACCAGTGGGAGCGGAACCCCTACAACCGGCAGAATACCGCTTACCATACCAATATTTACGAAGACATAAACGAATAATATCAGCATTAAGCCGCCAGCCATGACGCGACCAAAGGTGGTTTGCGCTCTGGCGGCTATCCACAGCCCGCGCATGATCAGCAGAATGTAGAGAGCGAGCAGAATCAGAATGCCCACTAATCCCAGCTCTTCCGCCAGTACCGCGAAGATAAAGTCGGTATGGCGTTCGGGTAGAAATTCAAGTTGTGACTGAGTGCCATGCAGCCAGCCTTTGCCGCGTAATCCGCCGGAGCCAATAGCAATTTTAGACTGAATAATGTGATAGCCCGCGCCGAGTGGGTCTGATTCCGGGTCCAGGAGCATCATTACGCGCTGGCGCTGGTAATCATGCATCAGGAAGAACCACAGAATAGGAATGAACGCCGCCACCAGCACTACTGCGACGCCAATCAGACGCCAGCTAAGGCCAGAGAGGAACAGTACAAACAGACCGGAAAGCGCAACGAGGATTGATGTTCCCAGGTCAGGCTGTGCAGCCACCAGCAGCGTGGGCATAAATATCAGCACCAGCGCGATGCCAGTGTTCTTCAACGATGGCGGGCAAACGTCGCGGTTGATAAAGCGCGCAACCATCAGTGGTACGGCTATTTTGGCAATTTCCGACGGCTGAAAACGAACAATACCGAGGTCCAGCCAGCGTTGAGCGCCTTTAGAGATGGCACCGAAAGCATCTACCGCCACCAGCAAAATAATACAGATGATATAGAGATAGGGGGCCCAGCCTTCATAAACGCGTGGAGGAATTTGCGCCATCACCACCATGATGACCAGACCCATCGCGATTTGGCCGATTTTACGCTCCATCATGCCAATATCCTGACCGCTGGCGCTCCAGATAACCAGGGCGCTGTAAACCAGCAATGCCAGTAAGATCAGCAGCATTGTGGGATCGAGATGGACTTTATCCCAGAATGTTTTTTTATTCGGATTATCCGTCATGATTAATGGTCCTCCGCTGCGGCAACCGCTGGATTTTCCGCAGGCAGATCGGTGTTGTTATCACCCAGCATAATGTGGTCGAGGATCTGGCGCATCAGTGTCCCAACCGCCGGACCCGCACCACCGTTCTCCAGAATCATGGCGACAGCCACTTGCGGATTGTTGTATGGCGCAAAGGCGGTCATCAGTTTGTGGTCACGTAAACGCTCGGCAATTTTGTGCGCATTATAGGTTTCGTTCGCTTTCAGACCGAAGACCTGAGCGGTACCGGATTTCGCCGCAATTTTGTACGGTGCGCTGGCAAAGTATTTATGCGCCGTACCGTTAGGGCGGTTAGCAACACCGTACATACCGTCTTTCGCCAGCTCCCAGTAACCGGAATGAATATCGCCGACGGGCGGTTCATGCGGCTGTACCCATGGCACCTGTTTGCCGTCTTCGGCGGTGCTCATCAGCAAATGAGGAACCTTCACGATACCGTCATTAATCAGGATCATCAGTGCCTTACTCATCTGGATTGGGGTCGCTGTCCAGTAACCCTGACCGATACCAACCGGAATGGTGTCACCCTGATACCACGGTTTTTTAAAGCGTTTCTGTTTCCATTCGCGGGTAGGCATGTTGCCGGAACGTTCTTCCGCCAGGTCGATACCGGTGTAATGACCATAACCGAATTTACCCATCCATTCGGAGAGGCGATCGATCCCCATATCGTAGGCCACCTGATAGAAGAAGGTATCCGCAGATTCTTCCAGCGATCTTGTGACATTCAGACGCCCGTGGCCCCATTTTTTCCAGTCACGATAACGTTTTTCCGAACCTGGCAGTTGCCACCAGCCTGGGTCAAACAGCGTCGTATTGCGCGTGATCACCCCGGCGCTCAATGCCGAAACCGCCACATAGGGTTTAACTGTAGACGCGGGAGGATAAACCCCCTGTGTGGCGCGGTTCACCAGCGGTGTATTCGGGTCGTTCAACAAGGCGGAATAATCTTTGCTGGAGATACCGTCAACAAACAGGTTTGGGTCATAACTAGGCGTGGAAACCAGCGCCAGCACCCCACCTGTACGCGGATCGGTGACAACCACAGCTGCGCGGCTACCCGCCAGCAGCGTTTCAATATATTGCTGGAGTTTGAGATCCAGCGTCAGGTAAATATCGTGTCCGGCTTGCGGTGGTACTTCTTTTAACTGGCGGATAACACGCCCACGGTTGTTAACTTCAACCTCTTCATAACCGGTCTGACCGTGCAGCACGTCTTCATAGTAACGCTCAATGCCCAGCTTACCGATATCATGCGTTGCCGCATAGTTGGCCAGTTTGCCGTCATTATTCAGGCGTTCGACGTCTTTATCGTTGATTTTCGACACATAGCCGATGACGTGGGTCAACGCCGAACCGTAAGGATAGTAACGACGTTTATAGCCTTTAACTTCGACACCCGGAAAACGGTACTGATTGACGGCAAAGCGAGCTACTTGTACTTCGGTCAGGTTAGTTTTCACCGGAATAGAGGTGAAACGGTGTGAACGTGCGCGCTCTTTTCGGAATGCAGCAATATCGTCATCGGTCAGATCAACCACGCTGCGCAAAGCGTCCAGCGTTTGCTGCACGTTATCGACTTTCTCTGGCATCATTTCTATCTGGTAGATAGTGCGGTTGAGGGCCAGAGGGATACCATTACGGTCGTAGATAATGCCGCGGCTGGGCGCGATAGGCACCAGCTTAATGCGGTTTTCATTAGAGCGAGTCTGGTAGTCGGTAAAGCGAACAATTTGCAGATTATACAGGTTGGCGATAAGCACGCCGGTCAGCAGCAAAATCCCCAAAAAGGCGACCAGCGCCCGGCGCACAAACAGCGCGGACTCTGCCGTATAGTCGCGAAAAGAGTTCTGTAGTTTCATCCGCTGCGTTTTCTACTCAAAGCTCCCTTATCACTCACGGTGATAAGGATGGTTGGTGGTGATGCTCCACGCCCGGTACAGACTCTCTGCGACCAGCACGCGAACCAGCGGATGGGGGAGGGTAAGCGTCGACAGCGACCAGCTCTGCTCCGCCGCCGCTTTACAGGCAGGCGACAACCCTTCAGGCCCGCCAATCAGTAGACTGACGTCGCGACCATCCAGCTTCCAGCGTTCCAGCTCAGCGGCTAACTGCGGCGTATCCCAGGGCTTGCCTGGAATATCGAGGGTGACAATGCGGTTTTTGCCTGCGGCCGCCAACATCTGCTCACCCTCTTTGTCGAGTATGCGCTTGATGTCCGCATTCTTGCCGCGTTTTCCGGCCGGAATTTCAATCAGCTCGAAGGGCATATCTTTCGGAAAACGACGCAGGTACTCGGTAAAACCGGTTTGTACCCAGTCCGGCATTTTCGTTCCCACGGCGACAAGTTGCAGCTTCACGCATTAACTCCAGAGTTTTTCCAGTTCATACAGGCGACGGCTCTCTTCCTGCATGACATGGACAATCACATCGCCCAAATCCACGACAATCCAGTCGGCGCTGTTTTCACCTTCTACGCCGAGCGGTAACAGGCCCGCTGCGCGAGACTCCTGCACAACGTGGTCAGCAATGGACATAACATGACGGCTGGACGTACCCGTACAGATGATCATGCAGTCGGTGATGCTGGATTTGCCTTGAACGTCTAAGGCGATGATGTCCTGACCTTTGAGGTCATCAATTTTGTCGATAACAAAATCCTGGAGTGCTTTACCCTGCAAGTTTTCCCCCTGGGTGAATCAAATAGATAAAAATGGTCTGTCAGTATACCTGAACCAGAGGCGATTTCGGGACAATTGTCGCCGAATCGGCTTTCGAAAGTGGGCTATCATCCCACCCCGCGCCGCAGATTGCATCGCCATTTTTGTAAAACAATTTCTACAAAGTCGTGTCTGGCGAAAAAAGTCTGGCTGCGGAGAATATCAGCCTGCCCGGGTCTGTCAATGGTCGTTGCGGCTTACCCGTAAAAAAACAGAAAAGTCATGCATTCTCGACCCCGATGGCACGGCTATTGAGGACGCGTAGCGTCGCGAATTTTTGGTTGATATCAATGGTGCTCCAACACCCCTGGTCAACGCGAAAATGCCACATAGCCTCGGCAGGCATGCCAATTAAACGGGCGATTAACAGACTCAGTACACCCTGATGGCTGACGACTAAAATATTCTGATAGTGCTGAAATTCACTAAGCCTTGCGATAAAGCGTTCCACACGTTGCGAAAATGCCTGAAATCCTTCACCGTTCGTGGGGATTGCATGCTGCCAGTCATTGCACCACGCGCTATAGTTTTCGGCATCTTCTTGCATGAGGTCGCGATGATGTCGCATCTCCCAGTCGCCAAAAAACATTTCGTTGAGTTCAGGGATGATTTGCACGGGGAGCTGGCGGTCACTGAGAACCAGTCGCGCGGTATGCTGTGCCCGTTCCAGTTCACTGCATAAAACCAGATCAAAGGAAACACCATGTAGCAGCGTATGCAGATTTTGCGCTTGCTCAATACCGCGTGCGGTCAGGGGTGTGGGCGCATGACCGCTGTACAGACCATCGACATTCGCTTGCGTTTCGCCATGACGAATTAACCACAGTCGCATCATGCCCTCCGTAACGACAGGTATCAGCGATACAAGCCTTGTTGGTTAATGTAAGTCAGTACCGGTTCCGGCAATAAATCCTCACACGATTCACCGTTTTGCAAACGTTCGCGGATGATGGTCGCCGAGATGTTAAACCACGGCGTTTCAGCCAGATAAATTTTACCGGCAGGCTGAAGGTGAAGATCTTCCGGGTTATGTGTCAAATGATCTTCCAGCCATTGCTGGTATTGCGGTTGCGCCATTTCAAGTGGGTAACCTGGACGCCGACAGACGATCAAATGTGCATTGTCGAGTATCGTTTCGTATTCGTACCAGGTCGGAAAGGTCAGCAATGAATCCTGACCAATAATAAACGCCAGCGGCACGTCCGGCCCTTGTTCCTGCCGCCACTCTTTCAGTGTTTGCGCAGTGTAAGAGGGGGCATTGCGCTTTAGCTCGCGTTCATCAAGAGTAAATAATGGCTTGTCGGCAATCGCCAGTTCAAGCATGTGTTTACGCTGCACGCTGTTCGCTTCCGGCTGGGGACGATGCGGAGGAACATTATTAGGGATGATTGTGACCCGCGTCAGACCAATCAAATTCGCCAGCGTTTCCACGGGTTTAAGATGACCATAGTGCACCGGATCAAAGGTGCCGCCAAACAGAGCCTGTAAAGATTTCATATCAACCGTCGATAAATACGTCCGCCAGGGGTTTATGGCACAACAGAAGAGATAACCCTTCCAGCTCTGCCCACACTGACTGACCGTAATCTTGTTTGAGGGTGAGTTCCGTTCGTGTCAGGAGTTGCACGGCCTGACGTAACTGCGGCTGGCTTAAGCGATTTAACGCCTCGCCCATCATGCCCCGGCGGTTCTGCCATACCCGATGCTTATCAAACAACGCACGCAGTGGCGTATGGGCAGACTGGCGTTTCAGGTTAACCAGTAACAACAGTTCACGTTGTAATGTGCGCAACAAAATAACCGGCTCGCTGCCTTCCAGACGCAGTTGCTGAAGAATATGCAACGCGCGCTTACTTTTTCCCATCAACAAAGCATCAACCCAATGAAAAGGGGTGAAATGCGCGGCATCATTCACCGCCTGTTCAACGCGCGGTAATGTCAATTTGCCGTCTGGCCAGAGCAGCGATAAACGCTCCAGTGCCTGAGCCAGCGCCAGCAGGTTACCTTCATAACAGTAGCAGAGCACCTGATTTGCAGCGTCATCCAGTTCTAAGTTGAGCTGTTTTGCGCGCGCAGCAACCCAGCGGGGAAGCTGAGCCTGCTCCGGTGTCTGACAGGTCACCTGCACGCTGCGATTCGCAAGAGCAGTAAACCAGGCGGCATTTTCTTGCGCTTTGCTTAATTTATTACCGCGGACGATCAACAGCAGGTCGTCATGCAGAAGTCCGGTGAGTGTGAGAAGTTGTTCATTGATCGCCGCATTCGGTCCGTTTTCTGGTAACAACAGCAATAGCGTTTGTCGACTGGCAAACAGACTCATAGCCTGGCATAACGAAAAGATCGCATTCCAGTCAGTGTTGGGATCAATGGAAAAAGTGTGGTGTTCTTCGAATCCTTGTGCCGCAGCTACCTGACGAACAGCGTCCTGGCTTTCCTGCAATAACAGAGGATCGTTACCAAGTAAAAGATACGCCGCGCGCAGCCCTTCATTGAGCTGCGCGCGGAGTTGTTCCGGGTACAACCGAATCATCAGTTACCCAGCGTGGTGGAGACGCGTGCAGGCGTTGCCGGAGTATCCGTTGTGGTCGACGTCTGTTCTTCGTCGGAACGAATATCCGCAGCACGGATGCTTGGCAGCTTACGAATCAGCTGTTCGGCAGCACGGTCGTACATCTCTTTTACGATCATGTCTTGTTCGTTATCTTTCGCTAACGCCATTTGCGGGTTATCAAAGAACGAACGGAAGACTTTGGCACTAATCGGGTAGATATCACGGCCGGGGATCAACACGGTCGCATTCACCGTCATGATCATCTGATACTCTGCTGTTTGACCGTTACGGAATACCGATGCGGTATCTTTCGCGATGCTCACTTTACCCAAACGCAGGGATGGAACGTCCTTACGCGTGGTTTCTTTATCAAGCAACTCGACACCATTCAGACGTAACTGGTTACGCACCGCACGGCTTAATGGCCCGTTCGGATCGCCTGAGTCCAGGATCATGACCTTCATAGTGGAAGGAACCTGCGTGGTATCACGCAGATGCCAGCCACACCCGGCGGTGATTAACACCGCCAGAGATAACAACAATGTTGCCAGATATCGCACGCTTCCTCCCGCGCTTAGCCAACGACCAGATTGAGGAGTTTACCTGGTACGTAAATCACTTTACGCACGGTAACGCCATCAAGATATTTTGCTACCAGATGTTCCTGGCCAGCACGTTCGCGAACCTGTTCTTCCGTTGCGTCCACCGGAACGGTGATTTTGGCACGGACTTTACCGTTAACCTGCACCACGACCAGCGTGGAGTCTTCCACCATCGCTTTTTCGTCAGCAACCGGCCACGGCGCGTTGTCGATATCGCCTTCGCCTTTCAGTTCCTGCCACAGCGTGAAGCAGATGTGCGGGGTGAACGGGTTAAGCATACGGACAACGGCCAGCAGCGCTTCCTGCATCAGAGCGCGATCCTGCTCGCCATCGGTTGGTGCTTTCGCCAGTTTGTTCATCAGCTCCATAATCGCCGCAATTGCGGTGTTGAAGGTCTGACGACGGCCGATATCATCGGTCACTTTAGCGATCGTTTTATGCACATCGCGACGCAGCGCTTTCTGATCTTCAGTCAGCGCATCAACGTTCAGTGCCGCAACATCACCTTTTGCTGTGTGCTCGTAAACCAGTTTCCAGACACGTTTCAGGAAGCGGTTAGCCCCTTCCACACCGGATTCCTGCCATTCGAGAGTCATATCAGCCGGAGAAGCAAACATCATAAACAGACGAACGGTGTCCGCGCCGTAACGTTCAACCATCACCTGCGGGTCGATACCGTTGTTCTTCGACTTGGACATTTTGCTCATGCCGGTATAAACCAGTTCATGGCCTGCCGCATCTTTCGCTTTCACGATACGGCCTTTCTCGTCACGTTCAACGATAGCATCAACCGGGGAAACCCAGTTACGTTCGCCGTTTTCGCCAACATAGTAGAAGGCATCTGCCAGCACCATACCCTGACACAGCAACTGTTTCGCTGGTTCGTCAGAGTTCACCATGCCTGCATCACGCATCAGTTTGTGGAAGAAGCGGAAGTAGAGCAGGTGCATAATGGCGTGTTCAATACCACCAATGTAGATATCCACCGGCAGCCAGTAGTTAGCCGCTTCGGAATCCAGCATACCTTCTTTGTACTGCGGGCAAGTGTAGCGCGCATAGTACCAGGAGGACTCCATAAAGGTGTCGAAAGTGTCGGTTTCACGCAGTGCTGGCATACCGTTAACGGTAGTTTTCGCCCACTCCGGATCTGCTTTAATCGGGCTGGTAATGCCGTCCATCACCACATCTTCCGGCAGGATCACCGGCAGCTGGTCGTCCGGGGTCGGCATTACGGTACCGTCTTCCAGCGTCACCATCGGAATCGGCGCGCCCCAGTAACGCTGACGAGAAACACCCCAGTCGCGCAGGCGGTAGTTCACTTTACGCTCGCCAACGCCCATCGCAGTCAGTTTATCGGCGATGGCGTTGAAGGCCGCTTCATGGTCAAGACCGTTGAATTCGCCAGAGTTGAACAGCACGCCTTTTTCAGTCAGGGCTTGCTGAGAAAGATCTGGCTCAGAGCCGTCAGCAGCCAGGATAACTGGTTTGATGTTCAGGCCGTATTTAGAGGCAAACTCGTAGTCGCGCTGGTCGTGACCCGGAACCGCCATAACTGCGCCCGTGCCGTACTCCATCAATACGAAGTTTGCTGCCCAAACGGGAATTTCTTCGCCCGTTAATGGGTGAACAGCTTTAAAGCCAGTATCGACGCCTTTTTTCTCCATCGTCGCCATTTCAGCTTCGGCAACTTTGGTGTTACGGCATTCGTCAATAAAGGCCGCCAGTTCAGGATTATTTTCCGCCGCTTTCTGCGCCAGCGGATGACCCGCAGCTACCGCCAGGTAGGTACAACCCATAAAGGTGTCCGGGCGGGTAGTGTAAACGGTCAGCGTGTTGTCATAGTCGTTAACGTTGAAGGTGATCTCCACGCCTTCGGAACGACCGATCCAGTTACGCTGCATGGTTTTAACGGTGTCTGGCCAGTGATCCAGTTTATCCAGATCGTTAAGCAGCTCGTCAGCGTAAGCAGTGATTTTGATAAACCACTGCGGGATCTCTTTACGTTCAACTTTGGTATCGCAGCGCCAGCAGCAGCCGTCGATAACTTGTTCGTTCGCCAGTACGGTCTGGTCGTTCGGGCACCAGTTGACCGCAGAAGTCTTCTTATATACCAGGCCTTTTTTATACAGCTCGGTGAAGAATTTCTGTTCCCAACGGTAGTATTCCGGCGTACAGGTTGCCAGCTCGCGGCTCCAGTCATAACCAAAGCCCAGCATTTTGAGCTGGTTTTTCATATACGCGATGTTGTCGTACGTCCACGGTGCCGGAGCGGTGTTGTTTTTCACCGCCGCGCCTTCCGCAGGCAGACCAAACGCGTCCCAGCCGATCGGCTGCAGGACGTTTTTGCCCAGCATACGCTGGTAGCGGGCGATCACGTCACCGATGGTGTAGTTACGTACGTGGCCCATGTGTAGTCGACCAGAAGGATAGGGAAGCATAGACAGGCAGTAATACTTCTCTTTGCTCTCGTCTTCGGTTACTTCAAATGTGCGCTTCTCATCCCAATGAAGCTGTACTTTGGATTCTATCTCTTCCGGGCGGTATTGCTCTTGCATGGCAGCCAGTGGTCCTGTTTTCAATACGGCTACAAATGTAGCGTTGAGGTGGTTTTTCAGATCCGCATAGCATAGCCCAAACGTCCGCGTCAAAACAGCCTTTCGCGCACTCGACGTTGAAATGATGCCCGGATTATTCATACATTAATTTACAGAGTTTGTGGGCGTATTAGCAAAGCAAGGAACAAAGAACGTCTATTATTATAGTCAGTTAACGACCCGGGAGATGAAACGATGAACAAGGTTGCTCAATATTACCGTGAACTGGTTGCGTCACTGAGCGAACGCCTGCGCAATGGCGAACGTGATATCGACGCACTGGTGGAACAGGCGCGCGAGCGCGTAATAAAAACAGGGGAGTTAACGCGAACCGAGGTCGATGAGCTGACGCGAGCTGTCAGACGTGACCTGGAAGAGTTCGCCATGAGCTATGAAGAGAGCCTGAAAGAAGAATCTGACAGCGTCTTTATGCGGGTGATTAAAGAAAGCTTGTGGCAGGAGCTGGCAGACATCACCGATAAAACGCAGCTTGAATGGCGCGAAGTTTTCCAGGACCTCAATCATCATGGGGTTTATCACAGCGGAGAAGTGGTCGGGCTGGGAAATCTGGTCTGCGAGAAATGTCACTTCCATCTCCCGATCTACACACCGGAAGTGCTGACGCTATGCCCGAAATGTGGTCATGACCAGTTCCAGAGACGCCCGTTTGAGCCGTAATAGTCTGATTTCGCACAGCAATAAAGAGAATATGGGCCGAATGAAATTCCCCGGCCCTTGTTTTTATCTCTACAGTAAATCTTCAATCTCACGAATTTCTTGACTGACATCTCTGGTTCCGGATGACTGAACTTTACGATACAGGTCGAGAGCCTGTCGGAGATCGACAGGTTTTCCTTCTCCGTAGTGATACATAATGGCCAGGTTATACCAGGCAGTGGCGTCATTGCATTCAGCGGCTTTCGTAAACCATTCAAAGGCAGCCTGATAATCTTTCTCAACGCCTTGTCCGTGTTTATACATATAACCGATGTTGACGTAAGCGCCGACGCTCCCCTGAGCGGCAGCCTTCAGATACCAGTACATCGCTTGCTTATAGTCCTGGTCCACCCCTTCGCCAGCGTTATAATCCCATGCAATTTGAAACTGAGCATGCCGATTACCCTGCTGTGCGCTTTTCAAATACCAGAATGCGGCGAGTGTCTCGTTTTGAGCAACGCCTTTTCCGTCTTCATAAAGATCGGCCAGATTGTTTTGCGCGTCACTATGGCCTTGTAATGCAGCTTGTTTGTACCAGAAAAATGCCAGCGCATAGTCTTTTGCGACTCCGTTGCCATTTCTGTACATCCACCCAAGATTATTTTGCGCATAAGACATTCCGCTCTCCGCGGCTATCTGATACCAGACAACCGCTTCTTTATAATTGGGGTCTTCTCCACGATCCAGTATCCAGCCAAGGGCGTTGGAAGCGAAAGTATGGCCTTGTAGGGCAGCTTTTTTCAGCCAAAAGATGGCATGCTCATTATCTTTATGACGGCTTTTATCCTCAGTATACTTTTGTCCTAAGGAATATTGTGCTTCACAATGACCTTGCTCGGCGGCCAGCTTCAGCCAGTAAAAGGCTTTTTCGTCGTCCGGAGAATCAATTGCGCTATCGCGATTATAATAAAACCCAACAATATATTGAGCCTCGCAATCGCCTTTTTCAGCACGTTCGATAATCTCATCTATTGATAAATTATCGCAGCAACTTGACGTGAAAATCATTATCATTTCCTTATGGTTGCAGATAAAACATATTATATTTTTATGTGTTCCATTTTTGCGTAAGCCTTATTTTATGCGTATTATGTCGCGTCAGAAAAGTATAAATAAACGAGCCTCGCAATGCGGCTAATATTCATTTAATGAATATTTAAGGATAAATTATATGGACATGGAGTCGCAAAAAATATTGTTTGCACTTTCCACTCCGATGGAAATACGCAATGAATGCTGTTTACCTTCGCATTCATCACCCAAAATGTATTTAGGTACATGCTTTTTTGACCTTTCTTCCTCCTGGGGAATTGATGCCCGTGATGACCTGCTGCGCACAATTCACCGAATAATCGATAACGGTCATGCCGCTCGGTTGGCAGGGTTTTATCACCGCTGGTTTCGTTATTCGCCATGTGAATGGCGTGACTATCTTGCTGAACTAAATGAGCAAGGTCAGGCTTATGCGCAATTTGTCGCCAGCACCGCCGAATGCTGTGGTGAGGGAGGAATTAAAGCCTGGGATTATGTCCGGATGGGTTTTTTAAGCCGAATGGGCGTACTTAATAACTGGTTGAGCGAAGAAGAAAGTCTATGGATCCAGTCGCGCATTCATCTACGGGCTCTACGTTATTATCGTAACTGGCGGCAATACTTTGCCGGTTATACCTTTGGTCGGCAATATTGGCAGTCTCCCGAGGATGATAATCTGCAGTTATTACGTGAATTCTTAGCGCGTAAAGAATACGACGATTCCGGCAATGATATGTTTTATCAATTATTTGCCAGTGATGATGCGTATTACCCTACCTTGTCCTGGCAACCACTGGCTGACTACCCCACATGCCCGGAAACGCTTAAGGATATGAGCGACCTATGAAAAATTGCTGGAAGATTCTCGAAATAGAGGAAACGACTGACGTCGATATTATCCGCCGCGCTTATCTGGCGCTGTTACCGTCCTTTCATCCAGAAACCGATCCGCAGGGTTTTAAACAACTTCGTCAGGCGTATGAGAAGGCGCTACGGATTGCGCAGTCGCCTGCTAAATCTGTTTGGCAACCAGAAGAATATGAGGTAGCAGAACATGAAATTCTGCTCGCCTTTCGTGCGTTACTTGCCTCTGATAGCGAACGTTTTCTGCCCTCTGCCTGGCAGCGATTCATTCAGCAATTAAATTATTGCTCGATGGAAGATATTGATGAATTACGCTGGTCGCTGTGCACAATAGCCATGAACACTGCCCATTTATCCTTCGAGTGCGTGGTGTTATTAGCAGAAAGATTGCGGTGGTTGCAGGAGGAAAACGTCGGGGAAATAGACGAAGAAGAACTGGAATCCTTTTTATATGCCATTGCGAAGGGGAATGTTTTTAACTTCCAGACCATTCTGCATCTGCCCGTTGCCGTGCAAAATGACACCATCGATTTTTACCAAATGTTCGCTCGGATTTGGTCATCGCATCCAGAATGGCTGACATTGTATTTAGCGCAACATCGCGCAGTGATCATCCCCGATGATGCAAAACTGCACAGAAATTTACTCCGCTGGTATAGCGCAGGTCGCCTGGGTATCCCCGAACTTCTGGATTACGCCCGGTCGTGGCGGGAAGCTGAACCTGATAATGAAGATGCGCGTTATTATGAATACGCGCAACGCGTCTATTGTGGAGAAGGCGAAAGCTTGCTGGCAGAACTTTGTGACTACTGGCGCGAGTATCCCTCCACCCAGGCGGATGCTTTAATATTGCAATGGTGCCGTCAGCATCGGGTCGATTATTACCCGTTAGTGGTGATGATGATTGAAGCTCGTGAACTGGTTAACGATCAGGGTAAACAGCTACTTTATGTCCCCGGCGACAGCGCCCGTACGCGTTTTCATTTATACGAAATACTCAGCGATGAAAAACTCTCTGCGCTGGGGCGTTCACTGGTCGAGATGGTTTTGCACAAAGGACGTAAGCCGCGGATCTCACTCACGCGTGATACAGAACATCCCTTATGGCCATTATATTTAGTTGCCAAACAATTAGTGCAGGCTAGCCAACCGACAGAAGAATCATTAATGCCGATTGTGAGCCGCCTTGATGCGGAAGATCGTTGTCCACTGGAAGCATTAATTATTCGTCGATTATTAATTCAGGCGGCGAATTTTACCGAGAAGCAAACTGTTGAACCGGAGCCGCAACCGCAGCCAATGCCCGTTGACGATGGTGGGCCAGGCTGTCTGGGCATCATTAAAATTATTTTCTATATTTTTATCTTTGCTGGTTTGATAGGGAAAATACTCCATCTGTTCGGGTGACAGTCGACGTTAATGTGCGGGAAGCCCGGCAAGTAATCTTTCCGCATTTTTGTAATGTTGTTTGGCGGCCAGTTTTAACCATTTTTGAGATTCATAATGGTTAACATTAATACCTGAGCCATTTCTGTAGATCAAACCTAAAGTATATTGAGCATGAGCATACCCTTGTTCAGCTGCTTCCTTATACCAGAGAATTGCTTTACGGGTGTCGGGTTTGACCCCCAGACCTTTGAGGTAGATCCACCCCAGTTTACTTTGCGCGCGTGGATTTTCCTGTTCCGCTGATTGCTCATACCAGTATCTCGCCTGTGTATAATCCAGTGGTTTACCGTCGCTACCATGAAGATAAAATTCTCCAAGGCGATATTGCGACGTTGAGTGACCATGAATCGCGGAAAGCTCCGTGGCTGCCGTGGTGAATGGAAGACTGCCCGGTGATCTTAAATAATCAAAGGCATAATTCACCATGGCTTTATCACGCAACGTCGTTTTCTTGGGTTGGCTAATACAGGTAATTGCTGCAACTATAAAAATTGCGAATATATACATTAATTTTTTATTCATGTGTGAATGCTTCGATTTTCTTTTTATTTTGAAAGCGTCAAGTTTATACTCATCAATAATAAAAAAGTAGTCAGTTAATGCACTTAAGGGATTATTAACAAATGAATAAGGAAGAACAATATCTTCTTTTTGCGCTTTCTGCGCCCATGGAAATACTTAATCAGGGTTGCAAACCCGCGCATGACTCGCCAAAAATGTATACCGGGATAAAAGAATTCGATCTCTCATCATCCTGGGGAATAAATAATCGTGATGATTTAATTCAGACTATTTATCAGATGACTGATGATGGTCATGCCAATGATTTAGCTGGCTTATATCTGACATGGCATCGCTCTTCCCCTGAAGAGTGGAAAGCATTAATTGCTGGTGGCTCGGAGAGAGGGTTGATTTATACCCAATTCGTTGCCCAAACCGCTATGTGCTGTGGAGAAGGGGGAATCAAAGCCTGGGATTATGTTCGAATGGGGTTTCTGTCACGGGTCGGTGTGCTCAACAACTGGCTGACGGAAGAAGAGAGTTTATGGCTGCAATCGCGCGTCTATGTACGAGCTCACCATTACTATCACAGCTGGATGCACTATTTTTCCGCCTATTCGTTAGGACGTCTCTACTGGCAATCTTCTCAGTGCGAAGACAACACTTCGCTACGCGAGGCGCTAACCCTGTACAAATACGATAGCGCCGGGAGTCGGATGTTCGAAGAGCTGGCAGCGGGAAGCGATCGTTTCTATGCCACGCTTCCCTGGCAGCCATTAACTGTCCAGCCTGAATGCCCGGTAACGCTTAAGGATGTGAGCGACCTATGAAAACATGTTGGCAAATCCTCGAAATTGAAAGCACGACGCAAATAGACATTATCCGCCAGGCTTATCTTGCTCGCTTACCGTTATGTCATCCCGAAACCGATCCGCAGGGGTTTAAAGCATTACGCCAGGCCTATGAAGAGGCGCTGCGACTGGCGGTAAATCCTGTCGAGGAAGCAGATGATGAAGAAAAAGATGCCGCCGCTGAACATGAAATACTGCGTGCATTCAGGACATTACTGGATTCAGAAAGTGATCGTTTTCAGCCCTCCGCCTGGCAGAAATTTATTCAGCAATTAAATACCTGGAACATGGAGGATGTCGATCAATTACGCTGGCCGCTGTGTGCAATCGCTATAGAAGCGCGATATCTTTCATTAAATTGTGCTTCTTTGCTGGCAGAGCGTTTGAACTGGCATTCGTTTAATGACAGCGAAGGAATGGATGAGGAAGAAAGGGAGGCTTTTCTTGAGGCCATTCAGGCTGGTGATTGTTTCGATTTCCTTAGCCTTCTGGAATATCCCGTTGCGTTGCAGAACCAGACGGTTGAGTATTACTTCGCGCTGGAACGTTGCTGCCGTTACCATCCTGACTATGTCACTGCGTTTTTGGCGATGGAAGGTCCGTGGTTCATTCCTGATGATGCAAAGTTACATCGCAAACTGTTGCGCTGGTACAGCTCGGTGCAAACAGGTATGGCGGAACTCATTCCTGTAGCCAAACAGTGGCAAGCGGAAGAACCAGAAAGCGAAGATGCCCGGTATTACCAGTGTGCACAACGTTTGTACTGCGGCGAGGGGGAAAGCCTGCTTGCCGATCTCGGCGCGTACTGGGAAAGTTACCCATCTACACAAGCTGATAATTTGTTGTTGCAGTGGAGCAAGCGTCATTGCCCGGATTATTTCGCGTTATTAGTGATGGTTATCGAAGCGCAGAGCATGGTTGATGCGCAAGGTCAACCGCTGAAATATGTTCCTGGTGAGAGCGCCCGGACGCGGCTGTTATGGGCGGAAATTTTACATAGCGGAAAATTATCGCCGTTAGGTCAATCGTTTATTGAGTCGCTATTCTTCAAACGCAAAGCATGGGCGTGGTGGAAATCGAGAGTCGGTAGCGAGACAGAAGAAGATTCACCGTTACTGGATTTGTATCGGGTAGCGGAACAGGTAGTACTTGAAGCGTTTCCGAAACAAGAGATGCTGGCCCGTCTTAATACAAGGCTGGAAGGCGGAGATGCTCATCCATTAGAGGCCATTGTCACCCGGATGCTGTTGACGAAAGTGAAACTCGAGCCGGAGGATGAAGATGTCGATGAGCCAACACCTGAAAACCATGAAGAAAAAAATGATGAGGATGAAAAACCACAGAGCATTACCAGCATTATCAAAATCAGCTTAACGGTGCTGGTGATAGGTTATGCTCTCGGCAAAATCGCGATGTTGTTTAGCTGAGGATGTGTTTTTTGCGCCGATGCCGGATGCAGCGTTTATGCCGCATCCGGCAGCCGTGTTTAAGGGATCTCAATAGCCAAATAATCGCTCGCCCGTCGACGAACTTCATCGACGCGGGCCATATCGTTTGACTGCAACGCCGCATCAAAATCGGTGATCACCCGGCCGATCTCTTCTCGCTCGTCACCCAGCGCCCGCGCCCACAACTCTTCCAGTTTGGCTTTAAAGGTGCGATTGATGAGCATATCGCGCGGATAAATTTTCAATGCGGATAACCGCGTCCGACTCTCTTCAATCTGCTGCGCGCTCAATGTTACCGGGCTGTGGTTAATCACTCTGGACTTAATGCTGCCATCTTCCAGAAGCACGTCAACTTCAAGCAAGCCGTTGATATCATAACTAAAGCGAATATCAATCGACTGATAAGCCCCGGTTTTCTTCAACGGCACATCGAAGGATTCAACCAGAATGTTATTTTTAACTTTGTGGTTTTCTCCCTGATAGACGTTAACCGTAATTGAATCCTGCTCCGGGTGCATGGTCGAGTAAGTTTCTACACGCGACACCGGTACTGTGGTGTTTCGTTCAATAATCGGCGAGAAAATGCCGGAAATGCCCTGGCGGTTAACTTCAACGCCCAACGAGTAAGGGCAAATATCAGTGAGGATTACCTCTTCAATATCTTCACTGCGTAAGCGGCAGGCGGCCTGGATTGCTGCGCCCAGCGCGACAATGGTGCTCGGGTCGTAACTTTGATACGGTAATTTGCCAAACAGACGCACGGCGATTCGCTGCACCAGCGGCATTTGTGACGCGCCGCCAACCAGCACCAGACTGTCGATTTGACTCGGCTTCAGACGCGCATCGCGCAACGCCTGTTCAATCGGCACTCGCAAGCGATTGAGCAGCGGCAACCACAAATCTTCCAGTTTGTTCTCGTAAAATTCGCATTCCCGCGTTTCATCCTGGTACTGCCAGCGAATGTGCATTGGCGATTGATTGCTACATTTTGCCGCTTCCACACAGGCGTACAAGGCTGCCAGTTCACTCTCGTTAAGCGTGGTCCTGGTGACATCCGCGCGCTTTAAAACCTCATCGACCAACATATGGGTAAAATCTTCGCCACCGAGGAAGTTATCGCCAGCGGAGGCGTGAACTTCAATCACCGGCGTGGCGTACTCAAGCACCGTGACGTCAAACGTGCCGCCACCGAGATCAAACACCAGCGAACGGGTATTTTGTTGGGTATGCAGGCCATACGCCATCGCAGCTGCTGTGGGTTCATTAATTAAGCGTACCGCATTTAACCCGGCTAACTCCGCTGCTAAACGGGTATGCTTGCGTTGTTCATCGCTGAAATAAGCCGGAACGGAGATCACCACATCTTTAATCGGACGTTGCAGAAATTCTTCGGCATCTTCTTTTAATGAGCGTAATACCAAAGAGGACAGTTCTGGCGCGTTAAATGTGTCGCTGCCTAACCGCCAGTTGGTATTACTGCCCATTGCACGTTTAAATAACGCTGCCGTTTTATCCGGATGCGAAGTACGCCGTGATACAGCCGGTTTTCCGACTAAAATATGATTATTTTCATCCATGCTAATTATGGATGGTGTTAAATATTCACCGAACTTATTTGGAATTAATTGCGCGGCACCGTCTTTCCAGACGGCAATTAAACTATTGGTAGTACCGAGATCGATACCAATGGCGAGTTCTGCATTATCCATTGCATTTATATCTTGAAAGAAAAAGAGATAAACAGATTAAGACCACCCAGGTAACGCGTGGTGATCTTAATCAATGACGTGTGTTAAGCGTAAAATTTCAGACGATCAGCCAGTAAATCAACAAAGCCCTGACGATCAACATCGACCATTACGGTGGCATTCGGTTTATTGCCAGTCAGATAATAATAATCAACAACCGTCATACCCTGAGTATATTTCCCCTGTGTTTCCACGCCAACCCAGCGCTCAACAGTGGTAAACAACTCCGGTTTCAACAGCCAGGCGATGGTGCATGGGTCATGCAGCGGTGCGCCGACAAAGCCCCATTTTTCGTCTTTATGATATTCGAGGAAGAAATCCAGCAGTTCGGCAACAATGGTTGAAACAGGGTTGCCAATCGCGCGGAAACGCTCAGTGTCTTCAACGTGGATTTGTGCTTTGTGAGTAACATCCAGACCAGCCATCACCACCGGGATCCCTGACTGGAAGACAATTTCTGCCGCTTCCGGGTCAACGTAAATATTAAATTCAGCCGCAGGCGTCCAGTTACCAAGCCCCATTGCGCCGCCCATAATCACGATACGGGCAATTTTGCTATGCAGTTCCGGATGGCTATTGAGCAGCAAGGCAACGTTAGTTTGCGGTCCGGTAGACACAATCGTGACAGGTTCCGCACTTTCACGCAGCGTTTTCGCCATTAGCTCTACCGCCGTACAGTTTTGCGGTGCGAACGCCGGTTCCGGTAATGCCGGGCCGTCGAGACCGCTTTCGCCGTGCACATTGTCCGCGATAATCAACTCACGCATTAACGGTTTTACCGCGCCGCCTGCTACCGGAATATCGGTGCGATTGAGCAAGGTCAGCATACGAAGAACATTGCGTAAGGTTTTTTCTGGTGTCTGGTTTCCGGCGGAAGACGTAATTGCTTTGACATCAAGCTCTGGTGAGGCGAGGGCGAGAACTATTGCGATAGCGTCGTCATGACCTGGGTCGCAATCTAACAGAATTGGCAGTGCCATTGTTGCTCCTTGTTGTGTGCTTCTTTGCGACAAGGGTAACGCCAGGATGTAACAGATACGAGGGGCGAAACGATAAAGCGTGAGATGGCGCGCACTTGGGTATGCGCGCCAGAGTGATTAATGCAGGATTTTCGCGAGGAAGTCTTTTGCGCGGTCCGATTTCGGATCATCGAAGAAAGCGTCTTTCGGCGAGTCTTCGACAATTTTACCCTCATCCATAAAGATCACCCGATTCGCCACTTTGCGGGCAAAGCCCATTTCGTGGGTCACCACCATCATGGTCATTCCTTCGTTCGCCAGTTCCACCATCACGTCCAGCACTTCGTTGATCATCTCCGGATCCAGCGCCGACGTCGGTTCGTCGAACAGCATCGCAATAGGATCCATACACAATGCGCGAGCGATCGCCACACGCTGCTGCTGACCGCCGGAAAGCTGCGCCGGAAATTTATTGGCATGTGCGGAAAGTCCCACGCGCTCCAGCAATTTCAATGCTTTTTCACGAGCCGGCGCTTTATCGCGTTTAAGCACTTTCACCTGCGCCAGGGTCAGGTTTTCGATAATCGACAGATGAGGGAACAGCTCGAAATGCTGGAATACCATCCCGACGCGGGAACGCAGCTTTGCCAGATCGGTTTTCTTGTCATTAACCACGATACCATCGACGGTGATTTCACCTTGCTGCACTGGTTCGAGGCCGTTGACGGTTTTAATCAGCGTTGATTTGCCGGAACCAGACGGGCCGCAAACCACCACCACTTCGCCTTTTTTCACTTCGGTTGAGCAGTCGGTCAGCACCTGAAAGTGACCATACCATTTTGAAACATTTTTCAGGGTAATCATTATGCTGTCCTTCTTTTCAAGTAGCTGACCAACAACGACGCGCTAAGACTAATAACGAAATAAACAAATCCGGCAAACAGGATCATCTCAACCTGCGTACCATCACGCTCACCAATGGTTGAGGCGGTACGGAAGAAATCGGCCAGAGATAACACATACACCAGTGAGGTATCCTGGAACAGTACGATGCCCTGAGTGAGCAGAAGCGGCACCATCGCGCGGAACGCCTGCGGCAGAATAATCAGTTTCATCGACTGCCAGTGAGTCATTCCCAACGCCAGCGCGGCGCTCGACTGACCACGAGAAATACTTTGAATACCAGCACGGATAATCTCTGAATAGTAGGCCGCTTCAAACATCGAAAACGCCACCATCGCCGAAATTAAACGGATATCATTTTTTGGTGATAATCCCAGCACGTTTTGCAGAAAACCCGGCACAATCAGGTAAAACCACAGCAAAACCATAACTAAAGGAATCGAGCGGAATACGTTAACGTAGGCTTTGGCAAACCACGCTACAGGCGCAAAGCTGGACAAGCGCATCACCGCCAGCATGGTGCCCCACAAAATACCGATCACGACTGCCGTGACGGTGATTTTCAGGGTGATCACCAGCCCGTCGAGCAGATATGGCAGGGAAGGGACAATGGAACTCCAGTCAAACTCGTACATTATTTACCCCCCATGTTGCCAGGCAGGCGAACTTTACGTTCAACCAGCGTCATCACCAGCATGATAAAAGCGTTAATCAATACATACGCCAGCGTGATGGCGGTAAACGACTCCCAGGCGTGGGCTGAGTAATCAAGCAATTTACCCGCCTGCGCCGCCATATCCACCAGACCAATAGTCGAGGCGATGGCGGAGTTTTTCACCAGGTTCATCATCTCTGAGGTCATCGGCGGGACGATAACGCGATAAGCATTAGGCAGCAGTACGTATCGATAAGCCTGCGGTAGCGTCAGGCCCATCGCCAGCGCGGCATTCTTTTGCCCACGCGGCAGCGACTGAATAGCGGCGCGTACCTGTTCGCAAACACGGGCGGCGGTAAACAGCCCCAGGCAGAGCATGGATGAAAGGAAAAACTGAATATTGGGATCCAGCTCGGCCTTAAACCACATGCCGATTTTCTCCGGCAGCAGCTCCGGGATCACCAGATACCAGGTAAAGAATTGCACAATCAACGGCACGTTGCGGAACAGTTCGACATACAACGTACCCAGACCGGAGAGAAAACGGTTTGGAACGGTACGTAAAATGCCGAAAAATGAACCGACGAGGAAAGCGATAATCCAGGCGCAGATCGACAAAGCGATCGTCACCTGAAAACCACTCCAGATCCAACCAAGATAGGTGGTGTTGCCGAACGGGGCTTGTTGTAAAAAAATACCCCAGTTCCAGTCTATAGACATAAATCTACTCCAGAAAAAAGAGGGTAGCAGCGTTAACTGCTACCCTCGAAGATTGTTACCCAGCGTATTGCGGTTTTCAGGCCCGATGGGGAACGACCATCAGGCGTATAGTCTGTCCGTGCTACGTAACAATCGAGAGGGCTGGAATTTCCGCCCCTGGTTCTTGTAATTAGTTCAGTGCCTTGTCATTCGGTTCTTTGAACAGTGCTTTCATTTCGTCTGACAGTTCGAAATTCATGTTCAGGTTTTTCGGCGGAATTGGATTTTTGAACCATTTATCAAACCATTTTTCCGCTTCACCGGAGGTCTGCACCTGAGCGATAGTGTCATCCATCAGCTTTTTGAACTGCGGATCGTCTTTACGCAACATGCAACCGTAGGCTTCCTGAGACTGCGGCTTGCCGACGATATCCCAGTTGTCTGGTTTCTTCGCTTTCGCACGTTCACCGGCCAGCAGAGCGTCATCCATCATAAAGGCAACGGCACGACCGCTTTCCAGGGTGCGGAAAGAGTCACCGTGATCTTTGGCGCTGATGATGCGCATATTCATTTTTTGCTCTTCATTCAGTTTGTTGAGCAAAACTTCAGAGGTAGTGCCGGAAGTGACGACTACGGCTTTGTCTTTCAGGTCGGCAAAATCTTTGATATCGCCACCCTTTTTGGTCAGCAGGCGCGTACCGACCACGAAAATAGTGTCAGAGAAAGCCGCCTGTTTTTGGCGTTCGACGTTGTTAGTGGTAGAACCACATTCAAAATCGAAAGTGCCGTTTTGCAGCAGTGGAATACGGTTTTGTGAGGTAATCGGAATCAGTTTCACCTGCAAGTCCGGTTTGTTGAGTTTCTTTTTCACTGCTTCAACAATGGCGTTGGAGTAATCCTGCGAGTAACCCACCACTTTTTGCTGATTGTCGTAATAAGAGAAAGGTACTGAAGATTCACGGTGACCGACGACAATCACACCGTTTTTGGCGATTTTGTCCAGCGTACTGCCTGCTGCCGGGGCGGCGTCATCTGCCTGTGCCAGTCCTGCGGAAAGCGCCAGGGCGAGGATTGCTGTGGCAGGTTTACGTAATTGCATATCCAACTCCTTTATCTTCTGCGTTAAGAACGCATGGATACCCGTTGTGAGTGTTTGTGTTGTTATCGTCTGCAACTTTATTGTGCAGTGTTGTGCCTGTTAGGTAACATTTAGTTTGGCTAAATGTAAAGATATTGCTGTTTTATTGTTTGTTTTTGCGAGATGCGCCGCACCATTCCGAAGCAAAATTCTTAAACCGCACCTTTTTGGTGCTACCGCTGATTTGTGGTGGTGCAACCTGGTTGCGTCGCGGCTGATTTCATCGCTTACACAGTAAATAAAGCAACTTACATGCCAAAAAATACTTAGGGGTGAATTAATTACGATTGTAATTTTAGGCTGAAAAAGTCATATTTCGGACAGAGTTATCTTTTCGGCTTGGGACGTTTGCCGGGATGATAACTGCACACGGGAAAAATGCTTTTTACCTGTCTATTCAAGGAAGAATCACCTTATGTCTGCATCTTCGGTTAAGCCGTTAAATGTTCAATTACCCGCAATAACCCTTATCCTTTTTGCGCTCTGTGTTGGGATATTTTGTTACTTCGCACAATGGATGAGTTATGAAGAAGTCGATCAATCCGCACTCATCCATCTCGGTGCTAACGTTGCTTCTCTCACGTTGTCGGGTGAATCCTGGCGCTTATTGAGCAGTGTCTTTCTGCACAGCAGTGTTTCTCATTTGCTGATGAATATGTTTGCACTCCTGGTGGTGGGGGGAGTGGTGGAACGTATTCTGGGGAAATGGCGACTCCTGATTGTCTGGCTATTCTCTGGCGTCTTTGGTGGGCTAATCAGCGCCTGTTATGCGTTACGCGAAAGTGAGCAGATAGTCATCAGCGTTGGGGCGTCCGGGGCAATTATGGGAATAGCTGGCGCTGCGATAGCAACACAGCTTGCTTCAGGTGCGGGCACACACCATAAAAACCAGCGGCGAGTATTTCCTCTGTTGGGTATGGTGGCGCTGACACTGTTGTACGGTGCCCGGCAAACAGGAATAGATAACGCTTGCCACATTGGCGGCCTGATTGCGGGTGGCGCGTTGGGTTGGCTGAGCGCGTGTTTATCTGGGCAAAACCGACTCGTTACGGAAGGCGGGATTATTGTTGCGGGCAGTCTTCTTCTGACCGGGGCTATCTGGCTTGCGCAGCAGCAGATGGATGAGTCAGTTTTACAGGTCAGGCAAAGCCTGCGTGAAGCGTTTTATCCGCAGGAGATTGAACAAGAGCGACGACAAAAAAAACAACAGTTAGCGGAGGAACGCAACGCCCTCAGGGAAACATTATCCGCTCCGGTAAGTCGTGAACAGGCCAGTGGTGATTTACTCGCTGAGATTGCCGATATCCATGATATGGCGATCAGTCGGGATGGTAATACGTTGTATGCCGCAATTGAAAACACCAACAGCATTGTTGTTTTCGACCTCGGACAAAAGAAAATCCTGCATACCTTTACAGCGCCCATAGCGAAAGAAAAGTCAGTCAAACATTGTGGTGGCTGTAAAGATCAGGGCGTCAGATCGCTGGCATTAAGCCCGGATGAAAAGTTGATTTATGCGACTTCATTTGAAGCGAATGCGTTATCGGTCATTAACGTGGCGACAGGGGAGATTATTCAGTCGATTACCACCGGTGCACATCCTGACAGCCTTATCCTCTCGCGTGATGGCACAAAAGCCTGGGTGATGAATCGCACCAGTAATAGTGTGTCAGCGATTGATCTGGTGACTTATCAGCATGTGGCGGATATCCCGCTGGAGAAATACGACGGGACGGGGACGAGTAATAAACCTGGTGCCTGGGTTATGGCTCTTTCCCCGGATGAAAAAATATTGTTGATACCCGGTATGGTCAGAGGTGACATTGTACGCATCAATACCATCACGCATCAGAAAGAAAGCTATCCGGCTAGTGATGCGCGAGGAACGATATCGGCGATGCGTTTTCGACCTGAAAACGGGGATGTAATTTTTGCCGACAGCCAGGGGATTACACGTATAAGCGTAGGGGATCAACAAGCCAGCATTATGACGCAATGGTGTAGCAGGAGCGTTTATTCCGTTGAGGGTATTAGCCCGGACGGTCAGTATTTAGCGTTGGTGTCATATGGCCTGCAAGGTTATGTCATCCTGCTCAATATTAATGCCGGGCAGATTATTGGCGTTTATCCTGCCAGCTACGTTAATCACCTTCGTTTTTCAGCGGATGGTAGAAAAATATTTGTTATGGCGAAGAACGGGTTGATCCAACTGGACAGGACGCGCTCGCTTGATCCGCAGGCAATTATTCGTCATCCCCAATATGGCAATGTGGCTTGTATCCCTGAACCGTAAGAAAAAGGGGCATGATAACCATGCCCCAAAGCTCAATGAGAAAGTACGTTTTGCTCATGCAGGATACATCAGGCACATCAACGTTTACGTGCTCGCAGACTCATCAGCACAGCGGCAAAACCAAACAGTGCCGTCAGCACCCACAGCGGCCAGTTGCCGGTACGTGCGTATGGTGTGAGTCCGGTGGTCGGCGTCACGTTAGTGGTTAACACCTCGCGGGTGAACTGCGGGATCATCGCCTGAACCTCCCCCTGCGGGCCAATCACCGCCGTAATGCCGTTGTTGGTGCTGCGCAACAGTGGGCGCGCCAGCTCCAGCGCACGCATTCGCGCCATCTGGAAGTGCTGCCATGGACCAATAGACTTACCAAACCACGCATCGTTGGAGATAGTCAGCAGATAGTCGGTATCCGGGCGGAAGTTATCGCGCACTTGCTCGCCGAGAATGATCTCGTAGCAAATAGCCGCAGTAAGCTCAATACCATTTACCGACAGCGGCGGCTGGATATATGGCCCACGGCTGAACGACGACATCGGCAGATCAAAGAACGGTGCTAACGGACGCAGAATCGACTCCAGCGGGACAAACTCGCCAAACGGCACCAGATGGTTTTTGTTATAGCGATCGGCTGATTCGTAGCTGTACGGTGCACCTTTACCCAGTGTGATGATGGTGTTGTAGGTATCGTAGCGGTTCTGCTTATTGAGACGCGCGTCGACAATCCCGGTTACCAGCGAGCTACCTTTATCGCGCAACTCACCGTCCAGTGCTTTGAGGAACGGTTGCTGATTAATTTCCAGATCGGTTATCGCCGACTCCGGCCAGATAATCAACGATGATTTGCCCATCAGCGGAGCCGTTGCGTTGTAGTAAATCTTCAGCGTATTAAGAAGCTGATCTCCATCCCATTTCAGTGATTGCGGAATATCGCCCTGAACCATCGAAACCTGAATGGTTTTCTCCGGTTGTGGGGTAAACCATTGGATGTAACGCAGCGGGAAGGGTAGGGCAAACAGCACGACGGCCACCACCAGCGGACGCCAGTTGCGTTTGACCAACGCCAGTGCCAGCAGGCCACTAACCATCATCAGCAGGAAGTTAATGGCTTCCACGCCCATTATCGGTGCCAGCCCTTTTAACGGGCCATCAATCTGGCTATAGCCGAACTGTAACCACGGGAAGCCTGTCAGTACCCAACCGCGCAGAAACTCGGTCACTTGCCAGAGAGAAGGGGCGGCAATCGCCACGCGCAGCCAGGTGGTTTTCGGCCACAGACGCGACAGCACGCCAGCAAACAGTCCGGTATACAGCGACAAATACGCCGCCAGCAGCACCACCAGGAAGATGTTAACCGGGCCAGGCATCCCGCCAAAGGTCGCGATGCTGACATAGACCCAGTTAATACCGCTGCCAAAGAGGCCAAATCCCCAGCAAAAGCCAATAGCGGCAGACTGGAGTGGGCGACGGTTAAAGGTCAACGCCTGAAGCCCCATCAGCGAAATAATCGCCGCAGGCCAGACATCGTAAGGAGAGAAGGCCAGCGTTCCGCAGGCACCGAATAATAACGCCAGCAGCAGGCGAATGCGCTGGCGTTCAATTAATGAGGCAAAAGCCATGTAGTTATCTATCCAGTTTCGGTTTTATTCATCCAGCTTCGGCTGGGGTGAGTCATCCGGGATTTTGACATGAACCTGAATAATACGCCGACTGTCGGCCATCGCCACTTTGAACTGGTAACCGTCGATGTCGATAGTTTCGCCACGCGCCGGAAGATGCCCAAATGCCTGCATCACCAGACCACCGATAGTGTCAACCTCTTCATCGCTAAAGTGGGTGCCGAACGCTTCGTTGAAGTCTTCAATGGAAGCCAGTGCGCGCACGGTCCAGGTATGACGACTCAGCTGACGGAAGTCGATATCATCTTCTTCGTCATACTCGTCTTCAATCTCACCAACAATTAGTTCCAGGATGTCTTCAATGGTCACCAGACCGGAAACCCCACCGAATTCGTCAATAACGATCGCCATGTGGTAACGCTGAGAGCGAAACTCTTTCAGCATCCGGTCTACGCGCTTACTTTCAGGAACGACAACCGCCTGACGTAACACTTTGTCCATGCTGAAGGCTTCAGCATCGCTGCGCATAAACGGCAGCAAGTCTTTCGCCATCAGAATCCCTTCAATGTGATCTTTGTCTTCGCTAATCACCGGGAAACGTGAGTGGGCGGACTCGATGATGACATCAAGGCATTCGTCCAGCGTCTGGTTGCGTTTCAGGGTAATCATCTGGGAGCGGGGGATCATGATGTCGCGAACGCGTTGGTCTGCGATGTCCATCACCCCTTCGAGCATATCGCGCGTATCTTCGTCGATAAGGTCGTTCTGCCCGGAATCACGGATCAGCGCCAGCAGTTCGTCACGGTTTTTCGGTTCACCGTGGAAAAGTTGGCTGAGTAACAGGGAGAAAAATCCCTTCTTGTTGCTTATCGTGTCACTACTGTGTGAATTGTCGTCGCTCATGGCGTCGTATGGGTTCTCATGTTAGTTAATCAAAACGCCGTCGTTAATCACCAACGGCGGGGACGTCTGCCAGTCAAATGCCTGGCAAATTATTCTTTCTCGGCAATGTACGGATCCTCATAGCCCAGAGCAAGCATAATCTCTGTTTCGAGGGCTTCCATTTCTTCTGCTTCGTCATCTTCGATGTGATCGTAACCTAACAAATGCAGACTGCCGTGCACCACCATATGCGCCCAGTGCGCCTCCAGTGGTTTGCCTTGCTCCTGAGCTTCCTTCTCAACCACCTGACGGCAGATAACCAGATCGCCCAGTAGCGACATTTCCATGCCAGGCGGCACTTCAAACGGGAAGGAGAGCACGTTGGTCGGCTTATCCTTACCGCGATAGGTCAGATTCAGACTGTGGCTTTCGGCGGTATCGACCACGCGAATAGTCACTTCCGATTCTTCCTGAAACTGCGGGATCACCGCATTCAGCCATGTTTGAAACTGGCTCTCTTCCGGTAACCCGGAATTATCTTCACATGCCAGTTGTAAATCGAGGATCACCTGACTCATTTTTGTTCCTGTTCTTCGCGCTTGCGTTCTGCCGCCAGCGCCGCTTTTCGTTTTTGTTCGGCTTCTTCCCAGGCTTCATAGGCGTTAACGATACGTGCCACCACAGGGTGACGAACCACGTCTTCGCTGTGGAAGAAGTTAAAGCTGATCTCTTCGACATCGGCCAGCACTTCGATGGCGTGACGTAAGCCTGATTTAGTATTACGCGGCAGGTCGATCTGTGTGACGTCGCCGGTGATAACCGCTTTTGAGTTAAAACCGATACGGGTCAGGAACATCTTCATCTGTTCGATGGTGGTGTTCTGGCTCTCATCGAGAATGATAAACGCGTCGTTCAGCGTACGACCACGCATATAGGCCAGCGGCGCGACTTCAATAACGTTGCGCTCAATCAGTTTCTCAACTTTCTCAAAGCCCAGCATTTCAAACAGCGCGTCGTACAGCGGGCGCAGATACGGGTCTACTTTCTGGCTTAAATCGCCAGGCAGGAAGCCCAGTTTCTCACCGGCTTCGACCGCCGGACGAGTCAGCAGAATACGGCGAATCTCCTGACGCTCCAGGGCATCAACTGCCGCAGCCACTGCCAGGTAGGTTTTACCCGTACCCGCCGGGCCAACGCCGAAGGTAATGTCATGGTCGAGAATATTGGCGATGTACTGCGCCTGGTTTGGCGTGCGCGGCTTAATTACGCCGCGTTTGGTTTTGATATTGACCGCTTTGCCGTACTCCGGCACGCTCTCCGCACTTTGCTCTAGTACTCGCGCTTCTTTAATCGCAAGGTGGATCTGTTCCGGTTCGATATCCTGAATCTGACCGCGCATCGGGGCTGTATCGACATACAGGCTACGCAGAATGTCTGCCGCAGCGGTGACGCAAATCGGACGGCCGGTCAGTTTAAAGTGGTTATCGCGGCGATTGATCTCGATGCCGAGACGGCGTTCGAGCTGCTTGATGTTGTCATCAAACGGGCCGCACAGGCTCAACAGACGCGCGTTGTCTGCTGGCTCCAGGGTGATTTCGCGAGTGTCTATGTTCAAACCGTTCCTCTTATCTGTATGCCGCCGGAAGCTGAACATTCACCGGCCTATAAGGAAATTATTCACGCCACAGGAAAAAGGCGCAAGCATTGCGATAAAGATGGGGATAAAGAGAGAAAAAACAAGGCCCACCGGAACGGCAGGCCTGAGAATTACGGCTGATAATAACCCACGCCAAGGTCGTTTTCTTTGCGGGTGCGGGCAATCACCGACTCCGGTGTTTCTGCCATGCGCAGACCCATTTCATCTTCAGTTCGCACCACTTTACCGCGCAGAGAGTTCGGGTAGACGTCGGTAATTTCTACATCGACGAATTTACCGATCATATCCGGCGTGCCTTCGAAGTTGACCACGCGGTTATTTTCCGTACGCCCGGAAAGCTCCATGATGCTCTTACGCGATGTACCTTCTACCAGAATACGCTGGGTGGTGCCGAGCATCCGGCGGCTCCACGCCATCGCTTGCTGATTAATGCGCTCTTGCAGAATATACAGACGCTGCTTCTTCTCTTCTTCCGGAACATCATCCACCATATCGGCGGCGGGCGTCCCCGGACGTGCAGAGAAGATAAAGCTGTAGCTCATGTCGAAATTGACGTCGGCAATCAGCTTCATCGTTTTCTCGAAGTCTTCGGTGGTTTCGCCAGGGAAGCCAACAATGAAGTCAGAACTGATCTGAATATCCGGACGCGCCGCACGCAGTTTACGGATGATCGCTTTGTACTCCAGCGCCGTGTGAGTACGGCCCATCAGGTTCAGAATGCGATCGGAACCGCTTTGTACCGGCAGATGCAGGAAGCTCACCAGCTCAGGCGTGTCGCGGTACACTTCGATGATATCGTCGGTGAATTCGATCGGATGGCTGGTGGTAAAGCGAATACGATCGATCCCGTCGATCGCAGCAACCAGACGCAGCAGATCGGCAAACGATCCGGTGGTGCCGTCGTAGTTTTCACCACGCCAGGCGTTCACGTTCTGACCGAGCAGGTTGACTTCACGCACGCCCTGAGCAGCAAGCTGGGCAATCTCAAACAGAATATCGTCAGACGGACGGCTTACCTCTTCACCACGGGTGTAAGGCACCACGCAGTAGGTACAATATTTATTGCAGCCTTCCATGATGGAGACAAACGCGGTCGGCCCTTCGGCGCGCGGTTCCGGTAGACGGTCAAACTTCTCGATTTCCGGGAAGCTGATATCTACAACCGGGCTGCGGTAGCCGCGCACGGAGTTGATCATCTCCGGCAGACGGTGCAGCGTTTGCGGCCCAAAAATAATATCGACATAGTGGGCGCGCTGGCGAATGTGCTCGCCTTCTTGCGATGCCACGCAGCCACCGACGCCGATAATCAGGTCTGGATTCTTCTCTTTTAACAGTTTCCAGCGACCCAACTGATGGAAGACTTTTTCCTGAGCCTTCTCGCGGATTGAGCAGGTGTTCAGCAGCAGCACATCCGCTTCTTCCGCCACGTCGGTCAGTTGATAGCCGTGGGTGGCATCCAGCAGATCGGCCATCTTCGATGAATCGTACTCGTTCATCTGACAGCCCCAGGTTTTAATATGGAGTTTTTTGGTCATCGACTTGCTCTTGCGAAATAGTAGCCAGGAATGCAGGGCGCATAGTGTAATGCTTTGCTGCCGTTGTGACCAGTATGAGCGTTATCAGCCCTTGGGGGTAAAAATCCTGTAAACTTAAAGCATATTGCTAACAGGATGATTGACCATGACAAATCAACCAACGGAAATTGCCATTGTCGGCGGAGGAATGGTCGGCGGCGCACTGGCGCTGGGGCTGGCACAGCACGGATTTTCGGTAACGGTGATCGAGCACGCAGAACCTGCACCGTTTGTCGCTGATAGCCAACCGGACGTGCGGATCTCGGCGATCAGCGCCGCATCGGTATCATTGCTTAAAGGGTTAGGGGTCTGGGATGCAGTACAGGCTATGCGTTGCCATCCTTACCGCAGACTGGAAACGTGGGAGTGGGAAACGGCGCATGTGATGTTTGACGCCGCTGAACTTAAGCTGCCGCTGCTTGGCTATATGGTGGAAAACACCGTCCTGCAACAGGCATTGTGGCAGGCGCTGGAAGCTCATCCGAAAGTAACGTTACGTGTGCCAGGCTCGCTGATTGCATTACATCGAGATAATGATCTTCAGGAGCTGGAACTGAAGGGCGGTGAAGTGATTCGCGCGAAGCTGGTGATTGGTGCTGACGGCGCAAATTCGCAGGTGCGGCAGATGGCGGGAATTGGCGTTCATGCCTGGCAGTATGCGCAGTCGTGTATGTTGATTAGCGTACAGTGTGAGAACGATCCCGGCGACAGCACCTGGCAGCAATTTACCCCGGACGGACCGCGTGCGTTTCTGCCGTTGTTTGATAACTGGGCATCGCTGGTGTGGTATGACTCTCCGGTACGTATTCGCCAGTTGCAGAATATGAATATGGCGCAACTCCAGGCGGAAATCGCGAAGCATTTCCCGTCGCGTCTGGGTTACGTTACACCGCTTGCCGCTGGTGCGTTTCCGCTGACGCGCCGACATGCGTTGCAGTATGTGCAGCCGGGGCTTGCGCTGGTGGGCGATGCCGCGCATACCATCCATCCGCTGGCGGGGCAGGGGGTGAATCTTGGTTATCGTGATGTCGATGCCCTGATTGATGTTCTGGTGAATGCCCGCAGCTACGGTGAAGCGTGGGCCAGTTATCCTGTCCTCAAGCGTTACCAGATGCGGCGCATGGCGGATAACTTCATTATGCAAAGTGGTATGGATCTGTTTTATGCCGGATTCAGTAATAATCTGCCGCCGCTGCGTTTTGTGCGTAATCTCGGGTTAATGGCGGCAGAGCGTGCTGGCGTGTTGAAACGTCAGGCGCTGAAATATGCGTTAGGGTTGTAGCCTTACAACATTGCCGGATGCGTGCCAACCGTAGGTCGGATAAGACGCGGCAGCGTCGCATCCGACATTGAAGGATAAGACGTGTCAACATCGCATTCGACATTGAATGAACGCAGAAAAGCAAAAAGCTCGCCGAAGCGAGCTTTTTTAATGTGGCTGGGGTACGAGGATTCGAACCTCGGAATGCCGGAATCAGAATCCGGTGCCTTACCGCTTGGCGATACCCCAACTGGGCGCACTTACGATGTAAGCGTCTTGAATAAATTGGCTGGGGTACGAGGATTCGAACCTCGGAATGCCGGAATCAGAATCCGGTGCCTTACCGCTTGGCGATACCCCAACAAATTGGTTTTTGAATTTGCCGAACGTATTCGACACATTCAGAATTTGGTGGCTACGACGGGATTCGAACCTGTGACCCCATCATTATGAGTGATGTGCTCTAACCAACTGAGCTACGTAGCCAGATTGTTTCTTCGATGGCTGGGGTACCTGGATTCGAACCAGGGAATGCCGGTATCAAAAACCGGTGCCTTACCGCTTGGCGATACCCCAATAACCGGGCGGTGAACCGCTTACTCGAAGAAGATGGCTGGGGTACCTGGATTCGAACCAGGGAATGCCGGTATCAAAAACCGGTGCCTTACCGCTTGGCGATACCCCATCCGTACAACGCTTTCTGGTGAATGGTGCGGGAGGCGAGACTTGAACTCGCACACCTTGCGGCGCCAGAACCTAAATCTGGTGCGTCTACCAATTTCGCCACTCCCGCAAAAAAGATGGTGGCTACGACGGGATTCGAACCTGTGACCCCATCATTATGAGTGATGTGCTCTAACCAACTGAGCTACGTAGCCATCTTTTTTTTCGCGATACCTTATCGGCGTTGCGGGGCGCATTATGCGTATAGAGCCTTGCAGCGTCAACCTCTTTTTCAAGGAAAATTGCTCGAAAGTGACTGTTTGGTTAGGTTGCGAACAGCGTGGCGCTATATTCGTCAATTATTGTTTACTTTGTGTTTTTTCCCCACCCTACAGCCATTCTTTTGTCGTACAGGATGAAATTCGGAATTCAACAATAGTGGTGGGAAATTAATCTATGAAATACTGGCCTACAGTGATGAGTTGTCAAACAGTGATGTGGCAAACCCGGAACATTTCCTTACTGCATATCAGAATTAACAAGCACCTCAATAACTGAAACAGCCCCGGATTTCACCGGGGCTGTTTCGCATTTCTTACTTATACGCCGACTGGTGAACGCCAACCGCACGACCAGACGGATCGTCCATTTTCTTGAACGCCTCATCCCACTCAATCGCTTTAGCGGAAGAACACGCGACGGAAGGACCGCCAGGCACGCACTCAGCGGCGCTCGGAAGCGGGAACAGTTCTTCAAAGATCTCCCGGTACAGATACGCTTCTTTTGAGGTTGGCGTGTTGTACGGGAAGCGGAAGCGGGCAGTTTCCAGTTGCTGATCAGAAACCTGCTGCGCCGCCACTTCTTTCAGGGTGTCGATCCAACTGTAACCGACGCCATCGGAGAACTGCTCTTTCTGCCGCCAGGCCACGCTTGCGGGCAGGTATGACTCAAAACATTCACGCAGGATGTGTTTTTCCATTTTGCCGTTACCGCACATTTTATCCTGCGGGTTAATGCGCATCGCCACATCAAGGAATTTTTTGTCGAGGAACGGAACGCGTGCTTCCACGCCCCAGGCTGACATCGCTTTGTTGGCGCGCGCGCAGTCATACATATGCAGGGCCAGCAGTTTACGCACCGTCTCTTCATGCAGTTCTTTGGCATTCGGTGCTTTGTGGAAGTAAAGATAACCGCCAAACACTTCATCAGAACCTTCACCGGACAGCACCATTTTAATGCCCATTGCCTTGATCTTACGCGACATTAAATACATCGGTGTTGAAGCGCGAATAGTTGTCACATCATAGGTTTCGATGTGGTAAATCACGTCGCGGATGGCATCCAGACCTTCCTGTACAGTGAAGTGAATTTCGTGATGCACCGTGCCCAGATGGTTTGCCACTTCCTGGGCTGCTTTCAGATCCGGTGAACCCGGCAGACCTACAGCAAAGGAGTGTAATTGCGGCCACCAGGCTTCAGAGCGTTCCTGATCTTCCACGCGACGGGCGGCGTATTTCTTGGTGATCGCGGAAATAATTGAGGAATCCAGACCACCCGAGAGCAGCACACCGTAAGGAACGTCAGACATCAGATGGCTTTTAACGGAATCTTCCAGTGCCTGACGCAGCTCGTTTTTGTCGGTCACGTTATCTTTCACTGCATCAAAGTCGAACCAGTCGCGATGATAATAAGAACGGATTTCGCCGTCCTGACTCCACAAATAGCTCCCCGCCGGGAACTCTTTAATCGTGCGGCAAACTGGCACCAGGGCTTTCATTTCTGAGGCCACATACAGCTGACCGTGCTCGTCATAGCCCATATACAGTGGGATGATCCCCAGATGGTCGCGACCAATCAGATATGCATCTTTTTCGCTGTCGTACAGGGCAAAGGCAAACATGCCCTGCAAGTCGTCGAGAAATTCCGGCCCTTTTTCCTGATACAGCGCGAGGATCACTTCGCAGTCAGATCCGGTCTGGAACTGATAACGATCGCCATATTCGGCGCGCAGTGCCTGGTGGTTGTAGATTTCACCGTTTACCGCCAGCACATGAGTTTTTTGTTGGTTGTAGAGAGGTTGCGCCCCCGCGTTAACGTCAACAATTGACAGACGTTCGTGGGCGAGAATGGCGTTATCGCTGGCATAAATACCGGACCAGTCCGGGCCACGATGACGCATCAGGCGTGACAGCTCGAGTGCTTTCTTACGCAGCTCAACTGCGTCTGTTTTGATATCGAATACGCCAAAAATTGAACACATAACCTTCTCCGTTAACCTGGTATTTGTTGCTTGTTGTGTTTGCTTGTTTAAAAAAATGCCGCAAAGCAGCACTGTGCGCAAGCGATTTGGCGGTGAAAAAATAAAAAACGTAATGGTGATTGTCGATTGGTGAAAAAAGGTCTGGTGTGAGGATATATTTATTGATGAATCGATAATTTTTGACGGGTTTTATTGAATGGGATGATTTTAATGATGGGTAAAAATAAGAAACCACGTCCGCAGACGTGGTTGCTATTCAGATAACGTCGATTTCAGCGACTGACGGGTAAATCCAGCTTGGGCGGAACGGCATACTGTCGATATCGTCGAGCGATGAAACACCAGAAAGCACCAGAATCGTTTCCAGACCTGCCTGGAAGCCCGCCAGAATGTCGGTGCGCAAGTTATCGCCGACAATCACCGTTTCTTCCGAATGCGCCTGCATTTTGTTTAATGCTGCGCGGATGATCCACGGGCTGGGCTTACCAACATAGAACGGTTTGCGCCCGGAGATTTTCTCAATCCCTGCACACAACGCGCCACAAGCGGGATAAAAACCGCGCCCGTGGGTGTCCGGATTGGTGGCGATAAAACGTGCACCGTTAGCGACGAAATAGGCTGCTTTATGCATCATGTCCCAGTTGTAGGAACGCGTTTCGCCAACAATCACGAAATCAGGGTTCACATCGGTAATAGTGAAACCGGCTTTGTACAGTTCATGAATCAGTGCGCCTTCGCCCACCACATATGCTTTCTTGCCTTCCTGGCGACGCAGGAAATCGGCAGTCGCCATCGCAGAGGTATAAAACACGCTGTCAGGTACATCGACACCTGCGGTGGCAAAGCGGTTCGCCAGATCTTGCCCAGTCTGCGAAGGATAGTTGGTCAGCAACACCAGCGGCAGGCCTTTATCCATAATCCCGTGCAAAAATTCCGCTGCACCCGGTACGGCGACGTTATCGTGCATCAGCACGCCGTCGATATCGCAAATTACATTTTTAATGGTCATGGACTACCCAGAATATTGACAACAATAAGCGCCACTATAAAAGCACATTAATTTTCCAGCAAATGCTGGAGCAAAATACCGTTGAGCATGGCGCGTTTTACCAGCGCAAAAGCGCCGATTGCCGAGCGGTGATCCAGCTCAGAACGTACCACCGGCAGATTAGTGCGAAACGCCTTCAGCGCCTGGGTATTAATGCAGCTTTCAATAGCAGGGAGCAGCACTTTATCGGCTTCGGTGATTTCACCGGCAATAACAATTTTTTGCGGATTAAATAAGTTGATAGCAATGGCGATGGTTTTACCCAGATGACGACCGACATACTCAATTACTTCCGACGCCAGACTATCGCCTTTGTTCGCGGCTTTGCAGATAGTTTTGATGGTGCAGTCGTCCAGCGGCACGCGGCTCTGGTAGCCCTGCTTTAACAGATTCAACACCCGTTGTTCAATGGCAGCGTTGGCGGCGATAGTTTCCAGGCAGCCAAAGTTGCCGCAGTGGCAGCGTTCACCCAGCGGTTCGACCTGAATATGGCCAATTTCACCGACGTTGCCGTTGCGGCCAATAAAAATGCGCCCGTTAGAGATGATTCCGGCCCCGGTTCCGCGATGGACACGCACTAAAATGGAGTCTTCGCAATCCTGACTTGCACCGAAGTAGTGCTCCGCCAGCGCCAGACTACGGATATCGTGACCAACGAAACAGGTCACTTTAAAACGTTCTTCCAGAGCTTCTACCAGCCCCCAGTTTTCTACCTGAATATGCGGCATGTAATGAATTTTGCCGCTGTCCGGGTCAACAAGCCCTGGCAGGATCACCGAAATCGCGATCAGCTCGCGCAGTTTGCGCTGGTAGCTATCAATAAACTGAGCAATGGCATTCAACAGGGCATGTTCCAGCGTTTGCTGGGTACGTTCCGGCAGCGGGTAATGTTCTTCTGCCAGCACTTTGCTGCTGAGATCAAACAGGGTGATGGTGGCGTCGTGACGACCAAGCCGTACGCCGATTGCGTGGAAATTGCGGGTTTCGGTGACGATGGAGATAGCGCGGCGGCCCCCGGTGGAGGCCTGCTGATCAACTTCTTTGATCAGCCCGCGTTCGATAAGCTGACGCGTAATTTTGGTTACGCTGGCGGGGGCAAGCTGGCTTTGCTCGGCAATCTGAATCCGCGAGATTGGCCCGTACTGGTCAATCAGGCGATAAACCGCCGCGCTGTTAAGCTGTTTTACGAGATCAACATTACCTATCTGAGCTTGTCCGCCTGGTGTCATACTTTCTCTTATTGAGTTACGACCTCGTTACCGTTAACGATGGTCTTGGTGATTTTAAAATCAGGTGTGAATGCGGTCAGGTTGGCTACTTTACCTGCGGCGAGTGTGCCGAGACGTTTCTCAACGCCAATCGCACGCGCCGGATAGAGCGTCGCCATACGCAGCACTTCATCCAGTGCGATACCGCAATGTTCGACCAGATTACGCACGCCTTCAATCATGGTTAAGGATGAACCGCTTAACGTACCGTTCTCATCCACACAAAGTCCGTTACGGTAGTATATTGTTTTACCCGCAAAAATGAACTGTTCAATGTTGGCACCTGCTGGCGCGGTGGCGTCGGTAACCAGACACAGTTTGTCGCCTTTAAGGCGTTTAGCGTTACGAATGTTGGCGTAATCAACATGCAGGCCATCAGCGATAATACCGCAATAAATGTCAGCTTCGTCGAGGATCGCGCCCGCCAGGCCCGGTTCACGACCGGTAATATACGGCATCGCGTTGTACAGATGGGTGGCAAAGGTAATCCCCGCGCGGAAACCGGCTTTTGCTTCTTTCAACGTCGCGTTGGAGTGACCGGCAGAAACCACAATCCCGGCATTTGCCAGTTTGCTGATGACTTCCGCAGGAACCATTTCCGGTGCCAGGGTCACTTTGGTAATGACGTCGGCGTTTTCACACAGGAAATCGACCAGCGCGGCATCAGGCTTACGCACAAAATTCGGATTATGGGTGCCTTTTTTTACCAGATTCAGCCACGGACCTTCCAGATGCAGACCTAACGCCTGATTCGGATGTTTTGCCAGGTACTCGCGCATAACGCGCACGCCCTGTTTCATCAGCTCATCGCTGGTGGTGATAAGCGTCGGCAGATAGTTAGTACAGCCTGATTTCTCATTGGCTTTCTGCATGATTTCCAGCGTTTCCACGCTGACCGCTTCAGCGGTGTCGTTAAACTGTACGCCGCCGCAGCCGTTTAACTGCACATCGATAAAACCGGGGGAGAGAATGGCCCCTTTCAGTGAACGTTGTTCGATCTCTGGCGGCAGTTCCGCTACCGGACAGACGCTTTTAATCAGGCCATCAGCGATAACAACCGCGTGGTCATCAAGAAATTCGTGGCCGGTAAAGATCCGGCCCTGGGTTAATGCATACATTCTGACCCCCGATTTTAAAAATATTGCCCTGAGCAAGGAGCCAGGGCAGGGATAACAATTACAGACCTTTGATATTTTCTGCTTCTAATTCATTGAAATATCTTAAAGTCTTAACTTTCAGCTCCATGGTGGAAGGTTCATCGCACACCATGATCGCTTTTGGATGCAGTTGCAGACAGCTGATGGTCCACATGTGGTTCACGCAACCTTCAACTGCAGCCTGCAGTGCCAGTGCTTTCTGGCTACCCAGCACCAGAATCATCACTTCTTCGGCATCCAGCAATGTACCAACACCGACAGTCAGGGCATATTTTGGCACCTGATTGACATCGTTATCAAAGAAACGAGAGTTCGCGACGCGAGTGTCATGAGTCAAGGTTTTGATACGAGTACGAGAAGCCAGTGAAGACGCCGGTTCGTTAAATGCAATATGACCGTCGTTACCTACACCGCCCATAAACAGATGAATTTTTCCGTAAGAACGGATTTTTTCTTCATACTGGCGGCATTCGGCGTCGATATCCGGGGCGTTGCCGTTGAGAAGGTTGATGTTTTCTGCTGGAATATCAACGTGATCGAAGAAATTACGGTGCATAAAGCTGTAGTAGCTTTCCGGATGCTCTTTCGGCAGACCGACATATTCGTCCATGTTGAAGGTGACAACGTGCTTAAAGCTGACCTGGCCTGCTTTATGCATTTCGACTAACGCTTTATAGGTGGTCATCGGCGTGCCGCCAGTCGGCAGGCCCAGAACAAACGGACGATCGGCAGTCGGTTTGAACGCATTGATACGATTGACGATATGGCGAGCAGCCCATTTGCCGACCTGTTCAGCGGTAGTCAGGGGGATCAGTCTCATTATTCACCTCAATAAGTAAAATGTAAGCCGTTGGCGGATTAGGCATCTTTAAGCGTAACCTGGATTTGCGCAGACAGGCGTCAATCCGACCTGATTTTTTGAATGATAAAATAAGTTTTCTGCTTTAGCCAGTAAAAGGGAGTGATGATAACGATATTTGGTGACAAAACTCACAAAAGACACGCGTTTAATTTGCGATACGAATTAAATTTTCACACACTCTGTAGCAGATGATCTAACAATCTGATTACAGAACATCGGCAGTACAATTTGCAGCAAAATAAAAATACGGCTTTAAACGAGCCAAATAGGGTTCTCGTAGGGGGAATAAGATGAATATTTTAGGTTTTTTCCAGCGACTCGGTAGGGCGTTACAGCTCCCTATCGCGGTGCTGCCGGTGGCGGCACTGTTGCTGCGATTCGGTCAGCCAGATTTACTTAACGTTGCGTTTATTGCCCAGGCGGGCGGTGCGATTTTTGATAACCTCGCATTAATCTTCGCCATCGGTGTGGCATCCAGCTGGTCGAAAGACAGCGCAGGTGCGGCGGCGCTGGCGGGTGCGGTAGGTTACTTTGTGTTAACCAAAGCGATGGTGACCATCAACCCAGAAATTAACATGGGTGTACTGGCGGGTATCATTACCGGTCTGGTTGGTGGCGCAGCCTATAACCGTTGGTCCGATATTAAACTGCCGGACTTCCTGAGTTTCTTCGGCGGCAAACGCTTTGTGCCGATTGCCACCGGCTTCTTCTGCCTGGTGCTGGCGGCCATTTTTGGTTACGTCTGGCCGCCGGTACAGCACGCTATCCATGCAGGAGGCGAGTGGATCGTTTCTGCGGGCGCGCTGGGTTCCGGTATCTTTGGTTTCATCAACCGTCTGCTGATCCCAACCGGTCTGCATCAGGTGCTGAACACCATCGCCTGGTTCCAGATTGGTGAATTCACCAACGCGGCGGGTACGGTTTTCCACGGTGATATCAACCGCTTCTATGCCGGTGACGGCACCGCGGGGATGTTCATGTCCGGCTTCTTCCCGATTATGATGTTCGGTCTGCCGGGTGCGGCGCTGGCGATGTACTTCGCAGCACCGAAAGAGCGTCGTCCGATGGTTGGCGGGATGCTGCTTTCTGTTGCTGTTACTGCGTTCCTGACCGGTGTGACTGAGCCGCTGGAATTCCTGTTCATGTTCCTTGCACCGCTGCTGTACCTCCTGCACGCACTGCTGACCGGTATCAGCCTGTTTGTGGCAACACTGCTGGGTATCCATGCTGGCTTCTCTTTCTCTGCGGGGGCTATCGACTACGCGTTGATGTATAACCTGCCGGCCGCCAGCCAGAACGTCTGGATGCTGCTGGTTATGGGTGTTGTCTTCTTCGCTATCTACTTCGTGGTGTTCAGTTTGGTTATCCGCATGTTCAACCTGAAAACGCCGGGTCGTGAAGATAAAGAAGACGAGATCGTTACTGAAGAAGCCAACAGCAACACTGAAGAAGGCCTCAATCAACTGGCGACCAACTATATTGCTGCGGTTGGCGGCACTGACAACCTGAAAGCAATTGACGCCTGTATCACCCGTCTGCGCCTGACCGTGGCTGACTCTGCCCGCGTCAACGATACGATGTGTAAACGTCTGGGTGCTTCTGGTGTAGTGAAACTGAACAAACAGACTATTCAGGTGATTGTTGGCGCGAAAGCAGAATCCATCGGCGATGCGATGAAGAAAGTCGTTGCCCGTGGTCCGGTAGCCGCTGCGTCAGCTGAAGCAACTCCGGCAACTGCCGCGCCTGTAGCAAAACCGCAGGCTGTACCAAACGCGGTATCTATCGCGGAGCTGGTATCGCCGATTACCGGTGATGTCGTGGCACTGGATCAGGTTCCTGACGAAGCATTCGCCAGCAAAGCGGTGGGTGACGGTGTGGCGGTGAAACCGACAGATAAAATCGTCGTATCACCAGCCGCAGGGACAATCGTGAAAATCTTCAACACCAACCACGCGTTCTGCCTGGAAACCGAAAAAGGCGCGGAGATCGTCGTCCATATGGGTATCGACACCGTAGCGCTGGAAGGTAAAGGCTTTAAACGTCTGGTGGAAGAGGGTGCGCAGGTAAGCGCAGGGCAACCGATTCTGGAAATGGATCTGGATTACCTGAACGCTAACGCCCGCTCGATGATTAGCCCGGTGGTTTGCAGCAATATCGACGATTTCAGTGGCTTGATCATTAAAGCTCAGGGCCATGTTGTGGCGGGTCAAACACCGCTGTATGAAATCAAAAAGTAATCTGCTTTATGCCTGATGCGACGCTTGAGCGTCGCATCCAACAATGACAAGCGGTGGAGATCTTCTTTGCCGCTTTTTTTTTCATCAATCATCCCCATAATCCTTGTTAGATTATCAATTTTAAAAAACTAACAGTTGTCAGCCTGTCCCGCTTATAAGATCATACGCCGTTATACGTTGTTTACGCTTTGAGGAATCCACGATGAGTGAGGCAGAAGCCCGCCCGACTAACTTTATCCGTCAGATCATCGATGAAGATCTGGCCAGTGGTAAGCACACCACAGTACACACCCGTTTCCCGCCGGAGCCGAATGGCTATCTGCATATTGGCCATGCGAAATCTATCTGCCTGAACTTCGGGATCGCCCAGGACTATAAAGGCCAGTGCAACCTGCGTTTCGACGACACTAACCCGGTAAAAGAAGATATCGAGTATGTTGAGTCGATCAAAAACGACGTAGAGTGGTTAGGTTTTCACTGGTCTGGTAACGTCCGTTACTCCTCCGATTATTTTGATCAGCTCCACGCCTATGCGATCGAACTGATCAATAAAGGCCTGGCGTACGTTGATGAACTGACGCCGGAACAGATCCGCGAATACCGCGGCACCCTGACGCAACCGGGTAAAAACAGCCCGTACCGCGACCGCAGCGTTGAAGAGAACCTGGCGCTGTTCGAAAAAATGCGTGCCGGTGATTTTGAAGAAGGTAAAGCCTGCCTGCGTGCGAAAATCGACATGGCTTCACCGTTTATCGTGATGCGCGATCCGGTGCTGTACCGTATTAAATTTGCTGAACACCACCAGACTGGCAACAAGTGGTGCATCTACCCGATGTACGACTTCACCCACTGCATCAGCGATGCCCTGGAAGGTATTACGCACTCTCTGTGTACGCTTGAGTTCCAGGACAACCGTCGCCTGTACGACTGGGTGCTGGACAACATCACCATTCCTGTTCACCCGCGCCAGTACGAATTCTCGCGCCTGAATCTGGAATACACTGTGATGTCCAAGCGTAAGCTGAACCTGCTGGTGGCCGACAAGCACGTTGAAGGCTGGGATGACCCGCGTATGCCGACCATTTCCGGTCTGCGTCGTCGTGGTTACACTGCTGCTTCTATTCGTGAGTTCTGCAAACGCATCGGCGTGACCAAGCAGGACAACACCATTGAGATGGCATCGCTGGAATCCTGCATCCGTGAAGATCTCAACGAAAATGCGCCGCGCGCAATGGCGGTTATCGATCCGGTGAAACTGGTTATCGAAAACTATCAGGGCGAAGGCGAAATGGTTACCATGCCGAACCATCCGAACAAACCGGAAATGGGTAGCCGCCAGGTGCCGTTTAGCGGTGAGATTTGGATCGATCGCGCCGATTTCCGCGAAGAAGCTAACAAGCAGTACAAACGTCTGGTGCTGGGTAAAGAAGTGCGTCTGCGTAATGCTTACGTCATTAAGGCAGAACGCGTGGAGAAAGATGCCGAAGGCAATATCACCACCATCTTCTGTACTTATGACGCCGACACCTTAAGCAAAGATCCGGCAGATGGTCGTAAAGTCAAAGGTGTTATTCACTGGGTGAGCGCGGCACATGCGCTGCCGGTTGAAATCCGTCTGTACGACCGTCTGTTCAGCGTGCCGAACCCTGGTGCTGCGGATGATTTCCTGTCGGTGATTAACCCGGAATCGCTGGTGATCAAACAGGGCTTTGCTGAACCGTCGCTGAAAGATGCGGTTGCGGGTAAAGCATTCCAGTTTGAGCGTGAAGGTTACTTCTGCCTCGACAGCCGCCATTCCACAGCGGAAAAACCGGTATTTAACCGCACCGTTGGGCTGCGTGATACCTGGGCGAAAGTAGGCGAGTAATTTTAAGTTCTACCAGGCCGGGTGAGGCATTTACGTCGCATCCGGCAAGAAATAGCAAACAATCCCAAACGCCGCACTCTGCGGCGTTTTTTCTGCTTTTCTTCGCGAATTAATTCCGCTTCGCAATTTATCCATAAAATAAATTTAAAATCACAAACCATAATTAAATAAAATGTAACCGCTTTCATCTTGCTGGAAATTCACGCTTTTATTCTTCTGCAAGCCTTTCAACCGCAAACTTAAGCCTTGTAACAAAAATCATCAAAATATGTGCGGTTGCTCATGTTCTTACATTCTGGTTACAGAAAGAGATTGATAATTCGCGTCGCGAAAAATAGTCTGTTCCTGTAGTCAGCGAGACTTTTCTCAACGCTACTTTTTTAATTTTTATTTTTTCGCTGTTCACCTTTGGTGCAGCAATTTATACGTCAAAGAGGATTAACCCATGCGTACGTTTAGTGGCAAACGTAGTACGCTGGCGCTGGCTATCGCCGGTGTTACAGCAATGTCGGGCTTTATGGCAATGCCGGAGGCTCGCGCCGAAGGATTCATCGACGATTCAACCTTAACCGGCGGTATATATTACTGGCAGCGTGAACGCGACCGTAAAGATGTTACCGACGGCGACAAATACAAAACCAACCTTTCTCACTCCACCTGGAATGCCAACCTCGATTTTCAGTCCGGTTATGCTGCTGATATGTTCGGCCTTGATATTGCTGCGTTTACGGCGATTGAAATGGCGGAAAACGGCGACAGCTCCCACCCGAACGAAATCGCGTTTTCAAAAAGTAATAAAGCCTATGACGAAGACTGGTCCGGCGACAAAAGCGGTATAAGCCTGTATAAAGCTGCGGCCAAATTTAAATACGGTCCGGTTTGGGCGAGGGCAGGTTACATTCAGCCAACTGGTCAAACGCTGTTAGCGCCGCACTGGAGCTTTATGCCAGGTACTTATCAGGGGGCGGAAGCCGGGGCGAATTTTGATTACGGCGATGCTGGTGCGTTGAGTTTCTCCTACATGTGGACCAACGAATACAAAGCGCCGTGGCATCTGGAAATGGATGAGTTTTATCAGAACGATAAAACCACCAAAGTTGATTATCTGCACTCCCTTGGGGCGAAATACGACTTCAAAAATAACTTCGTACTGGAAGCGGCATTTGGTCAGGCGGAAGGGTATATCGATCAATATTTTGCCAAAGCCAGCTACAAATTTGATATCGCCGGTAGCCCGTTAACCACCAGCTACCAGTTCTATGGTACGCGCGATAAAGTTGACGATCGCAGCGTCAACGACCTTTATGACGGCACCGCCTGGCTGCAAGCGTTGACCTTTGGTTACCGGGCGGCTGACGTAGTGGATTTGCGCCTCGAAGGCACCTGGGTTAAGGCTGACGGTCAGCAGGGATACTTCCTGCAACGTATGACTCCAACCTACGCTTCCTCCAACGGCCGCCTGGATATCTGGTGGGATAACCGTTCCGACTTCAACGCCAACGGCGAAAAAGCGGTCTTCTTCGGTGCGATGTATGACCTGAAAAACTGGAATCTTCCAGGCTTCGCCATCGGCGCTTCCTACGTTTACGCATGGGATGCTAAACCTGCGACCTGGCAGAGCAATCCGGATGCGTACTACGACAAAAACCGGACTATTGAAGAGTCTGCCTACAGCCTGGATGCGGTCTACACCATTCAGGACGGTCGCGCCAAAGGCACGATGTTCAAACTGCACTTCACCGAATACGACAACCACTCTGACATCCCAAGCTGGGGCGGCGGTTACGGTAACATCTTCCAGGATGAGCGTGACGTGAAATTTATGGTAATCGCACCATTCACCATCTTCTGATGCCCGACGCGGCAGGTTTTGTGCCTGCCGCACGTTTGAGGAATTTGCTATGAAAAAACTGATTCTCATCGCCATAATGGCATCGGGGCTGGTAGCTTGTGCGCAATCAACCGCGCCACAGGAAGACAGTCGTCTGAAAGAGGCATACAGCGCCTGTATCAACACCGCACAAGGTTCGCCAGAAAAAATTGAAGCCTGCCAGAGCGTGTTAAACGTGCTGAAGAAAGAGAAACAACATCAGCAGTTTGCCGACCAGGAAAGTGTACGCGTACTGGATTATCAGCAGTGTCTGCGTGCAACGCAAACCGGAAATGATCAGGCGGTGAAAGCCGATTGTGATAAGGTCTGGCAGGAAATACGCAGTAATAACAAATAAGTGAGAGCTGTAACTCTCGCTTTTCTTATTTCCCTTGTATAAAAAAGCCAACCCGCAGGTTGGCTTTTCTCGTTCAGGCTGGCTTATTTGCCTTCGTGCGCGTGCTCATCTTCGCGGCAATCGCCTTCGGCACAGTGACCGTAAAGATAGAGACTGTGGTTAGTCAGGCGAATGCCATGTTTTGCGGCAATTTCACGCTGACGCGCTTCGATGGAATCATCACTAAATTCGATAACCTTGCCGCAGTCGAGGCAAATCAGGTGATCGTGGTGATGTTGCTGTGTCAGTTCAAATACGGATTTACCGCCTTCAAAATTGTGGCGGGTGACGATACCAGCGTCGTCAAACTGGTTCAGTACGCGATATACCGTAGCCAGACCAATTTCTTCACCCATATCTATCAGACGTTTGTATAAATCTTCCGCACTGACGTGATGGTTGTCCGGCTCCTGAAGAACTTCCAGGATTTTTAAACGTGGAAGCGTTACTTTCAGGCCAGCTTTCTTTAGGGCGGTATTGTTATCAGTCATGCGGAATCTGTCCTGTTACTAAGCGGTTCACTTCATTAGAAGAAGTGACAGAATTTGCTCTTGAGATAATGCGTATCATTATAGAATTGCCACGCCTAAATGAAAACCACAAGTCCCTGGCAAATATTGTTAATAAAAACGTGGCACAGCTTACATTTACAACGGCAAGGCCACTTGAACACCGGGACATTGTACAGGTACAACAGCAAAAGTTACAAATTTGTAGCAATTATTTTGATTGGCATTATCTATTAATACGGCGTAGACATGAGTCTACGCCGCATCACATCAGGCATTAAGAATTTCGTCGAGATGCAACTCTTCAGAAATCTGTTTAACCCATTTTTCTACACGTTCAGCGGTCAGTTCCGGCTGACGGTCTTCGTCGATAGCCAGACCGACAAAGTGGTCGTCATCTGCCAGACCTTTTGATGCTTCGAAATGATAGCCCGCAGTTGGCCAGTGACCAACGATGGTTGCACCGCGCGGTTCAATGATGTCGCGGATGGTGCCCAATGCGTCGCAGAAATATTCGGCGTAATCTTCCTGGTCACCACAACCAAACAGCGCAACCAGTTTGCCGTTGAAATCAATCTCTTCGAGAGTCGGGAAGAAGTCATCCCAGTCACACTGCGCTTCGCCGTAATACCAGGTTGGGATGCCCAGCAGCAGAATGTCATAAGCTTCCAGATCTTCTTTGCTGCTTTTTGCAATGTCATGGACATCGGCAACGTCTTTACCAAGCTGTTTTTGAATCATTTTTGCGATATTTTCGGTATTACCGGTGTCGCTGCCGAAAAAGATGCCAGTGATAGCCATGAGTGAAATAACCTCTTGAAACTTATTGAAATGGGGGTGGAAAATTGCCCACGGATAAAGGCAATCATAGCAGAACAGGCAGTCTTGCGGAATCAGCAAACGAGCAGGACTGCACACTGTGCTACATGAAAGTGGAAATTTAAACGATGCCCTGACTACGCAGCGCCGCCAGTTGCTGCATTAACATCTCTTCGATCAGTTCGCTACGGCTCATATTGCGCGACTCCGCCAGCTCGTTCAGCGCCTCGACAGCTTCCGCGTTCAGCTTCAGTTCGACACGCTTAAGGCCACGTACTTTGTCGCGTTTTAGCTGGTTGCGTTTATTAATACGCAGCTGTTCATCGCGCGAAAGCGGATTAGTTTTCGGTCGTCCCGGTCGACGCTCGTGCGCGAACAGATCTAATGTCGTACGGTCCGTTTGTTCTTTGGCCATGATCTTGGTGACTTCGGGGGAAACAATCAGCCAGGCCTCTGCCCGGATGGATAGCGCGCCATAATACATCAGCGCGATGAGTCACGCCAACGCCCACGCGCGGAAAGCGACGCGGACGCTGGGTTTTTAATCAGTTGCGTTAATCATTGAGATAGCGACGGATAGCGCGTAATACCGCATCCGGTTTTTCAGCATGGACCCAGTGACCCGCGCCTGCAATCACATGCGCCCGTGCCTGTGGAAATTGTGCCAGTAAATCATCACGGTACTGCTCGCTAACATACGGAGAATTGCCGCCAGGGATAAACAGGGCAGGGTGATCCCATGCCGGGATTTTCTCCCAACCCACAATATGCGGATACTGATCCCACAATACCGGCACGTTAAAGCGCCACTCCCCGTCAACAAAAGATTTCAACAGAAACTGAATCACCCCTTCTTCATTAAGATGCTGGCGCATTATTGCTGCTGCTTGCTGGCGAGTTTGTGCGTCCGATTCACTGACCGCGTTGATAGCCGCGAAAATCTCATCATGACGGCGTACGTGATAGTCGACCGGTGCGATATCGATCGCCACCAGTTTATCGATGCGATCGGGGGCCAGTGCAGTAAGTGCCATTACCGCTTTACCGCCCATGGAGTGACCGATAAATGTTGCTTTGTCGATCTGCAGTGCATCCAAAGTATCAACAAGATCCTGCGCCATCGCCGGGTAATTCATTACCGGATCTCTCGGTGAAAGACCGTGGTTACGCATATCAACCTGGATGATATTGTGATCGTTTACCAGATCGCGAGCCAGTACGCCAAGGTTGTCGAGGCTACCAAACAGACCATGGACAAGAACGATGGGAGAATTATTGTGCTGGTTTTGTGCAGTTTGCGCGCGGATATTCAATTTCATGGCAAAGTTCTTTTTTTCGCGTTGTCGGGTTAGGGTATTATGTTGACCATTGTGCCACAGGGCTGCAACAAATAAGGTTTATTCCGAGTTTTTCTGCAAGCCAGGCTTGACGCTATCCGCTGCCGGGATTTATTCATATACTCCTGGCGACTTGTATTCAGCTAAGACACTGCACTGGATTAAGATGAAAACGATTGAAGTTGATGATGAACTCTACAGCTATATTGCCAGCCACACTAAGCATATCGGCGAGAGCGCATCCGACATTTTACGGCGTATGTTGAAATTTTCCGCCGCATCACAGCCTGCTGCTCCGGTGACGAAAGAGGTTCGCGTTGCGTCACCTGCTATCGTCGAAGCGAAGCCGGTCAAAACGATTAAAGACAAGGTTCGCGCAATGCGTGAACTTCTGCTTTCGGATGAATACGCAGAGCAAAAGCGAGCGGTCAATCGCTTTATGCTGCTGTTGTCTACACTATATTCTCTTGACGCCCAGGCGTTTGCCGAAGCAACGGAATCGTTGCACGGTCGTACACGCGTTTACTTTGCGGCAGATGAACAAACGCTGCTGAAAAATGGTAATCAGACCAAGCCGAAACATGTGCCAGGCACGCCGTATTGGGTGATCACCAACACCAACACCGGCCGTAAATGCAGCATGATCGAACACATCATGCAGTCGATGCAATTCCCGGCGGAATTGATTGAGAAGGTTTGCGGAACTATCTAAAACGTTGCAGACAAAGGACAAAGCAATGGCAATCCACAATCGTGCAGGCCAACCTGCACAACAGAGTGATTTGATTAACGTCGCCCAACTGACGGCGCAATATTATGTACTGAAACCAGAAGCAGGGAATGCGGAGCACGCGGTGAAATTCGGTACTTCCGGTCACCGTGGCAGTGCAGCGCGCCACAGCTTTAACGAGCCGCACATTCTGGCGATCGCTCAGGCAATTGCTGAAGAACGTGCGAAAAACGGCATCACTGGCCCTTGCTATGTGGGTAAAGATACTCACGCCCTGTCCGAGCCTGCGTTCATTTCCGTACTGGAAGTGCTGGCAGCGAACGGCGTTGATGTCATTGTGCAGGAAAACAATGGCTTCACTCCAACGCCTGCCGTTTCCAATGCCATCCTGGTTCACAATAAAAAAGGTGGCCCGCTGGCAGACGGTATCGTGATTACACCGTCCCATAACCCGCCGGAAGATGGTGGTATCAAGTACAATCCGCCAAATGGTGGCCCGGCTGATACCAACGTCACCAAAGTGGTGGAAGACAGGGCCAACGCACTGCTGGCCGATGGCCTGAAAGGCGTGAAGCGTATCTCCCTCGACGAAGCGATGGCATCCGGTCATGTGAAAGAGCAGGATCTGGTGCAGCCGTTTGTGGAAGGTCTGGCCGATATCGTTGATATGGCGGCGATTCAGAAAGCGGGCCTGACGCTTGGCGTTGATCCGCTGGGCGGTTCCGGTATCGAATACTGGAAGCGTATTGGCGAGTATTACAACCTCAACCTGACCATCGTTAACGATCAGGTCGATCAAACCTTCCGCTTTATGCACCTTGATAAAGACGGCGCGATCCGTATGGACTGCTCCTCCGAGTGTGCGATGGCGGGCCTGCTGGCACTGCGTGATAAGTTCGATCTGGCGTTTGCTAACGACCCGGATTATGACCGTCACGGTATCGTCACTCCGGCAGGTTTGATGAATCCGAACCACTACCTGGCGGTGGCGATCAACTACCTGTTCCAGCATCGTCCGCAGTGGGGCAAAGATGTTGCTGTCGGTAAAACGCTGGTTTCTTCTGCGATGATCGACCGTGTGGTCAATGACTTGGGCCGTAAGCTGGTAGAAGTCCCGGTAGGTTTCAAATGGTTTGTTGATGGTCTGTTCGACGGCAGCTTCGGCTTTGGCGGCGAAGAGAGCGCAGGGGCTTCCTTCCTGCGTTTCGACGGCACGCCGTGGTCCACCGACAAAGACGGCATCATTATGTGTCTGCTGGCGGCGGAAATCACCGCTGTCACCGGTAAGAACCCGCAGGAACACTACAACGAACTGGCAAAACGCTTTGGTGCGCCGAGCTACAACCGTTTGCAGGCAGCCGCGACTTCCGCACAAAAAGCGGCGCTGTCTAAGCTGTCTCCGGAAATGGTGAGCGCCAGCACCCTTGCAGGCGACCCGATCACCGCGCGCCTGACGGCGGCACCGGGCAATGGTGCTTCTATCGGCGGTCTGAAAGTGATGACCGACAACGGCTGGTTCGCCGCGCGTCCGTCAGGCACGGAAGACGCATATAAGATCTACTGCGAAAGCTTCCTCGGTGAAGAACATCGCAAGCAGATTGAGAAAGAAGCGGTTGAGATTGTTAGCGAAGTTCTGAAAAACGCGTAAACACATTTAATAAAAAAAGGGCGGTCGCAAGATCGCCCTTTTTTACTTTGCTTTTTTAACCGTGTTTATTTTTCAGTTCAAAGCGTGGTGATACCAGACCATACAGTGTCCAACCAAGGAAGGTCACGATGGAACCGTACAGCATGGCTTCTTCCCCGGATGAGTACAGCGCATAAAAGCTATACATCGCGCCAACAAAAGCAACAAAGTTTGCAACTTTCGCTTTTGAGGGGGGCACATTAGCGACCTTCTGAATAATGACTAATGCCGCCATTGACAGAATATACGGAATGATATTGGTCACCACGGCCAGGTTAACCAGCACGTTGAACTGACTGTTTAGCGACGGGCTAATCGTCATCAGCGCCAACCCGCTCTGGATAATCACAATGGTCAACATTCCCTGCACCGGTGCATCCACTTTGGTTACACGGGAGAAAATTTTAGGGAAGTAGCCTTCATCAGATGAAGATTTAAACACCTGGGCAATGGTGAACTGCCAGCCAAGCAGCGAACCGCAGCAGGACATCACCATCAGCGCCATAATGACTTTACCCACTTCTGGTGTGAACATCTGTGCGAAGGCCAGGCCAAATGGTGCCGTTGAATTTGCCAGCTCCATATTAGGCACAATCCCTGCAATCACGTTGGTGGAGACGATATAAATCACCGCCGCACCTAACGTACCGCCGAGTACCGCGATTGGCACATTACGTTCCGGGTTTTCCACTACATCAGTATTCGCACACGCAGACTCCAGACCGAGAAAAGCCCACAGCGTCATAGCGATGGAAGAACCTACTGCACTGAAGAACGGTGCATGATGCGGATTCCAGGAATCAACGTAAAGCGTCGGGCTAAACCAGAACCAGCCGATAATGCACAGGCCTACCACCGGAATAATGACCCCCCACACAGTAATGCTACTGATTTGCCCGGTAATGCGCGCACCACCAAAGTTAGCCACGGTACAAATCCACAGCACTCCGATGGTCGCAAGACCAATCTGCACTGGCGACAAACTCGCGCCGAGCAGTTCGGTGCCGTAACCAACCGCCGAAATAGCAATCGCGACGTTAGCAATCAGCAGCGAGACACCGTAGGTGTAGTTCGCCATAAAATTGCCGGACTTACCGAAAGCATACTCGGCATAACCGCCCATACCACCTGATTTACGGCTGAACATACCGCATTTTGCGAATGCCCATGCCAGTGCCATTGAGCCTACGGCTGTCACCAGCCAGGAGATAATTGAAATTGTCCCAACTTCGGCAAGCTTTGTCGGCAGCATGATGATACCGGAGCCCATCATGTTGACCATCGTCAGTATGGTTAACTGAACGACGCCCATTTTGTTCGATTTAGCCTGACTCATAATTTTTCCCCTTTCAACAGGGTACTTTGCGCATCACGAGGCTTGATGACATAGCACCAAACTTGCTTACGACCATCATGTTCTTCGATATAGACACCCTGAAGCTCCGGTGCAAAACCTGGCAACAGGTTGATCCCTTCTTCCAGAGCGCTGAAGTAACGCAGAACAGCACCACCCCAGATTTCACCCGGAACAACGCACAGCACACCCGGAGGATAAGGAAGCGCACCTTCGGCAGCGATACGGCCTTCTGCATCCGGCAGACGAACCAGCTCCACTTCACCGCGTAAATAGGCGTAGTTGGCTTCTTGCGGATTCATGCTTACGCGTGGGAAGTGTTCCTTACGGAACATCTCTTTTTGCAGTTGTTTCACGTTGTGACGGGCATACAAATCATGCATTTCTTGACACAACTGACGCAGGGTATAACCGGCGTAGCGCTCTTCATGCTGTTTGTAGATGGAAGGCAGCACTTCTGCTAATGGCGCGTCGGACTCAAGCAGTTTTTCGAAGCGTACCAGCAGGGCAACAAGTTGCTGAAGCTTGGCCATATCTTCTGCCGGAGTCAGCAGGAAGAGGATGGAGTTAAGATCGCATTTTTCCGGCACTACGCCATTTTCGCGCAGGAAGTTAGCAAGAATCGTCGCGGGTACACCGAACGCTTCATATTCGCCGTTACGTGCATCAATACCTGGGGTTGTCAGCAACAGTTTGCAAGGATCGACAAAGTATTGATTCTCTGCATAGCCTTCAAAAGAATGCCAGTGTTCCCCTGGTACAAACTGGAAGAAGCGCAGATCAACCGCAATTTGCGCTGTTTCATACGACTGCCAGGGTTTACCATCCACCAGTTCAGGTACGAACGGACGAATATGCTGACAGTTATCGAGGATCAGTTTGCGGGCATTAATGCCATTTACCACACAATCCATCCACATATTACGACCGCTGACACCTTCATGCATTTTGGCGTTGATGTCCAGTGCGGCAAACAGCGGATAGAACGGGCTGGTGGAGGCGTGCATCATAAAGGCGTTGTTCATGCGTTTGTGCGGTACATAACGCTGTTGCCCTTTGATGTGGCTGTCTTTTTTATGGATTTGTGAAGTTTGAGAAAAACCAGCCTGCTGTTTATGTACGGATTGCGTAACCAGAATACCCGGATCGTTCTCATTAAGATCCAGCAACAGCGGCGAACAGTCAGCCATCATCGGGATAAATTGCTCATAGCCAACCCATGCGGAGTCAAACAGAATGTAGTCACACAGATGACCAATTTTATCCACCACCTGACGGGCGTTATAAATCGTACCGTCGTAAGTGCCTAGCTGAATAACGGCGAGGCGGAAAGGACGAGCCTCTTTTGCCCGCTGCGGTGCAACTTCTGTAATCAGCTCACGCAGGTAACTTTCTTCAAAACAGTGAGCGTCAATACCACCGATAAAACCATACGGGTTACGTGCGGTTTCCAGATAAACCGGTGTCGCGCCAGCCTGTAGCAACGCACCGTGGTGGTTAGATTTATGGTTATTGCGGTCAAACAACACCAGATCGCCCGGCGTCAGCAATGCGTTTAAGACCACTTTATTAGAAGATGAAGTACCGTTTAAAACGAAATAGGTTTTATCGGCATTAAAGACTTTAGCCGCATGCTGTTGTGCAATACATGGCGCACCTTCATGAATCAGCAGATCGCCCATTGCTACGTCAGCATTACACAAGTCAGAGCGGAAGAGCATTTCGCCAAAGTATTCCACGAACTGATTGCCTGCCGGATGGCGACGGAAAAACTCACCCCCCTGATGACCAGGGCAGTCAAAAGCACTATTGCCCTGATTAACATAATCGACCAGTGCGCGGAAGAAGGGCGGGCGCAGTTGCGTTTCATAATGGCTGGCAGCGGTTTCTAACTGACGTCCATAAAACTCTTTACGTGATTCGCAATGTTCGAAGACACCAGAAATACGTGGCAGATATTCTGCGGGTACACGTTCTTCATTTTCCGTTGCAATAAAAACAGGAATGTCATAGCCAGTAGCGTCTATTTCATCGAGTTTTCCACGTTCAACATCACTGACTGATAAAATAATGGCGGCAACGTCAATATAATTACTTTCGTCTATATTCACGCATGCACGATGAGTGGAAAAACAATCCAGGCAAGAACGACTAACGGCAATTTTTAATTCTGACATTTTGTTCATCTCTTTATTTCAGGTAATAGCAGGTCCTCAATTTCTCAAAGGAGAAATCGATCACGCCGGAAAAAAAGCAAAGCTCCACCGCTGATAAATAAATCAGTAGTTTGCTTTTTGCAGATGCAATAACCCAGACCAGCCCGGTAACTGGCTATACTCGTCATACCTCAAGTTGCAAGTGCTGCGACTCGAATTATTTAGAGTTTAAAAGGGTTAGCAGTATATGAGCACCGAGGAATACAGGTATTAACCTGTAATGCTTAAAGTCAGGGAGACCTGTACGTTGGGGTGCCCTTTAGTCAGAAGACTAGCGGGCATTAAAGAAATGAAAGTCAAAACTATTACGATGGGCAAACTTCATGATATGGGTTGTCCGCCTTATATGAGGCATTAAGCGGTTATTATTTTCCATTTACCTTTACCTCTTGCTGTGTCAGTTGAAGGTAGAGTTATTCTATCCATGAAATGGCTATAATCTGTGAAGAAGATCAACAAAAAACGATCATACCCCAAATAATAAATCATTAATTATGAATAGCGCCATATTAGATGCTGTTTTGTTATTTAAATGTTGTAATTTTGTGTTTTATATTTGCGTTAAGAAATTAAACCTGCCAAATAATAATATTTTTGGCAGGTTTAATAATAAATTAATAATTATTTAAGCGCATTTATTGAATAAACATTCATGGCATAAACCGATACCCAATACCGGTTTCAGTAATGAAATGGCGGGGGCGAGCGGGATCCTGTTCCAGTTTTTGTCGCAGATGTCCCATATAAATACGCAAATAGTGACTGTGTTCGACCGCGTTTGGCCCCCACACCTGATTGAGTAACTGGCGCTGGGTGAGCACTTTCCCGGCATTATTCAGCAGCACCGCCAGCAGGCGGAACTCAATCGGCGTGAGATGCACCTCTTCCTCACCCCGGTGAATCACGCGGGCGGCTAAATCGACGGTAACATCGGAAAATTTCACCAGCGGATCGGGCGCGGCGGTGGCGGAGTGGCGGCGTAAAGCGACGCGCAGACGGGCCTGCAATTCGCCAATGCCAAACGGCTTACTCAGATAATCATCCGCTCCGGCATCCAGCGCGGCGATTTTGTCGCTCTCTTCGCTGCGTGCGGAAAGCACAATCACCGGCACCGCGCTCCACTGGCGCAGGTCGCGGATAAACTCAATCCCATCACCATCGGGCAGGCCGAGATCGAGAATAATCAAATCTGGCTTACGGGTAGCCGCTTCCAGCAAGCCGCGTTGCAGCGTTTCGGCCTCATAGACGCGCATCCCGTCGCCCTCCAGCGCCGTGCGCAGAAAGCGACGAATAGCCTGTTCATCTTCAACAATCAGAACGTTTGTCACATATCCTCATGAAAGTCTTCAAGTTCAGGAGCGGTTTGCTGGGGAAGTGTAACACGAAAACAGGCACCACCTTCCGGTCGGTTGAACGCGGTAATAGTGCCCCCGTGTACATCCACTATCGCCCGACAAATTGCCAGTCCAAGCCCTACCCCCGGTACTGCCGACTCTTTATTCCCGCGAGCAAACTTATCAAATATCGTCTGCTCCTGGCCTGGCGGAAGACCGGGGCCGTTATCCCAGACATCCAGTTGTAGATTTTCGCCCTCAACGTGGGCATCGATACCAATTTCGGCCTGCGCACCCGCATATTTCACCGCGTTCTCCAGCAGATTAATCAGCACCCGTTCAAAGAGTGGCCCGTCAACGTGGATTAAGGTCAGCGGTTCTGGCAGAGAAAGATTGATGGGCGACGATAAACCCGGTTCCAGCATTTGCAGCGCGCTGCCGACTACTTCTTCCAGCGTTAACCACTCTTTCTTCAAATTAAAGCCGCCGGACTGAATTCGCGCCATATCCAGTAGATTATTCACCAGTCGGGTAGTGTTCAGCACATGCTGACGAATCTCGCTGGCCTGGCGGGCGTGGGGCGATCCTTCGCTTGCCAGATCGAGCGTTAAGATTTCTGCCTGACCAAACAGCACCGTAAGCGGCGTGCGTAAATCATGCGAAAGCGCCGCCAGCAGGGCGTTGCGGATCTGTTCACGTTCGCTTGCCATCCGCGCCTGTTCTTCACTGGCGGTCAGCGTCAGCCGCTCAAACGCATTGGCGACTAACAGCGTAAACGTCTCTAGCAGGCGCTGCTGCTCCGGGATCATCAACTGACGCAGATTCCCCGGTTCCACCACCACCAGTCCGTAGGTTTTCTCGCCGCTTTTTAGCGGCAAAATCTGGTACGGCACGCCGGGTAACGTGTCGGTGCCCGCACCCGCAGGCAGGCCTTTATCAAAACTCCACTGCGCGATGGCATCGTCCCATGGCGTCATTCCTTGCGGATGTGTTAACGGCTGCAATTTACCGTTGTCATCGGGCAACAACACCTGACTGCGGGCATGAAACGTGGAGGCAATAAATTGTTCGCTGGTGGCGGCGATGTCCTGCGGACTGCGGCCCACCGCCAGAGCTTTCGACATTTCATATAAGTGCCGTGTGCGTTGCTCGCGGTAACGGGCTACCCGCGCCTGATAACGCACACCCGCAGTAAGGTTCCCGATCACCAGCCCGACGGTTAACATCACCGCGAAGGTCAGCAGATATTGCACATCAGAGACAGCGAGCGTGCCGCGTGGGGCGATAAAAAAGAGATCGAAACTCACCACATTAATGACGGTAGCAACCACCGAAGGCCAGCGTCCATAAAATAGCGCCACCACCACCACGCCAAGCAGATACAGCATCACCAGGTTGGCGGCATCAAACGCCATCAGCCACTGCATGGCAATTAAAGTGATAACGGCGCATAACGCGGCGGCAACCACGCATCCCTGAATCTGTACCCGCCACTTGTCTTTAAAAGAGCGGCTATCCGGCGCGTTGTTAATCGTGCGGGCGGGTGGTTCATCAAGCGCGACCAGCACCTGATCGAGATCGGGGGCGATGCGCGCCAGTCGGTCAGCAAACGTTTCCCGACGCCACCAGCGGCGCGAGGCCGGGCGACCGAGAATAATCTTGCCGAGATTATGTTCACGGGCATAACGCACTACTGCTTTTTCTTCCGCTGGATCAGAAAGTGTAGCCGTCTCCGCGCCCAGCTCCTGCGCCAGACGTAAGGCGCTGAGAATTGCCCGACGTTTTTTTTCCGGTAAGCGATGCAGGGCAGGGGTTTCAACATACACCGCGTGCCAGACGCTACCAAGGCGCGAGGCCAACCGCGCCGCCGCGCGGACCAGTTTCTCACTGCCGGTGTTATGCCCGATGCATAAAAGGATCGCGTCGCGCGTGTGCCACACTTTCTCTTCACCAGGATGCCCCCGCCAGGCGCGCATTTGCTCATCTACGCGATCGGCAGTACGGCGCAGTGCCAGTTCACGCAGGGCGATCAGATTGCCTTTGCGGAAAAAATGTTCAATGGCGCGCTCCGCCTGCCCGGCAATATAGACTTTGCCTTCTTTCAGCCGCTGGCGCAGATCGTCCGGGGGCAAGTCCACCAGCACTACGTCGTCGGCGGCATCGAAAAAAGGATCGGGCACGGTTTCCCGTACCTGAATTCCGGTGACGCCGCTGACCACATCATTCAGACTTTCCAGATGCTGAACGTTGACGGTTGTGAAAACATCAATGCCAGCTTCCAGCAGTTCTTCGATATCCTGCCAGCGTTTAGGATGACGAGAACCTGGCGCATTACTGTGCGCCAGTTCGTCCATTAAGATCAGCGCCGGACGGCGGGCGAGGGCGGCATCGAGATCAAACTCGCTGATATGCCGCCCACGGTACGCCTGGCGTTTGGGCGGCAGAACAGCCAGCCCTTCAAGCATGGCGGCGGTATCTTTCCGCCCATGGGTTTCTACCACGCCAACCACAATATCCAGCCCTTGCGCCCGCAGTCGCTGGGCTTCTGCCAGCATCGCCCAGGTCTTCCCGACGCCTGCACAGGCACCGAAGAAAACTTTCAGCTTCCCCCGATGCGGCGCGGCAGTTTGTTCCAGCAGACGATCGGGGTCGGGACGTAAGGGTTCGTTATTCATCAAGTTTATCCAGCGCCAGATTGAGTTCAACAATGTTGACGACCGGCTGGCCGATATATTTCACCAGCGGTTGTTGGCTGTATTTTGCGATCAGTTGCGTGAGCTGTTCAACGCTGAGATTACGCGCTTTCGCCACGCGTGGGATTTGCCAGACCGCCGCTTGCGGGGTGATATTATTGTCCAGCCCGCTTGCCGATGCCGTCACCAGTTCAACCGGAACGTTCGTACTGGCATCCGGGTTAGCGGCCCGTAATGCAGCAACGCGTGCGGCTATTTGTTTATCCAGCTCAGGGTTACTGACCGCCAGATTGCTCCCGCCAGAAGCCTGTGGATTATAGGGCATTTCTGCCGTTGCCGACGGGCGACCCTGAAAATAGCCGTTGCCGGTAAAATTCTGCCCGATTAATGCCGAACCCCGCACCGTATCACCTTCACGAATCAACGAACCGTTGGCCTGCCAGGGAAACCACCATTGCCCCAGCACGGTGGTCAGCAGCGGGTAAACGCCGCCAGTAATCAATAACAGAAAGATAAATGTCGATAATGCCGGACGTAAGCCACGCATGGTAAACCTCACACCAGACCGCAAACGGTCAGCAGTAAATCAATGACTTTGATACCAATAAACGGCACCAGCAGCCCACCCAGACCGTAAATCCATAAGTTACGGCGCAACATGGCAGAAGCGGTAAGCGGTTTATAACTCACGCCTTTTAACGCCAGAGGAATCAAAAAGACGATAATCAAGGCGTTGAAAATGACCGCACTGAGAATGGCGGAGTCGGGCGAATGAAGGCGCATGATGTTCAGCGCATTTAACTGCGGATACGTTGCCGCGAACGCCGCCGGAATAATGGCGAAGTATTTCGCCACATCGTTGGCAATGCTGAAGGTGGTCAGCGAGCCACGGGTCATCAGCATCTGTTTGCCAATATGTACCACCTCGATCAACTTGGTCGGGTTAGAGTCGAGATCGACCATATTGCCCGCTTCTTTCGCCGCCTGAGTACCGGAGTTCATCGCCACCGCGACATCTGCCTGCGCCAGCGCCGGAGCATCGTTGGTGCCGTCGCCGGTCATCGCCACCAAACGGCCTTCCGCCTGATACTGACGAATCAATGCCAGCTTGGCCTCCGGTGTCGCTTCGGCGAGAAAATCATCGACGCCCGCTTCCGCAGCAATGGCGGCGGCAGTCAGACGGTTATCGCCGGTAATCATCACCGTTTTAATGCCCATTTGGCGCAGTTGCGCGAAGCGCTCTTTAATACCGCCTTTGACGATATCTTTCAGCGCAATAACGCCCAGCACACGAGAACCTTCCACCACCACCAGCGGCGTGGCTCCCTGACGCGCAACCTGATCGACTTTTTGATCAACATCGGTAGGGAAGTGACCACCGTTAGCCTCAACATGGCGACGAATGGCATCGACAGAACCTTTACGGATCATGCGGTTGTCGATGTTGATCCCGCTCATCCGGCTTTGCGCAGTAAACGGTACAAAGGTGGCATGGAGCGACTGCACATCGCGCTCGCGCAGGTTAAAACGCTGCTTGGCGAGGATCACAATACTGCGGCCTTCCGGCGTTTCATCAGCCAGCGAAGCCAGTTGTGCGGCGTCAGCCAGCGTTTTTTCATCCACGCCCTGCGCGGGGATAAACTCCGACGCCTGACGGTTACCGAGTGTGATGGTGCCGGTTTTATCCAGTAGCAGAACGTCAACGTCACCTGCCGCTTCAACTGCACGTCCGCTGGTGGCAATCACATTCGCGCCTAGCATCCGGCTCATCCCGGCGACGCCGATCGCTGACAACAGGCCGCCAATAGTGGTTGGGATCAGACAGACCAGCAGCGCCACCAGTACCGTTACACTCACGGCATTACCGCCCCACGCGGAAAACGGCCACAGCGTGGCGGTTGCCAGTAAAAAGACGATGGTCAGAGCAATCAGCAGGATAGTCAGGGCAATCTCGTTCGGTGTTTTGCGTCGCTGTGCGCCTTCCACCATCGCGATCATCCGATCCAGAAATGTCTCACCGGGGTTAACGCTACACTCAATCACCAGCCAGTCAGAAAGAATACGCGTGCCGCCGGTGACGGAGGCAAAATCGCCGCCGGATTCACGGATCACCGGTGCCGATTCCCCGGTGATGGCGCTTTCATCGACCGATGCGCCGCCTTCAATGACTTCACCATCGCAGGGGATAATATCGCCAGCTTCTACCAGCACGATGTCACCTTTACGCAGTTGATCGGCAGGAACTTTGTCCGCCGCAGCGCCATATTTCGGCTCACGCAGCTTGCGGGCAAAGGCAGTTTTTTTCACCCCTTTAAGACTGTTGGCCTGCGCTTTACTGCGGCCTTCTGCCAGCGCCTCGGCGAAATTAGCGAACAGTACGGTGACCCACAGCCAGCCGCTAATTGCCGCGCTAAACAGCGCATTGCCAGGCATCGCACCGCTTGCCATCGCGATGCTAATACAGGTGGTCAGCAGACTGCCGATCCAGACGATAAACATCACCGGATTGCGCCATTGCGCCTGCGGGTTTAATTTTTTCACCGCTTCTTTCAGCGCCTGAACGACAAGTGTTGGTTCGAATAGCGCCAGTTGTTTACGACTCATATTCAGTGCTCACTCAATATCATCAGGAGAGATATTCCGCCACCGGACCAAGCGCCAGGGCAGGGATAAAGGTCAGTGCGCCAACCAGCAACACGGTGCCGATTAACAGGCCAACAAACAGCGGGCCGTGCGTTGGCAGCGTGCCGGAGCTGGCGGGTTGGCTCTTTTTACTCACCAGCGAACCGGCAATTGCCATCACCGGGATAATCACCCCGAAGCGACCGACAAACATGCAGAACGCCAGTAAACAGTTCCAGAACGGGGAGTTGGCGCTTAATCCGGCAAAGGCGCTGCCGTTGTTGTTAGCGGCGGATGACACGGCGTACAGCACTTCGCTAAAACCATGCGGGCCAGGGTTGAGCATGGCGCTACGTCCGGCGTCGGTCATCATTGCCAGCGCCGCGCCCATCAGCACCAGCGTCGGGGTAACCAGAATCGCCAGTGCAGTCAGTTTCATCTCGCGTACGTCGATTTTTTTACCCAGATATTCCGGTGTACGACCAATCATCAGCCCGGCAATAAACACCGCCAGCAGGACAAACAGCATCATGCCGTAAAGACCAGAACCGACACCGCCGAACACCACTTCACCAATTTGCATCAGCCACATCGGCACCATGCCACCGAGAGCGGTAAACGAATCATGCATCGCAATCACCGCGCCACAGGAAGCCGCCGTAGTCACGACCGCAAACAGGCTACTGACCAGCACGCCGAAACGGCTCTCTTTACCTTCCATATTGATGCTGCTGTCTGCGCCGAGCGCCAGCAGATGAGGATTACCCTGAACTTCTGCCCACATCACCACGCCTACGCAGATGACAAAAATCACTGACATCGCCCACAGCAACATGCGCCCCTGGCGGCGATCGCCCGTCACTTCACTAAAGGCAAAGCACAGCGCCGTTGGGATCAAGAAGATCGCCAGCATCTGCACGAAGTTGGTCAGTGCGGTTGGGTTTTCAAACGGATGCGACGAGTTGGCATTAAAGAAGCCACCGCCGTTAGTACCGAGCATCTTGATCGCTTCCTGAGAAGCTACAGGCCCCATGGGTAACAGCTGTTGCGCTCCTTCAACGGTATTCACAGCCTGATAAGGCTGAAAGTTTTGCAGCGCACCTTGTTGAATAAAAAACAGTGCGATCAACAACGCCACAGGGACGAGCACCCATAACGTGATGCGTAGCAGATCGACCCAGGCATTCCCGAGTGTGCTCATGCTCTGGCGGGTAAACGCACGGATGAGGGCAAAAATCACCGCAATCCCGCTGGCGGCAGAAAGAAAGTTTTGCACCGTTAAGCCAGCCATCTGGCTGAAATAGCTCAACGTGGTTTCACCGCTGTAAGATTGCCAGTTGGTATTCGTGACAAAGCTGACGGCGGTATTCAGCGCCAGATCCCACGACAGCCCCGGCAACTGCTGTGGATTAAGCGGCAGATAGTGCTGACCGAGCAACATAAAAAACAGCACCGCCAGCCCCAGCATGTTCAGGCCGAGAATGGCACAAAGATATTGCTTCCAGTTCATCTCACGGTCAGAGACGCCAAGTGCGCGAAAAAGTACGCGCTCAACGCCCGTTGTACCGGGAAGAGGAATGTCATTAATCAGCCGCGCCAGCCCGCTGCCTAAAGGACGCGCCAGCACCATTAACACCAGTAAAAACGTGGCGATCAGTAAGAACCCTTGCGCAGCCATCAGAACGCCTCCGCATTGATCAGGGCATAAACCAGATAACCCAGTAATAAAAACACCAGCAATACGCCGGTTATCACGCCTGCACTCACAGTGCACCTCCAGTGGCCTAAAAGTGATACCGGAAGGGTAGAATTCTGGCTGCAAAGATTTCGCAAAAATCTGCGGGCGGGGTGTAAAAAAAGTATAAAAATGGCAAAAGCCATGATTTAACTAATGTTTAGTATTAATTTAACTTTTGTGTAACTTAATTACAGGATGAATGTAAATAAACCATCAATAAGCAAAAATAAGTGGTCGGATGAGTAGTAAAATTACACAAAAGGCGGTACTATTTTCATCAGATAAACAAATTCATTTTTCCGGTGCCATTCACCGGGTAGATACAAAAGGGGGAGAAAAGTATGGAACTCTACAGAGAATATCCTGCATGGCTTATCTTTTTACGCCGTACTTATGCGGTTGCAGCGGGCGTTCTGGCGCTGCCTTTCATGCTTTTCTGGAAAGACCGCGCCCGCTTTTACAGCTACCTGCATCGCGTCTGGTCGAAAACCAGCGATAAACCGGTGTGGATGGATCAGGCCGAAAAGGCAACTGGTGATTTTTATTGATTGCTGAGTTTTGAATACATTGAAAACCGCCAGCGGAAACGCTGGCGGTTTTTTGTATCAGGAAGATGTTCAGAGGAATATTTAGACATCGTTATACCAATCGAAACATATATTCATGAAATATATATAAATATTTTCCTAATTGTTCTTATCTGACAGATATCTCACTTAAGGCTTTCTTATAAATCTGTAGGGTTTTGCCTGGAAGCAGACAAATAACCCGATAAAACAAGGATGAGCAGATGAGCGGAAAACCGGCAGCGCGTCAGGGCGACATGACGCAGTATGGCGGTAGCATTGTCCAGGGTTCAGCCGGGGTGCGCATCGGTGCCCCCACCGGCGTGGCCTGTTCGGTGTGCCCCGGCGGAGTGACGTCCGGCCATCCGGTCAATCCCCTGCTCGGTGCAAAGGTCCTTCCCGGTGAAACCGACATCGCCCTGCCCGCCCCGCTGCCGTTCATCCTCTCCCGCACCTACAGC